>RFMG01000078.1 GCA_009927835.1 Verrucomicrobiota bacterium | reverse complement strand
TGGTGAATCTCCGCGGCCATGAATTCACCCATATTCTGCAGGATATCGAGACCTTGAATCGGCGTTGTGAGGCGAAGGAGTTGGATATCTCGGCGGTCTCCTTCCACGCCTACACACGAATCGCCGACTGCTACGCCCTTCTTCCCTGTGGAGCCAGTTTTGGGGACGGCTACGGCCCGTGTCTCGTGGCAAAAAAGAAGATCGACCGGGAAACGATGAAAACGATGCGGATTGGAATTCCCGGATTCCTGACCAGCGCGTATCTGACCCTGCAGCTCTATCTCGGCCTTCCTGACGGATGTTTTCAGGCTGTGAACCTCCCCTTCGACAAGATCCAGCAGGAGATTCTAGCGGGGCGGGTGGACGCGGGCCTCATCATTCATGAAGGACAACTCACCTACTCCGAGGAGGGACTCACGCTATGTGAGGATTTGGGATTTTGGTGGGCCAAGGAAACGGGTGGGCTCCCCTTGCCCTTGGGTGGAAATGTGGTTCGACGAGATCTAGGTCCGGAGGTGATTGCGTCCGTAACGGAGACACTCAGGGAAAGTGTTCGTTACGCGCTCGACCACCGTGAGGCCGGGGTTCGCCACGCCTTACCCCTCAGCCGAGGGATGGACGAAAAGCGGACCGATCAGTTCATCGGGATGTATGTGAACGATCTGACTCTCGATTTCGGCGATCGTGGACGCGCAGGCCTGAAAGAGTTCTTCAGCCGTGCCCAAAAATCCAATCTGATCCCGAAAATCCCTTTTTTCTGATCATAGACCTTCAAAAACATCGAAAAAACACCCATACAACCCCTTGCCCCACAATGACTTATATGGGGTCAGAGGTCTTGCAAGCCGTTGATTCACAATAGTTTATGATGGCATTTTTGAAATGTGGGGTCGGAGGTGGGTACTAACTAACGCAAAACCACGCCACGTTCCGACGTCTTCAAAAACTCAATCAACTCTTTCACCTCCTCAGTTTTAGCCCCTTTTTCCCCTAAATAATCCCTCGCCTGGGATAGGTTGTACTTGGGATTTAACAGCACCTTCAGGGCGTCTTTCAAACCGCGGACCGACTCCTCCGAAAACCCCCTCCTCTGCAACCCGGTCAGGTTCACAGCCCGGGTCACCGCCGGATTCCCGTCGGCTATCATGTAGGGCAACACATCCTGCACCACCTTGGTGCATCCCCCGATCATCGCATGACGCCCCACGCGGCAAAACTGATGAACCGCTGATAATCCCCCGATCACGGCAAAATCCCCCACCTCCACATGCCCCGCCAAGGTTCCGTTGTTCGAGAAAACACAATCATTCCCCACCACGCAGTTGTGGGCCACGTGGGCATAGGCAAGAAAGTGGTTCCGACTACCTATAACGGTTTTTTCCCCAGGACTCGTGCCCCGATTGACAGTCACAAACTCACGAAAATCATTCTCATCTCCCACTTCAAGATAAGTCGGCTCCCCCTTGTACTTTAAATCCTGGGTCTTCCCTCCGATGGAGCAAAAGGGATGGAAGGTGTTCTTTTTCCCAAAACGGCTGGGTCCTTCGAGATTCACATGATGCCGCAGCACGCATCCGTCCCCTAACTCCACCCCTTCGCCTACGACACAAAAGGGCCCGACTTCAACCGAAGGCGCCAGCTTTGCCTTCGCATGCACCATGGCCGTGGAATGAACCGTCACTCGCCGCGACTCCTTAACGATCCAAGATCGCAAACATCAGTTCGGCTTCCGAAACCACCTCCCCGTTCACCAGACACTGGCCCTCCGCCTTGCCAATCTTCCCCCTCGATTTTGTTAACTCCACCTGCATGGTCATGATGTCTCCCGGAAGAACCGGCTTACGGAACTTGGCCTTGTCCACACTCATAAAGTAACCGAGCTTTCCCGCATTCTCCGTGTTCCGCAGCAGCAGAATACTCGCAACCTGAGCCATCGCCTCAATCTGCAGAACCCCCGGCATGATCGGGTGGCCGGGGAAATGTCCCTGAAAATAAGGTTCATTGATGGTCACCACCTTCAACCCCACCGCTTTGGTCTCCCCCTCAAAACGCAGAATCCGGTCGACCATGAGAAAAGGATAACGGTGGGGCAGAATCCTCATCACCTCATTTGTGTCCATGGCCCGCTCCCCGACCGGAATGTTTTCCACCGGCATCAGGGACGACTGATACGCGCGATACGCCTTGTGCAAGGCCTTGGCAAAAAGAAGATTCAACCCATGGCTGGTTTTTGCCGCGAGGACATGCCCCCGGATCGGCACGGGAAAAAGAGCCAGATCCCCGATGATATCGAGAATTTTATGACGGACGAACTCCTCGGGATATCGCATGGGCTCCTTGCTCATCACCGATTCCCCACGGATGACGATCGCGTTCTCCAAACTCCCTCCCTTGATCAACCCTTTTGCCAGAAGCGGTTCAACCTCCTCATAAAAAACAAAGGTCCGGGCACGACCGATCTCCTTGGCATAGTTTTTTGCGCCAATCTCAAGACTCAGGAACTGCGTATGGTGCGAAGTGTGATTCGCGTTGGTGCAGGATATTTTGAACCCATCGTGAGGCAACGCGGCCATGTACCCCCCATCCGGGGTCGTCACATACACCGGCTCCCGAATCTCAAAAACCGCACGAGGCGCATCCAACTCCTTCCGGCCGGCCTGTGCCAACATTTCAAGGAAAGGTGCCGCACTCCCATCCCCG
>RFMG01000196.1 GCA_009927835.1 Verrucomicrobiota bacterium | reverse complement strand
ACCCCCAGGTGCAGAGGATAGTTCCAATCCTCTCCCTCCTTCGCCAGCGCCACGGTCAGCAGGCGGTACGCCTCAATCATGACCTTGGGGTTGGACGACTTCATGGAAAAAAGGAAATTATGAAAATTCTGCTTCCGTGCGATTCGCGCAAACTCCAGAGCACTCTCAACCATCCCGTGGGGGGAGTCCCCGTACCGGTTCATGATCCGGTCCGAAAGGGAACCGTGATTCGTGCCGATCCGGATGGCAATCTTTCTTTCCGCACAAAGCCTCACCAGCGGCAGGAAGGTCTCCTCAATCCTGGCCAACTCCTCGGCATACTGGTCATCGGTATATTCGCGGACAGCGAACTTCTTTTTATCGGCAAAATTGCCGGGATTGATCCGGACCTTCTCGACCCACTGGGCGGCCTCCATGGCCGCATCCGGTTTGAAATGGATGTCAGCCACGATCGGCACGTCGCATCCTGCCGCGATCAGCTCCTTTTTGATCTTCTGAAGATTCGCCGCATCCTTGACCGTCGGGGCGGTGATGCGGACAATTTCACAGCCGACTTTGACCAGATCCAGCGTCTGCTTCACCGATGCCGCCGTGTCCATCGTGTCACAGGTGATCATGCTTTGGACCCGGATCGGGTTCGCTCCCCCGATTCCCACCTTCCCCACGGTTACCTCGCGTGTCGCACGCCTGACGTAACGATAGGGGCTGGGGCAATAGGTTTTCATTGTTTCTCCTTCCGAAAGACCGGCATCTCACCGCTTTCCGCCGGTTTCTCCATCCTTTTTTTCAGCCGCATGGAGTCGTGATAGGTCACAAGAAGAAAGAAACCGGCCAAAAGAACCACAAAACAGGTTTGGATTCGAACGATCGTTTTGCTCTCCAGTTGGCGGCGCCGCACAGCCTCCACCAGGGAGAACAGGATATGACCGCCATCCAGGACGGGGATCGGCAAAAGATTCAAAAACGCCAAATTCACATTCAGAATCACGCTGAAGTATAAAACCTGCCTGGCATCCGTCCGCAACAGGGACACTAACCGGTCAAAAATTCCGAGGGGGCCGCTCAGATGCTGCAGACCGACGCTCGAAGCCGGAGTCACCAAGGCGCGCAGGGTCCTCCAGACCAAACCGACCGCGGAACCCACCTGCTCTTGGGGAGTGGGGTGCGTCACCTGGAGTTCCCCCATCTTCCAGATCACACCGATCATTTTGTCTTTTCGATTTGTCGCCCTCTCCGGGCGAATCCGCACTGTCATCTCCTCCCCCGAGGGACGGCGGATCCCCAACTCCAAAACCTCCTGCCCCTGCTCCACGGCCGCTTTCACCGCCGCCGGGTTCCAGATCTTTTTCCCATTCAACGTGATCATGGAGTCGCCAGACCGGATTCCGGCTCGATCCGCCGGCCCGCCCGCAATCACCTGGTCCACCCGGGCAGGCTGGGCGGGATACATCTCGAATCCCAACCGACGCAAACCCTCCATCTCCGAATTTCGTTCCGGCAAAACCTTCACCGTGACGATCTCCTTCTCCTCCCGATCCAGCTCCAGAAGGATCTCCCGATCCGTTCCAAGGAGAATGCTTTCCACCACGGCGCCCGGCCTGCCCGCCCAACGCTCGGGCCGTTGGTGGTCAATCGCCAGAATCACATCCCCGGGAAGAATCCCTGCTTTCGCCGCAGGAGTGCCCGGCTCCACCCAACCGATCGTCGTCGTGCGATACGTCATGTTGGTCGGAACCCCAAAAATCCACACTCCCACCGCACAAAGCACCCCCAAACCCAAGCTGGCAACCGGACCCGCCAATGCCGTAAGGATTTTTGCGCCTGGTGTGGCAGGGGGAAGATCGGAAAAATCTTTTTCCGATTTCCCCTCCAACTCCTCCGCCGGACTCATCTGCGGCAACTGAACGAACCCCCCCAAAGGGAGAAGATTGATCTGCCACTCGACCCCATCCACCACCCTGCTGTACATCTTTGGCCCAAATCCGATCGCAAATCGCTCCACCACCAACCCTGCCCTCCGGGCCGCCCAAAAATGGCCGAACTCATGCGCCGCCACCGTTAACCCAAACAGGAAAAGCGCCAAGACGATCGTCCCTGCCACCGTGACAATTTCCAGCCAGGGGAGACCAGAGAAGAAACTCATGTTCGATTCACGATGGCTTTGGCCTCAGCCCTGGCCCACGTATCCGCCGCCACAATGGCATGGAGGTTGGGACTTTTCTCGGTTCGGTGCCCTTGCATCACTTCCTCCACGATGCCCCAAATCCTTGAAAAGGAAACCCGCTCCTGAAGAAAGGCCTCCACGGCCACCTCGTTCGCCGCATTCAAGACTCCAGGCAGCGTTCCCCCTGCCTCACCGGCCTCCCGAGCCAAGCGCAGGGCCGGAAACCTCGTTCATCCGGAGCCTCGAAGCTCAAGTTCCCAAGCTTCGCCAAGTCCAGGGGAGGCAACCCGCTGGGCATCCGTTCCGGATAGGTCACCGCATATTGAATGGGAAAACACATGTCGGTCACACTCAGCTGAGCCAAAACCGACCCATCGATAAACTCCACCATGGAATGGACGATGCTTTGGGGATGCACAACCACATCCACCTGACTCATGGGCAACCCAAACAGCCAGTGCGCTTCAATCATCTCCAGCCCCTTGTTGAACATGGTGGCCGAG
>RFMG01000248.1 GCA_009927835.1 Verrucomicrobiota bacterium | reverse complement strand
CGGACTATTCAGCTCTTCGTTATGACACGTATCATCAACTGCTTTACCCGAGACAATACTTTGGATGGTTGAACCTAACCCCTAGGGCTGGGATCCGAGGGACCATCTATACCCGAAGCAACCTTACGGAGGATGGCAGCGTTCAAAACACGCAGTTTGGCCCAGTTGGGTCAAATCAGACCCTTTCTGATACGTCCTTATTTCGATACGTCTTTAACTTTGGAATTGATGCCTCCACCAAAGCGTATGCGACTTGGACAGATATCAAAAACAAGGCCTGGGCGATTGATGGAGTTCGTCACGTTGTTGAGCCCTTTATCCAGGCGGCCTATATTCCCCAGCCCAATGTTCGGCCCAATGAATTTGCCGGATTTGATAATCGCGTAAACTCTACGGAGTCTCAACCGCTAAACTCGTCGCTTTATAATTCGATTGACTCCATCGACAAGCTTCTGATTGTGCGTCCTGGAATGATGAATCGAATCATGACAAAAAGAGACGGAGCTCCTTATGAATTGGCCAACTGGAAGATATACACCGATTTTCAACCGATTCGGCCAGAGCTGACGAGCTTGAATTACGGAAGCGTCCAAATTCCAGAAACGGTCCCCTCCTCCCTTCCGGAACTATACAACGTTTTGAATATTATGCCTGTTCCTTGGTGGACGGGTACAGTTGCAGCAACAACTGCGATTAGCGGAAATGGCTTCAACTCCTTAAATCTTGGGAGTAAGTGGGAGATCGTACCGGCTCTCGATCTTTACGGAAGTTATTCTTATTTGGAGAGTTTCTCCTACTTGGATGCCCTCAACAATGAAGTCCTGACCAACACGCAGACGAGCTTAGTCAATGCGCAGGCTAATTATCGATTAAATGAAAGCTGGCTTGTGAATGGGGGGGTGACCTACTCCCTGAACCCAGGACTCGTCCAGGGAGTCAATTTCGGGCTATACCGTGATATTGGGGCGTGGATTCTAGGTGTCTCCTTGGGACAACGAAATAACCAAGGTTCTCCATCTGAAACCATTGCTTTGGCCACCCTTACTCTTAAAGCTTTTCCTGAGTTGCCTTTGGGCTTTAATCAGAATCCAACCAGCACTGGGGTGGGTGTAGGTGGATATCAGCAAAACTTGGGTAGTGGTTATCGGAATTCGAATTAAGCTTTATTCCTCAATTCAGGTTCTTAAAGAAGC
>RFMG01000255.1 GCA_009927835.1 Verrucomicrobiota bacterium | reverse complement strand
CCGTACACCGGGTTGGTTTCCCCGTTGGGATTGTCCAAGGTGACGGCCTGACAATCGATGAAGGTGTTTCCGAGAATGTGGGTGTAGTTGGCTGTTTCATACTGACTGCTGAGCGGTCCATTGGTCAGGAGCCCCGTGACGGGATTTGTCGTGGGGGTGGATCCGGATCCCAGGATGACCGCGGAGCGCACCCCGTTGGTGTTCAGGCGGTAAAAATAGTTGTTGGCGATCACGTGACCGAATCCAAAGGCCCGGATTCCACCCATCAGATTGTTTCGGGTCTCGGTCAAAACCACGTTTCCACTGGTGTCGTGGGCGCCGCCCGCCAGGAAGTAGTTGCCCTGGACCACGCAATAGTCGCCCCCCCGGAGGCAAAGTTGGCCGTAATTGTTGAGAATGGTGTTGTAACGGTAAATATTCCGCCGCGACTTGTTGGAGATCATCTCCGGCTCCCCGGTATTGTCATTGACTCCCCCGTCCACCGACTGAATGGCGTGATAGAAGACGTTTTTCTCGATGATGTTGTTAAAGTCTGTTTCCAAAAAGGCGCTACTTCCGCATCGGATCGTTTCCCAACCGTTGGAGAGGTCCGCGGCCACCTCTCCGCCGAGGGCGGTGGGCAAGCGGGAGTCCGAGCTTTTGGGAATTTTTCTCTCCCCAAAGTAGTTGTGGTGAATCCAATGGAATCCGTATTGCGTATCCTTCACGTCATCCTTGTAGATCACCACCGTGGCCTGACGGATGGATTTTCTCAGGGTGGCATCGCTGATATTGATGTCATTGGGGTCGAAATCCCGGCCGGCGGTTTCGCAGTACTGCACGGTATGTCGGTATCCGTTGAGCAGTAACCAGGCTCCGTAGTGATCATTGTTGGCGTAGTCGACGGTATCCCGTCCACAATAGTCGAATTTAATGTGGGAAACGGTCATATAGCGGGACCCGCCATCCATCTTGATGAGATAGGCGTTGCCCCCATCATTGCCGCTATAGTCGTTGAAGCTTCCGGATTTTTTCATGCCGCTCAACGGACTGAAGGTCAGACCGTGGAGGGAAATTCCCGTTCCCTGCAGCAGGATGGCTGAAATTCCATTGATGGTCACCGCACCTGGTTGCGGATTGTAATTGGAGTCACAGGCCAAGATCATGGCGGGGTTCGATTGAGCCTCTGCATCGGTCATGCTTCCGACCAAGGTGCAAACCAAGCCATCCCAACTTCCGCCCTTGAGATAAACCCGATCCCCAGCTTTCAAGATTGAAAAATTCGCATTATTTTTATCCAGCGTGGAATTAAATTGGGCCGCATTTTCAACGTAATAATTGGTCGCCCTTCCTTGGGTAATTGAGATCAGTGCGATCGATCCAATTAAAATGAAACGGAAGATAGAATTACTCCACGAACTCCATTCGACGAACGGAGACTCGATCGATGCCCTCACCTTATGGGTTGTTTGGGATCTCATCGAAATTGTGCTTCTAACTATATGTTAGACCGCAAATTGTGATTTATGTTAGAAATTTTATTTAATCCGTAAACTTAAAATCGAACCTCTAAAACGATCCAGGATAAATAAGTATATCCATATGATGATTAACTATTTACGCCACTTACTTGGAGCAAGGCCAGTCTGCTTCCGAAACCACCGCGAAAAGTAGTTCTGGTCCTGAAACCCAGCCCGGTCAGCAACGAGCGAAATCCTAACTCCTTTTTGGAGATCCAACTCAACATGCCGAAGCAGTTCACGAGCCCGCCACTGCCCCAAGGTCAGCCCACAGGAACGCCTCACCAACCGGTTCAAATAATCTTTTTGCAGGCCCACCCGAAGGGCCAGCTCCTTGGGCCCTGGCCATCTACCCTGCTCATCGATTTTCCAAACTCTCTCCAGCCTTCGTACCACCGATGACTTGGAAACAATGCTCTCTCCGCCTTTTTCACAGGCCCGCCGACACAAATCCAAAACCAGAAGAGCCGCACTACCCGCCGAAAGCTCCAACCCCTGCGATCGCTCCGCCCCCATTCCGGCCACCCTCTGTCGCACCTCGGCCATCCGCTCCGCCGGGAGAAATCCTTTCCGAAATCCCCACCTCCTCGGCCCCTCACCGCTCAAATCCACCACCAGACAGATCGCCCTCCTCGGACCCGTCTCCCGGAACGCATGTTTTTTCCCATCAGGGATAAAAAAAACCGCCCCCGCTCCCACCGACCACTTTTTATCACCCACCTCCTGCTCCCCCCTCCCCCGCAAATACAAAAGCAGCTGACCATGCCGATGGGTGTGCGGCGCCACCCGGTCGAACGGTTGAAGGTGCCGGTTGACCCGAAGCGAACGGATCGACCAGTCCCCACAGCGCAGCTGAAGGTTCCGTAACAGCAAAGGCTGCAGCGGAGCCTCCCGGAACGGGCTTTTTCTCGAAAGTTTCATTAGGACATAAAATAAAGTCGTTTTTATGCTAAAGAAAGCGGTTTCCTCCATCCATTCCGCGCCACACTTCGGTTACTGTTCTCCCCATGCCCCGACCCGTCATTCTGATCACTGGAGCCAGCCGGGGACTCGGACGAGGCGTCGCCCTCAGCCTTGCTCCCGAAGGCTACGACCTCGCCATCCACTACGCCTCCAACCGCCAGGCCGCCGAGGAAACCGTCGCCGCGTGCCAAGCCGTCGCAAAAACAAAGGACCAGAAATTCTTGGCCGTTCCCGCCCAACTCGCCTCTCCCGAGGACCGCGCCAGCCTGATGCAGCGGGTTCTCGACGCCTTCGGACGTCTGGATGCCCTGATCAATAACGCCGGCATCGCTCCCCGGGAAAGAGCCGATCTCCCCGACGCCAAAGAAGAGATTTTTGACGAAGTCATCAACGTCAACCTCAAGGGCCCCTACTTCCTCAGCCAACTCGCCGCCCGCTACTGGTTGGCCAACCCCGGAAAATCCCTTCTCCCCGGTGGATACAAACTGATCTTCGTCACCTCGATCTCCGCCAATACCGCCTCGGTCAACCGTGGCGAATACTGTATCTCCAAAGCCGGCCTCGCCATGGCTGCCCAGCTCTGGGCTACCCGCCTTGCCGCCGACGGCGTTCAAGTGATCGAACTTCGCCCTGGCGTGATGGCGACCGACATGACGACCGGCGTGAAAGACAAGTACGACAAGCTGATCGGCGAAGGCCTCGTCCCGCAAAAACGCTGGGGAAAACCTGAAGATGTTGGCCTCGCCGCCAAAGCCATCTGCCGCGGAGACTTCCCCTTCAGCACCGGCGACGTCATCTACCTCGACGGAGGATTCCACCTACGCCGACTCTGATTTTATGATCAAGAACGACACCACGCTCACCCCAAAAAGCCTCGAAGCTTCCGCCAAAAAAGTTTTCGAGGCCTCCGCCCCAAAAATCCTCTCCCTCCAAAAACGCTGGAAGGAGTCGGACGGCACGCCCGTCTTCACCATCGACGGCAAATACACTTCACGGGGCTGGACCGAGTGGACCGAAGGGTTCGTCTACGGCTCCGCCATCCTCCAGTACGACGCCACTGGCGACGAATCGATGCTCCAGATCGGCCGCGAGGGAACGCTTCGCCGCATGGCCGCCCACGTCACCCACATCGGGGTCCACGATCACGGCTTCAACAATGTCAGCACCTACGGAAACCTCCGCCGCCTCCTCCGTGAAGGCCGGCTCCCCTCCAACGATTGGGAGTCCCACTTCTACGATCTCGCGCTCAAAGCCAGCGGCGCCGTCCAAGCCTCCCGCTGGACCCAACTCACCCCCGAACTCGGTTATATCCGCTCCTTCAACGGGCCCCAGTCCCTCTTTTCCGACACCATCCGCTCCCTCCGCGCTCTCGGCCTCGCCCACGTGCTGGGTCACCGCCTCATGGGGGAAAACGATGCAAAGATCAATCTTCTCCACCGCTCCCTCCAACACGCCGAGACCACCGCCCGTTACAATGTCTACTACGGCAAGGGCCGGGATACATACGACGTTCCTGGTCGGGTCGTGCATGAATCGATCTTCAATGTGACCGACGGAGCCTACCGTTGCCCCTCCACCCAGCAGGGCTACTCCGCATTCACCACCTGGACCCGCGGCCACGCTTGGGTTCTCTGTGGTTTCCCCGAGCAGCACGAGTTCCTCGAGCTTCTACCCGAATCCGAATTCAAGGAGTTTGGAGGGAAACAGAAAATCCTCGACCGCTACCTCGAAGTCGCCCGCATCACCGCCGACTTCTACCTGCGCGAAACACCGACCGACGGCATTCCTTACTGGGATACCGGCGCCCCCGGCCTTGTCCACTTGGGCGACTACCTGAACCGTCCGGCGGAACCTTTCAACGAATATGAACCCGTCGACAGCTCCGCCGCCGCCATCTCGGCTCAAGGTCTTCTCCGTCTCGCCCGGATCCTCGAAAAGAAGGGAGACAAAAAAGCCGCACAAACCTATCTCGCCGCCGGCCTCACCACGGCCCGGACTCTGTTCTCCGAACCGTATCTCTCCTCCGATCCCAAGCATGAAGGCCTGCTCCTTCACACTGTCTATCACCGCCCGAACGGATGGGATCACATTCCGAAAGGCCGCAAGGTTCCTTGTGGCGAAGCCGCCATGTGGGGCGACTACCATCTCCGCGAACTGGCTCTTTACCTGCTCCGCCTTGCCGGCGGCAAACCGTACCTAACGTTCTTTGGAGAAAAACCATGACGATTGCCGATCTAAGCGAAATTCAGGGCCGCACCTATCCGGCTCGCCGTCGAACCCAGAACCTCGTGGGGGGAG
>RFMG01000070.1 GCA_009927835.1 Verrucomicrobiota bacterium | reverse complement strand
GACCTCCCCCCTTTTCACCTCCACATTCACCTTCATCGCAGGCACAGGAACATCCTTCTTGCCGACTGGATTCGCATACGTGGCCATCGCCTGGAGAACCGTCCGCAGCAGAACATAATCCTTTTTCCATTTCCCCTCAGGAACGGATGCCGGAAGTTCGATTGGCACGCCCCAACCCAGCTCCTGATTGGCCATCTGCTCTTTCCAATCCTTCAACAGCTCCGCCAAGGCAAATTCCTCCTCATATAGATCGTTCTTCTCAATGTCCGCTACCGCATAAGGCGGCAGTTCAAGAGCTCGAATGCTCTCCCACTCCTTCCGTGCCGACCCCACCCAATCCGGTAACTTGCCCAACCGCAACGTCAACTGCGCCTCATATAACGACTCCGGCGACACCGGGGATCCGGGAGCTTCATTGGCCCCCACCGTATCCTCCTTCAACTTCACCGGCTTGCCATGCAACCCCACAAAGAGCGGCTTCACAAACTTGGCCTCTTTCCCCTTCTCATAGTTCCAAAAATTGATCGGCTGCTCGTCGTCGCTGTCGTAAAAAAAGTTCCAGAACACCATCCAACGCATGTGATTCGGAAACGACGGTGCCGGACCCCCGCTCCTGGTCATCGTTCCGCCATCCACCCGGTCGATCAGCGTGGCATACGGACCGTTTCCGTGGGAATCGACCGTCGAAGCTTTGCTCATCAGCCAGCGCCAAACCACCGTTCCTGCCGACCGATTTCCCGTGGACGCCCCGTGCTGCGGCGATGACGTCTCTTCTGTTAACCCCATCATGTTGAAAGAGCAGTTCGACCGAATGGCCACATCGTAGTGACCCTTGGTTCCGGCAAATCGGTTCTCCAGAATCGAACAGACCACCGAATCCCTCAGATACACCCCTGTGTTCACATTCAGAAACGCACACCTCCGCACCCAACCGTTGGCCACACCCTTGAACTGGATTCCGTCCCACCCCTCGTCATCCAAGGCCGACCGATGATGCACAAAAGCCCCCCTCCATCCTCCCTGCAAAGCCATATCCTCCACGCCCACCTGCTCGATCAACTTTACTGGCGACACCTTCGCCTCAAAATCTGCTCCCAGATTCACAAGGACAGGCTCTTTTAAAATCAGACTTTCTCCCTGTACCTCACTCACCTGATGCAGTTCGTTGATACTCGATCCATCCTTGATGATTCGCGTCCACGTCGGATCGGGTTGCAGCCCCGCCATCAACTCCGCATCCAACTTGGGCGTCCCCGCCTTCAACACCACCCAATCCCCCACCTTGTAACCCTCGGTGGACTTGACCGGAACGGCAAAACTTCCGCGCTTCACCGCACCTGTGACGGCCACGGATTTTCCAGCTTCCTTCTTTCCTACCTCAATCCCTTCAAACATAAAAAAGTAGGGAATTTTCGACCAGTCATCCTTCCCATCCGCATCTTTCGTTCCCTTGGGCACGGGATAAGGACCGGTCCGATAACCGGAGTGAATCGCCCGGATCACCGTGCCGCCCTTTCCACATCCGGCCCCGCGAATGAGCACGCCCGATTTCGAGATGCGAATCACATCCGCCTTGTTCCGATCCGTCCAAATCAGAAACTTTCCCGCTGGAAACAACACCACACCTCCCCCCGCCTGCTCCGCTGCCGCAATCGCCTTCCGGATGGCCTCCTCGTCGGAGTTCGCGTCGTCCGGCACCGCCCCGAAATCGGTCACCTTGAAAATAGGCCCCGCCACATCGGGGATCGCCTTCTCCCCGTGCTC
>RFMG01000143.1 GCA_009927835.1 Verrucomicrobiota bacterium | reverse complement strand
TGGAAGCTGGTTCGCGCCCGCTGGGACCAGCTCAAGCCGGGCACGGAGTACCTGTTCCAAATTGGAGATGCGCCCGTGCAAAAATTCCGGACCGCACCCGACCATCTCTCGCAACCTGTCGTCTTTGTCGAGGGTGGGGATGTGGATGTGCTGGAGTCCTCATCCAACATGATGAGGCTGGGTGCACAGCAAGATCCCATTTTCATGAGTGTGGGTGGGGACCTGGCGTACGGGGACGGTCACGATGTAAAACGGGAAATTCAGTTTTGGGAGCAGTGGAGCGCGGCGGCCCATGCGCCGGACGGGAGGGTGGTGCCTTTTGTGGCCGGGATCGGAAACCACGAGGTGAAGGGCGGGTACGTGGTGGAGGGGGCGACCTTCGAGCAGATGCGGGAGAGGGCCCCGTTCTTTTATTCGCTCTTTGGGGGCTTGTATCGGAAAGCGGAACCCGTGGCTTTGGATTTCGGAAATTATCTGTCGATGCTCCTGATGGATTCGGGACATATCCTTCCCATTTCCAGTCAGAGCGGGTGGTTGAAGAGGAGTCTGGAGAAACGGAGATCGGTCCCCTGGGTGTTTGCCTCGTGGCATGTGCCGGCTTTTCCCTCCTTCCGGACATGGAAGCACCAGAAGGAGATCGTGGAGGTGCGGGAGCAGTGGGTTCCTATTTTGGAGGGGTCGACCGTGACGGCGGTTTTCAACCATCATGATCACAATCTGCAAAGGGTGGAGTCGGAGGGGAAAGGGGGCAGGAAGATTTCCTTCCTGGGAAACGGGGCTTTGGGGGTCGTCCCGCGGCCGCAGCAGTGTCCGGAGTCGCAAAAGCTTTCGAAGGCGTTTGCCCAGTCCGACTACGTGAACGTGGTCCAACTCCGGGAGGACGGGGCCACGGTGCGCTCTCTCGGGCCCAAGGGGGAGGAGCTGGATCGGGTGGAGTTTCTGAAGAACACGGACTGATTTTCGATTCTCCGCATCGACACCTCCGATGGTTTCTGGTCTGCTGACGGGATGATGATCCCGGAGAGTTGGTGGGCGCCGTATCGCGATCTGCATTGGCAAGGGGCCCTGGAGATTCTGATTTTGACCGGGGTTTTCTACTACGGGTACAAGCTGTTGAGGCGGACCCAGGGGGCGAAGGTGTTCAGCGGTTTCCTCCTGGTGTTTCTGGTTGCATTGCTGGCTTCCCGATTTCTGGAATTAAGGGTTTTGAGTTTTTTGTTGCAGGCGTTTGTGTCGGTTTTGGTGCTGGCTTTTTTGATTTTGTTTCAGCCGGAGATCCGGCGGGCGTTGGCCGAGATCGGGAAAGCGGGCGGCTTCTCGATCCACGGGGAGAGGCAGTCGTTCATCATCGAGGAGGTGATCAAGGCGGTGGAGGCGTTGCGGGAGAGGAAGTACGGGGCCCTGATTGTTTTTGAGCAGGCGGATTTGGCCCAGGGGCTGATCGATTCGGGGGTGCCGGTGCGGGGTCAGGTTTCGGAGGAGTTATTGGCTACGATTTTTTTCAATCAGACTCCCCTGCATGACGGGGCGGTGGTTTTGCGGGGGGATCAGGTGGTGGCGGCGGGGTGTATTTTGCCGGTGAGCCAGCAGGGGATGAGTCGGATCCTGGGATTGCGTCACCGGGCAGCGCTGGGGGTGAGCGAGGAGAGTGACGCGGTGGTGCTGGTATTGTCGGAGGAGACGGGGGAGTTGACCTTGTGCAGGCAGGGAAAGATGGAAAGGCCGCTGGAGATCGATGCGTTACGGCAGAAATTGACGGAGATTTTGGTGAGTGGGGATAGGGTCTCGTGGGGGGGCGGGTTGATCCGGGGATTTTTGAAGCCGACGGGCGGTCCGAAGGCGTTGGGGAGAAGGGTGGCGAGGGTGGCGGTATGCTTGGTGACCGCCCTTGTTCTCTGGGGGATGCTGGGTGTGATCGTGGCGGGGATGCGGGTGGGGGGACGTTGATGGCGGGGACGGGGGGGCGGCGTTGGTTTGGCACGGACGGGATCCGCGGGAGGGTGGGGAGGGAGCCGATGACTCCGGAGTTTGTGGCGGCGCTGGGGAGGGCGGCAGGAAGATTGTTTTCGAAAAAACATCCGGGGGGAAAGATTCTCGTGGCGCGGGATACGCGGGAGTCCGGAGAGATGCTGGAGGCGGCGCTGATTTCCGGGATTCGGTCCGCGGGGCTGGAGGCGGAATCGATCGGGGTGTTTCCCAGCGGGGCGGCGGCGATGGTGGGGTTGCCGAGGGGAGCCTGCGGGGTGGCGGTATTGAGTGCCTCCCACAATCCATCGACGGATAATGGGGTGAAATTTTTCGGTGCGGACGGGGGAAAGCTGGGGGATTCGGACGAGGAAGCGATCGAGGGGTTGCTGGATCTGGGGCAAAAAGTGGCTTTGGAGGAGAAAGTGGTTTCAAAAGATTTCTCGTGTGAGCGAGGGGCTTTTGATCTTTATCGGAAACGGTTGCTGGGGATCTTTGGAGAAAATTTCAGCCTGCGTGGGTTGAAGATTCTGGTGGATGCGGCGAATGGGGCGGCTTGGTTTACCACCCCGGAGATTCTTCGTGGGTTGGGAGCGGAGGTGGAGGTGATGGGAGCGGAGCCGGATGGAACGAACATCAACGAGGGGTGCGGGTCGGAACATCCGGAGGGTTTGATGGGAGCGGTGGGCAAAAGATCGGGTTGGATGGGGGTGGCGCACGATGGGGATGCGGATCGGTTGGTTTTGGTGGATGAGGATGGGAGGAGGGTGGATGGGGATGAGGTGATTGCGATGGCGGCAACGGATGCCCTGGAAAGGGGAAAACTGGCTGGGGGAACGGTGGTGGTTACGGTGATGAGTAATCTGGGGCTGGATGAGATGATCACGGCGAGGGGAGGGAAGGTGGTTCGGACGCAGGTGGGAGACCGTTATGTGGCGGAGGCGATGCGGAGGGGAGGATTTGGGTTGGGAGGGGAGCAGTCGGGGCATCTGTTGTTTCTGGAGGATTCGCCGGCGGGAGATGGGTTGCTTTCGGCTTTGAAGATTTTGGATCTGGTTCAGAGAAAAAAGAGGCGGTTGGCGGAATTGCGGAAAGAGATGAGGACGTACCCCCAGCAGTTGATGAATTTGAGGGTCCGTCACAAACCGGCGTGGGAGTCGGTGGAGCCTGTGGCACGTGGGGTTCGGGAGGCGGAGACTTTTTTGGGTCAGAAGGGAAGGGTTTATCTTCGATATTCGGGCACGGAAAACCTGGTGCGTCTGCTTGTCGAAGCGGACGAGATCGATAAGATACGGAGTGTTCAGGAAAAGCTGGTGCCGATTCTGAAAGAACATTTAGGAGAGAGGTAAAGATGAGCGCAAATGCCCTGGATCAACTGAAGAAGTTTACCACCGTTGTGGCGGACACGGGGGATTTTGCCCTGATGAAGGAGTATGCACCGCAGGATGCGACGACCAATCCGACCCTGATCGAGAAGGCGACGGAGATGCCTGCGTACCAAGCGTTGCTGGAGAAAGCGGTGGCGGATGGAAAGGGGGGTGCGGGTTCAAAAGAGGAGCGCGCAAGGGGAATCATCGATCGTTTGTTGATTCTGTTTGGATGTGAGATTCTGAAAATTGTGCCGGGCCGGGTTTCGACCGAGGTGGATGCGAGACTTTCCTTTGATGTGGAGGCCACGGTGGCGAAGGCTCGGCATCTGATTGGCATGTACAAGGCGGCGGGAATCGAGCGGGAGCGGGTTTTGATCAAAATAGCTGCGACTTGGGAGGGGGCACAGGCGGCAAGGATTGTCCAGAAGGAGGGGATTCAGTGTAATTTGACGCTGATGTTCTCGCTGCCGCAGGCGGTGGCTTGCGCGGAGGCGGGGGCGAGGTTGATTTCCCCGTTTGTGGGCAGGATTTATGACTGGTACAAGAAAAGCACGGGGAAGGAGTATGCGGGGGCGGAGGATCCGGGTGTGCAATCGGTTCAAAAGATCTATGCCTACTATAAAAAATTCGGGTATCCGACTCAGGTCATGGGGGCAAGCTTCCGTAACATCGGGCAGATCCTGGAGCTGGCAGGATGTGACCTGCTGACCATTAGTCCCAATTTGCTGGGGGAATTGAAAGCATCAAATATAACCGTCGTAAAAAAATTGGATGTGGAGACGGCAAAGAAAGATCCGATTGCGAAACTGCCTTTGGATGAGAAGAGTTTTCGCTTTCTGCTGAATGAGGATGCGATGGCAACGGAGAAACTAGCCGAGGGAATTCGTCTTTTTTCAGCGGACATTACTAAGCTGGAAAAGAAGATTTTGGCAAAGATTTAGCTCGTTTTGGCATCGGCCCAACCGGATTCCCCAAAAAAGCGACTCACAAAGTATTGATCCACAGTTAGTTGCAAGACCTCTGACCCCATATAAAACATTGCTAATCAATGTCTTACATTTGCATTTTTCAATTTAGACCTCTGACCCCACTTTTGAAAAACAGGCTTTTAAACCACTTATGGACAATGACTTGGAGCACCTCTGACCCCATGTAAGTCGCTGTGGAGCAATGGTTTAAAAGTGTGATTTTTGGGGATGGGTCGTGTAAGTGTTAGTGCGATAGAATTTGGCGGAGGACGTAAGGCAAAATACCCCCGTGCAGGTAGTACTCCACTTCGACAGGGGTATCGAGCCGGGAGAGGATCTCTGTTTTTTCGATCGAGCCGTTTTCCCGCTGGATATGAAGGGTGAGTTTTTCCTGGGGTTTGGGTGGCCGACCTAAACCCTCGATCGAAAAGGTTTCCGTTCCGTTGAGTTTTAAGGTCTGGGCATTGACTCCTTCGGGGAAGGTGCAGGGAAGAACCCCCATGCCGACCAGGTTCGAGCGGTGGATGCGTTCGAAACTTTCCGCGATGACAGCTCGCACTCCCAAAAGGCGGGTGCCTTTTGCTGCCCAATCCCGGGAGCTGCCTGTGCCATACTCCTTTCCTGCGAGAATGATCAAGGGAACCTGAGCTTTTCGATATGCCATGGCGGCGTCGTAGATCGAAACCTGCGGTTTTTTTGGGTCCAGCAAGTTGAGGGTCATTCCCCCCTCAACCCCCGGGAGCATCAGATTTTTGATTCGAACGTTCGCAAAGGTGCCGCGGGTCATGACCCTGTCGTTTCCCCGGCGGGCGCCGTAGCTGTTGAAATCCTCGGCAGGAACTCCCTCCGAGATGAGGTAGGCACCTGCAGGGGACGTTTTCTTGATATTCCCCGCGGGAGAGATGTGGTCGGTGGTCACCGAGTCGCCGAAGACCCCAAGACACCGGGCCGTGTGGATGCCGGCAACGGGGGCGGGTTGAAGAGAGAAGTTTTCAAAGAAAGGAGGTTCCTGAATGTAGGTGCTTTTACGGTCCCACGCGTACGTTTGCCCGGGTTTGCATGGAATTTCGTTCCAAGCGGGGTTTTGTCCGGAGAAATCGCGGTACAGTTTTTGGAACACCTTCGGTTGAAGGGCGGATTTCATGGCGTGTCCGATTTCCTCGCGGGTGGGCCAAAGGTCGCAGAGATAGACCGCTTTTCCGTCCTTGCCCAACCCGATGGGGTCTTTGGAAAGATCCAGATCCACCCGGCCGGCGAGAGCGAAAGCGACGACGAGGGGCGGGGACATCAGGAAGTTCGCTTTGACGGAGGAGTGGACACGCGCCTCGAAATTTCGGTTCCCCGAGAGAACACTCGCGGCGATCAGATCATGTTCCACAACGGCTTTTTCGACCGGGGCAGGAAGGGGGCCGGAGTTTCCAATACAGGTGGTGCAACCGTACCCCACGAGATTAAATCCAAGTTGGTCCAGATAAGGCTGGAGACCGGTGGCGTCCAGATAGTCGGAGACAACCCGGGACCCGGGGGCGAGGGATGCCTTGACGGTGGAGTTGACGGTCAGACCCCGCTCCACCGCTTTTTTGGCAAGGAGCCCAGCCGCGAGCATGACCGATGGATTGGAGGTGTTCGTGCAGGAGGTGATGGCGGCAATGACGACCGAGCCATTCCGAAGCGTGCCAGGTTGATTGAGTTCGGCTGTGCCCGGGATGGGATCGGGAGTGGGACGATCCGAGAGCATCTCCTGCTCGTCGGCCGGCATGGTCACCTTGGCCGTTTGCGTCAGCTGTTCGGAATTCTTTCCATATCCCCCCTCAGCCACCGATTTGGTAAGGAGCCCGTTGAACGTGGATTTCAGGGATGGAATTTCGATCCGGTCCTGGGGGCGTTTTGGGCCTGCCACGCTGGAGCGGACGCCGGCGAGATCGAGTTCCACGACGGAGGAGAAGGAGAGAGCTTCTTTTTGCGCGGCGATTCCAAAAAGGTTTTGCGCCCGGTAGTAGTCTTCCACCAGCTTGACGAGATCCTCGGGGCGACCCGTGCCCCTCAGGTAGGAGAGGGTTTCCTCGTCAACGGGGAAGTAGCCCATCGTGGCCCCGTATTCGGGGGCCATGTTGGCAATAGTGGCGCGGTCAGGGAGAGTGAGGCTGGCGGCCCCTGGGCCATAGAATTCGACAAATTTGCCAACGACTTTGTGTTGTCGGAGGATTTGGGTGACGGTGAGGGCGAGGTCGGTCGCGGTGGCGGCAGCGGGAAGTTCCCCCGTCAGATAGAAACCGACGACTTCGGGTGTCAGGAAGGTGAGGGGCTGACCCAGCATACCCGCCTCCGCCTCAATGCCGCCCACTCCCCATCCGACGATTCCGAGGCCGTTGATCATGGTGGTGTGGGAGTCGGTGCCGACGAGGGAATCGGGATAGGCGAGGAGCGATCCATCGGCCTGTTTTTGGGTGAAAACCCCGCGGGCAAGGTGCTCGAGGTTGACCTGGTGGACGATGCCGATCCCCGGAGGGACGACGCCAAAGGTCTCAAACGCCTGTTGGCCCCATTTGAGAAACTCGTACCGTTCGCGGTTGCGCTTGAACTCATACTGCATGTTGAGCATGAACGCCTGTTTCGTTCCATTGACGTCCACCTGGACGGAGTGGTCGACGACAAGATCGACGGGAACGAGGGGCTCGATGATTTTTGGATCTTTTTTGAGACGGGCGACCGCATCGCGCATGGCGGCGAGGTCGACCAGGAGAGGGACCCCGGTGAAGTCCTGGAGGACGATGCGGGCGACCGTGAAAGGGATTTCCTCAGCGGCAGGTTTCCGGGCGTTCCAGCGGGCGAGGTTTTCCACATCCCGGGGACGAGCCTTGAACCCATCGCAGTGGCGGAGGACCGATTCGAGGACGATCCGGAGGGAGACCGGGAGGCGGGAGAGGTCGGCTTTCAGCTCTTGGCCAAGTTTCGGAAGGCTCTGGAACTGATACGATTTTCCCGAGGAGGAGAAGTTCTGCAGGGTGGCTTGGCGAAGATCTGCCATTGAATCTCACATCCTAGGATAAAACGGTTTTTGGAGAAAGTCGGAATCGGGGGTAGGGATGAAAATCTGGGGGTGCGGGATGGGTCTGAAAATGGCAGGATCTTGTGATGGCTCTCTTGGTTCAAAAGTATGGGGGGACGTCGGTGGCCAACCTGGAAAGGATCCAGAAAGTGGCGGATCGGGTGGCCGAGTCGCGTCAAAAGGGGAACCGGTTGGTGGTGGTCGTTTCCGCGATGAGCGGGGTGACGGACGGGTTGTTGAAGATGGCGCGGGAGTTACACAGGGAACCCAGCGAGCGGGAGATGGATCTGCTGTTGGCGACGGGGGAGCAGACAACCACGGCGCTTCTGGCGATCGCACTCCAGTCCCGGGGGGTGGAGGCGGTGGCGATGACGGGTGCGCAGGCGGGAATTGTGACGGACGGGACCCACACCAAGGCGAGAATCGCGAATGTGACGCCACGGGCAGTCCAGTCGCATCTGAGGGCAGGGCGGGTGGTGATCGTGGCGGGCTTTCAGGGGCAAACGATGGAGGGTCAAATCACGACGTTGGGGCGGGGGGGATCCGATTTGACGGCCATCGCATTGGCGGCGGTGCTCCGGGCGGAGCGGTGTGAGATTTATACGGATGTGGACGGGGTCTACACGGCGGATCCCAGAACGGAGCCCCAAGCCAGGAAAATCGGGGAGATCTCCTATGACGAGATGTTGGAGTTGGCGAGCACGGGAGCGAAGGTGATGCAGGCGCGGTCGGTGGAGTTTGCAAAAAAGTTCGGGGTGGTCTTTGAGGTGCGATCGAGTTTCAATCAGGCCAGAGGAACCATGGTGAAAGAAGAGGCGAAATCGATGGAGCGAGTCGTCGTGCGTGGGGTGAGTCTGGAGAAGAGCCAAGCGAAGGTCACGCTGGTGGGGGTGGCGGATCGGCCCGGGGTGGCGGCGAAGCTTTTCACGGGAATCGCCAAGGCCGGGATCAATGTCGATATGATCGTGCAGAACGTTTCCCTGCCGACGGGAGGGAAGGGCAGCAAACCACAGACCGACATCACCTTCACGGTGCCGAGGGAGGAGTTGCCGAGGGCGAGGAAATTCCTGGAGCCGTTCCGCCGGGCCGGCTGGGTGAGGCAGATTGTTTTTCAGGAGGGGGTGGCAAAACTTTCCGTGGTCGGAATCGGGATGAGGAGTCACAGCGGGGTGGCGGCCCAGATGTTCCGTGCCTTGGCGGCGGCAGGGGTGAACATTCAGATGATCAGCACGAGCGAGATCAAGATCACG
This sequence comes from Verrucomicrobiota bacterium, assembly GCA_009927835.1. GTDB lineage: Bacteria > Verrucomicrobiota > Verrucomicrobiia > Methylacidiphilales > Verrucolacustridaceae > Verrucolacustris. Next base: position 805 of record RFMG01000143.1, on the reverse strand, counting down.
GTGGTGGTGGACGAGGGGTTGGGGGCCAAGGCGGTGCGGGCGGCGCATCGGGAATTTCGCCTGGGGGGAAGAGAAGGAAAGAGATGAAGATGGAAAAGATCGACCCCCGGCCCTTTTGGATCCGTTGGGGCAGCCGGGATTGGGCTTTTTTTCTGCTCGAGTTTTTTTTGGGCCTCCGTTTTCTCACGGCAGGGTTGGGGAAATTTCAAGGTCCGGAGGGCCTGAGTTTTCACCATTTTTACAGCGACGTTCTTCCCCATCTCACCCAGCCCTTCCTGGACAAAACCTTTTTACCGGGTTGGGGGGTGAAACTCTTTCTGGGTTCCCTGCCGTACACGGAGATCCTCTTGGGGGCGGGAATTCTGGTGGCCGGCAAAAACCGTTGGCCGCTGGTATTGGCGGGGATTTTGTATATCACCCTGGCCTTCGGGCAGATGTTGTTGGGCGCCCATTCGGTTGTCGCGGATATCGCGATTCATCTGGCCTTGGTGGTGGCGGCGCTGGCCTTGGCAGGGGAGGTGAGGCCGAGCTGAATTTCCCACGTTGCCCCGGCTAGGACTCGAACCTAGGACCAACCCCGACAGGAGTCGGGGCTGCTCTAGGGTTCAAACCAAAGTTGAGGTTTGCCCCGGCTAGGACTCGAACCTAGGACCAAGTGATTAAGAGTCACCTGCTCTACCAACTGAGCTACCGAGGCGTAAGGGGTAAGAATATCGGAAAAGAGGCTATCCTGCAACGCCTTCAGAAACGGTGAGTTCGCGATTGAGGAGTTTGTGCGTGCAGGCATTCTCAGTGAAAGGGAACC
>RFMG01000108.1 GCA_009927835.1 Verrucomicrobiota bacterium | reverse complement strand
CTCCCGTACCGGCAGAATGAATTTGCTGGGCGGGTTGAATTCCGTCCGAACATTCCCCCCCGCCTCCAGATACTGACGACAAGCCTCCTTGTAATCAGCCGCCACGTGATGTTTGCTTGTGAGATATTCAACGGCATCGCTATCGGAAACCACGTAGCCGCGGAAACCAAATCGCTCGCGCAGAATGGTCGTCAGGAACTCCTTGCTGCCGGAAATCGGAACCCCGTCAAAGTCGTTGTAGGAACTCATCACCCCGTTCATGCCCGCCCGACGGATCACCCGCTCCCAAGGCCATAAAAAAAGAGTCTCCATTTCCCGGGGAGCCACGTGGGGATCGGTCCGGGCCTCGCCGTCCCTCCCCCCTTTGGGAATCGAGTAAACGGCAAAATGCTTTCCGGTCGACCCCAGTCCGCAATCCCTCAGGGCCTTGGATTGCACCGCCCCCAACTCCCAGACCAAATAAGGGTCCTCGCTGTAACACTCCACCACTCTCCCCCATCGCGGATCCCTCGCCAGATCGAGGACGGGAGAATAGATATGGGTGTAGCCCAAAGCCCTCGCCTCTTTCCCGGTCACCTCCCCGACTTTTCTGACCAGATCCCGATTCCAGGTGGCCCCGATGCCCTGTTGGGAGGGAAAAGCCGTCGTGCGGTAGTGGTTGCACCCTCGGATTCCCTCGTCCGTAAAGTCCACCGGGATCCCCAACCGGGTCTGCGTCTTGAACCACTCCTGAATCTCATTCAACGCTTTCGCATGATTGGCGGGAGGCCAGACGAGCGGGTTGATTTTCTCCACCTGGCTTCGGTAATCGCGTTTGGAGTTCGGACCGAGTTCGGGGATGCCATTCAACTGCTCGTCGATGTTGGCGATGCCGTCTTTCCAGATCTCTTTTTTCCAGCCTGGTGTGGGTAGTTTGTCCTTCAGGACACGTCCGTATCCGTAGAGGGTAGCCAGTTGGCAGGTTTTTTCCTCCAACGTCATCTGCGAAAGCAGGTTTTCCACCCTTTGCTCGACAGGGACGGCAGGATCCTCATAAGGGTCGACTTTGCCGTTTTTATTGAGATCGTTTCCAGCTTCCACCTTCCAGCACCCAACCCCACTCAAGCCAATCAAAAGCCCTACCCGTAAGGTTCTGCTGAACATAAACACAGTATACTATTCAGAATCTTCGCACCGTGGCATCCCAATTTTACCTTTGCTCCCGAAATGCAGAGGGTAAGCCTTGTCCATGGTTCCTGTTACACTTACTTTCGCTCTCCTCTACCTGATCCTAGGAGTCGGGGGATTCGTCCTCACTGGCTCTACCCATAAAACCGCTCTCATTCCGTGTATTTTCGGACTCTTCTTCGTACTCTTTGGTCTTTTGGCGCTTAAAGACAACCTTCGCAAGCACGTGATGCATGCCGCTGTGCTCGTGGCTCTCTTGGCATTTCTTGGAACCGCTCGATCCCTCCCCCATCTACCTGAACTATTCAACGGCACCGCCGAAAAACCCGCGGCTGTCGTCACACAGGCCATCAATGCGGCCCTCTCCCTGGCTTTTATCGTTCTCGCAATCCGCTCTTTTATCCAAGCCCGGCGAACCCGGAACTCTTAATCCGCTGGACCAGTTCCCCGATTTTTTTCGCAAACCCCAAATCCCCCTTCACAAACCCAGGCCGATACCAAGGGGTTAGACCCAGCAAATCGTGCGTTACCCGGATCTGGCCGGTTGTCCCATCCCCTGCCCCGATTCCAATCGTGGGTATGGATAGCGTCCTTGTCACTTCGGCAGCCACCTCGGGCGCCATCAACTCCAAAACCATCGCACACGCTCCTCTCTTCTCCATTTCCTTGGCATCCTCCAAAATCTGGCGAGCCTCCTCCCTGCTCTTCCCCTTTTTTCTGTAGCCACCCTCCTTTTTGACGTTTTGGGGCAACATTCCCAGATGTCCGATCCACGGGATCCCCGCTTTTTCAAGAGCCTCAATCTGCGGAAAAATTTCCCTCCCTCCCTCCGGCTTCACCGCATCCGCCCCGGCTTGCAACAGCTCTTTGGAGTGTCGGACACAACCCTCCAAAGTAACGTAACTCTCAAAAGGCAGATCGGCGGATATCATGGCTTTTTTCCTCCCCCGCGAAACGGCCTCGGTCGCCCGAATCATGTCCGCCATCGTGACCCCGGTCGTGTCCGGCATTCCAAGAACGACCATTCCCAAACTGTCCCCCACATGAATCAGATCAACTCCAACCTCATCCAGGATCCGGCCCATCGGGTAGTCATAGGCCGTTAACGACAAAAGCGGCCTCTCTTTTGGCCACTTTTTGAGCAGTTCCGGAGTCAGACGATCCGCCGACACTCCGGCCCCCTTTTTCCCCTCAACCACGCCGCAGTCTCTCCCACCGTGCCTGGCAGACCGGAAATACGACGCCCGGGACAAAGCTCGGCCAGCGGCTCCATGACAAAAAGCCGTTCCGCCATTCGGGGATGCGGCAGGTTCAACCTCGGACTCTTGATCCAGTTTCTTCCCGCATACAAAAGATCCAGATCCAGCGGCCGGGACTGATTCACCCTCCGCACCGTTTTCCTGCCACGCGAAATCTCGTACTCCTGCATCCATTGTAGAAGAGTCTCCAAACGTCCCGTCCAGTTCATCTCGGCAACCTGGTTCCGAAAAGGAGGAGTTCCTGGAGGACAATCGACAGGGGCCGTTTCGTACTCGGAGGAAAATTTTGCTCCCACATCAATACCTCGGAGCCAAGTTCTGGCTTTCGCCAACTCCGCCCCGCGGTTTCCCAGGTTCGAGCCAAGTCCGATTCCGATACGCATCAGCTCAGCCCAAGCACATCGACCATCTGGTACATCTTGGCCGGCTTGCCCACCAGCCACTTCGCCGCCCGCAACGCCCCCACGGCAAAAACATCCCGGGTGCTCGCCCGGTGGGTCAGCTCGATCCGCTCCCCCTCACCCGCCAACAACACGGTGTGATCCCCCACCACATCCCCGCCCCGCACCGCATGCACACCGATCTCCTCCTCCGTCCGCTCGCCGGGTTCACCCGAACGCCCGTGCCGCCCCACCACCTCGGGCTTCGACCGCCGGGCCTCCGCCAAAATCTCCACCAACCGCTTGGCCGTGCCGCTGGGCGCATCCTTCTTCAACCGGTGATGGATCTCGATCACTTCCGGATCAAACCCCTCCGGCAAAGCCTTGGCCGCCTGCGCCGTCAGGTAAAACAGCAGGTTCACCCCCAAGGAAAAATTGGGAGAATGGATCAAGGGAATGTGATGCGCCGCCTCTCCGATCAATCCCCGTTCCGCCTCCGTGTGACCCGTGGTCCCGCAGACATAGGCCGCCTTCACCGCCCGCACCTGCTTCAGCACCGCCTCGGTGGCGGAGCGATGACTGAAATCCACCACCACTTGCGCCTTGGCCATCGCCTTGGCCAGGTCGTCGCCGTGATCCGCCTCGCCCACCACTTCGAAATTCTTGTCGCCCCGGGCCAGCTTGAGGATCGCCTGCCCCATCCGACCCTTGGACCCGATCATCGTGAGTTTGGTTGCCATAAATGTCTGTCCTCGGAAGCTAGGCCAAACCCGCTTCCTTCAAAGTACGGAAAAGCTTCTCCCGGCTTGCCTCCGTGATCGGGACCAGCGGCAAGCGCAATTCATCCGCCAGCCATCCCTTGGCCGCCATTGCCGCCTTCACCGGACCCGGATTGCTTTCAATAAAGAGATCCCGGAAGACCGCGGCATACTTCTGGTGCAGCTCCTCCGCCTTTTTCCAATCCTTGCGCGCCGCCGCATCCACTAGCGCCTTCACCTCGGCCGGCATCAGGTTGGAGGCCACGCTGACCACGCCCAACGCACCCCGCTTCATAAACTCCACGGTCATGCCGTCGTCCCCGCTCAAAATCTCAAAACCCGCCGGCACCACCTTCCGAATCTCATCCACCCGCTCCGGCTTGCCTCCCGCCTCCTTGATCGCCCGGATGGTCGGACAGTCCTTCGCCAACCGGCCCACCGTCTCCACCGTGATCTCCACCCCGCACCGCCCCGGCACACTGTAGAGCATGATCGGCAGATCGACCGCCTGGGCGATCGCGCGGAAATGTTGATACATCCCCTCCGGACTTGGCTTGTTGTAGTAAGGGGCCACCAAGAGGAGCGCATCCGCCTTGGCCTGCTGCGCTCCGGTGGAAAGTTCGATCGCCTCGGCCGTGCTGTTCGATCCCGTGCCCGCCACCACCTTCGTCCGCTTGCGGGCAAACTGCACCGCCAACTCAATCACCCGGACATGCTCCTGCATGTTCAGCGTGGGCGACTCCCCCGTCGTCCCGACCGGCACGATGCCCTCGATCCCCGCCGCCACCTGCCGCTCGATCAACGCCTCAAACGCCTTCACGTCCACCTGCCCATGACGGAAGGGAGTGACCAGCGCGGTATAGGTTCCTTCAAACATGGAAGACTCCTTCATAGACGATCCGCGCCGGGCCTTGGAGGGTAACGTTCCGGGGACGCCCGTGCTCCATGGTGAAATCGACCCTCAACAGGTCCCCGCCGCGCGTCCGTATCTTCACCGGCGGCTTCACCCCCCGCCGCACCGAGGCCAGGATCGCCGCCGCCACCACCCCGGTCCCGCAGGCCAACGTCTCCCCCTCCACCCCGCGCTCGTAGGTTCTCACCTCGAGACGGCTCCCGCTGCCCACGGAGACAAAGTTCACATTCGTCCCTGCCGGGGCAAAAGACGTGTGAAAACGGATTGCCCGGCCGTTCTTCTCCACCTCCACACCGTTCACCGATCGGACAAACTCCACCGCATGGGGCACTCCGGTGTTGAGAAAATCCAGCTTCACCTTTCTGCCGGCCGCCGTGATCTCCTTCCCCAACCGTGGCAATCCCGGATCGGACATGGAAACCCTCACCTCCTTGCCCACGATTTCCAAAACCACAGGGCCGGCCTTGGTTTCCACCCGGATGGTCTTGGCGCGCCAACCCGCGGTCTCCCGCACCAGCAGGGCAAAACAGCGTGCTCCATTCCCGCACATCTCCGCCTCGCCCCCGTCGGCGTTGTAGTAACGCATCCGGAAGTCCGCTCCCCGCCCGCGAGGCTTCTCCACCACCAACACCCCGTCCGCCCCGGCACCCCGTTGGCGGTTACACCAGTGGGTAATTCTCTCCCGGGTCAGGCCCAACCCCCCCCGCCTTCCGTCGAAACCGAGAAAATCGTTTCCCGCGCCCTCCAGCTTGAAAAACTTCACCGCCCGACTCATCTCCGGGTCTCCCCGCGCCACAGATCGGCCACGGTCTCGCGCTGGCGGATCACCTTGGCCTTCGTTCCGGAGACCAAGACCTCGGCCGGACGCGGGCGCGTGTTGTAA
>RFMG01000201.1 GCA_009927835.1 Verrucomicrobiota bacterium | reverse complement strand
CTTCGGCGGGTCCTGGAAGGATTCGGGCAAGGTCGATATCGGACAGCCCTGCCTGACGGGCCTGAAAGAGAAGGGGGTGGGAGGCCGGGTTTCCGAGCCAACTTTGTTTTTCGATCGCTTGGGCGACTTCTGTGATCTGTTTCAGGTTATCTAGGAACCAAGGGTCGATTTTGGTCACCTCGTGGACTCGTTCAACCGACCATCCCCGGTTGAAGGCGTGGCTGACATACCAGATTCTGGCCGGGTGAGGGGTGCGGAGTTGAACGGTCAACTGATCCTCGGGCACAGGAGGGGTGCGGGTTCCCAGGTCGAGACGACCCTCCAGGCCACGGATGTCCAAGGAGCGAAGGGCTTTCATGAACGACTCCTGAAAGGTTCGGCCTATTCCCATAGCCTCGCCGACACTCTTCATGGAGGTTGTCAGGACGGCATCCGCACCCGGGAACTTTTCAAAGGTGAAACGCGGAATTTTGGTCACAACGTAGTCGAGAGTGGGTTCGAAGGAGGCCGGGGTGGTTCGGGTGATATCGTTCTTCAACTCGTCCAGGGTGTAGCCCACCGCCAGTTTGGCCGCGATTTTGGCAATGGGGTAGCCGGTGGCTTTCGAGGCGAGGGCGGAGGAGCGGGAGACCCGGGGATTCATCTCAATGACGATCATGCGTCCAGTCTTGGGGCAAACGGCGAACTGGATGTTGGAGCCACCCGTTTCGACGCCGATTTCCCGGATGACGGCAAAGGAGGCGTCGCGCATCCGCTGATATTCACGATCGGTCAGAGTCTGGGCAGGGGCGACGGTGATACTGTCCCCGGTATGGACTCCCATCGGATCAAAGTTTTCAATGGAGCAGATGATGACGCAGTTGTCCGCGTGGTCCCGCATCACCTCCATCTCATACTCTTTCCAGCCGAGAAGAGACTCCTCGACCAGGATTTCGGATGTGGGGGAGGCGTCGAGCCCCGAGGCCGCAAACTTCTCAAACTCCTCCCGGTTGTAAGCGATTCCGCCTCCGGTTCCCCCCAGGGTGAATGCGGGTCGGATGATGAGCGGGAAGGTCCCGATTTGTGTCATGGCGGAGCGGGCCTCGTCCAAGGTGTGGGCCGTGGCGGAGCGTGCGCACTCCAGGCCGATTTTTGCCATACACTCCTTGAAGAGTTGGCGATCCTCCCCCTTGCGAATGGCTTCAACCTGGGCACCAATGAGCTTTACGCCGTGTTTCGTGAGGGCGCCCGACTCGTGCAGGGCCATGGCGGTATTCAGGGCCGTCTGGCCGCCCAGTGTCGGCAGGAGGGCGTCCGGTTTTTCCTTTGCCATGATCATCTCCACGACGGCCGCGGTAATGGGTTCGATGTAGGTGCGATCGGCAAACTCAGGATCGGTCATGATCGTGGCCGGGTTGCTGTTCACGAGGATGACCTTGTATCCCTCCTCCCGGAGCGCCTTGCAGGCCTGGACACCGGAGTAGTCGAATTCGCAGGCTTGGCCAATGATGATGGGACCCGAGCCGATGATGAGGATCGATTGGATATCGGTGCGGCGTGGCATGCGGTGAGAATAAGGAAAAGAGTTCGTCCTAGAAGAGGGAATTGCTGGGTCGCTCGAGTCGTTGTGAAAAATTACGCTGGCAGGGGAAACCAGTGAAAAAGGGCCTCTGCAATGCCGTCCCCGGCGGTTCCGGAAGCGAGGTAGCCACCTTCCTTTCTGACCTGGCCCAGAACTTCAGGAACGGAATTGGAGGGGCAGGCGAGAAAGTGTCCGAATTTCCGTCGAAGCATGGGCAGATCGTTCAGGTTGTCCCCCGCAATGAAGGTGGAGGAGGGTGGGAGATCCAGAAGCTTTTGAATTTCTGCCAGGCAGGACCCTTTATGGTAATCCACGTGGGCAAAACGAAAGTAGGGTCCGTTCCGGACCGTGGAGATTTCCGGATGTTCGCGAATGATCTCGTTCACCAGGGCATCGGTGCGGTCGATGCTTTCCTTGGATCCGGCAATGAGTCCGATGGCTCCCGCGTCCGGGATGACGGTGACTTCATCGGTTGAACCAACCTCCCGCTCGATCCTCTCCAACAGGGCACCATGCCGGCCGAAGAGGGCCTGATGAGTCTCCGCACAGACTTTGTTCCAAGCCTCCAGGGAGTGGGCCTGCCCCTCTTTGACCTGGTGAATCTCCCTTTCCACGGTGACGATCCAGTCGGGCATGACGGGTGCTTGGTGGACGACAAGCGCTTCGCGCAGGCTTTCCCAGGATCGGCCCGTGGCCACCACCCAGGAGATTTCCCCGGACTTCCTGGAGCCGCTGAGCCATTGGAAGAAGCGGGGAGCAAGAGGTTCCTCCGGGTTCTCGCCGGCCAGTGTCCCGTCAAAATCGGTGCAGACGAGTTGTGCCTTCAATGGGGAAGATTGAACTCGTAATGAAGGACGGAGGCCAGAAAGAGCGAGGCGGTCTCCGAGCGTAGGACAAGAGGTCCAAGCGAAGCAGGTTGAAAACCTGCCGAGCGGGCACGACCGATCTCCGCCGGGGTGAAATCCCCCTCTGGTCCGATGAGAAGATCCAAGGCAGGGGAGCCTCCGGCTTGTCGAACCGTCGCTAGCCGTTCGGGCAGGGGTTTGGCCTCAGGTTGGAGGGAGCCGATGATTCGGCCTGCGGGGGGTGCGGGGTTGGGGGAGGAAAGGAAGGTATCGAGGGGCGCAGTTTCGTGGATTTGGGGAAGCCAGTTTTGACCCGACTGCTTGCACGCGGATAGGGCGATCGATAACCAGCGATCGGAGATTCGCTTTTCACCCGAGGGCTTGGGAACGGATCGCTCCGAAGCAATGGGCCAGATTTCGCTGACTCCCAGCTCCGTGAGCTTCTGGATGAGAAGATCCATTCCGGCGGGTTTGATCAGCGCCTGGCCGAAGCGGATACGGCACTGGAGCGGGGGAGTGCGGGTGGTGGAGAGGGTCTCATAGGTGACCTCCTCCGCGTTCGCCTGGATCAGGCGCGCCCGGGCCTCTGTGCCCTTGCCGTCAAATATCGCGGCCGAGTCGCCCGGGCGGAGGCGGAGAACATCCACGGCGTGGTGGGACTCCTCCGGGGAAAGTTTTCCCGAGGAGAGGTTCGGATTGTAAAAACGGTGGCCGGGCATCGGGCTTCAGACCTTGAAGAGTTTCTTTGCTTTTTCGATGAACGATTGTCCCTCGGGATGGGTGTGTTCGTCACACAGCTTTGCAAAGTGCTCGAGAGCACCCTTTTGGGCCGCATTGAGATGTTTGGGGATCTCCACGTGCACACAGATGTGGAGGTCGCCGCGACTGCGCCCTGAAACCGAGGGGACCCCCTGGCCGCGGATGCGAAAGATTTTGTCGGATGGGGTTCCTGCCGGGATCTTGAGTTTCATCTCGCCATCCAGGCTCGGAATGCTGATCTCCGCCCCTAGTGCCAGCTGGGAAAAGGATACGGGGACATGGCAGGAGAGGTCATGATCCTCGCGCTCAAAAACGGGGTGGGATTGGACGGAAAGAACAACGTAAAGGTCACCCGATGGTCCGCCACGTGTTCCCGCCTCCCCTTGGCCGACGGAGCGGAGGCGGGAACCGGTGTCGACCCCTGCCGGAATCTTGAGTTTGATCCGAGCGTTCTCCTCCACCCGGCCCTCGCCATGGCAGGATTTGCACGGGTTCTGGATCGACTGTCCCGAACCTCCGCATTTGGGGCACGTTTGGGCGATGGAAAAGAACCCCCGACTGACGGCGACCTGTCCCTGACCGCGGCATGTGGAACAGGTGGTGGCTTTGGAGCCGGGAGCGGCACCTGAGCCGTCGCAGGAGCCGCACGGGGTGGGGCGCCTGATGGTGATTTCCTTCTCACATCCACGGACGGCCTCCATGAACCCGATTTCCAAATCGTACCGAAGGTCGGACCCCTGATTCGAGCGGCTTCCGCGGCGACCTCCGCCAGAACCCCCGAAGGCACCTTCTAAAATATCCCCAAAGATTCCCGCACCGCCGCCCCCGCTCCCGAAGACCTCGCGAAATACCTCGAAGGGGTCATGGAATCCGCCCGCCCCGCCCATGCCGGAACCCGGGGCAAAGGCTCGGTGGCCAAAACGGTCGTACGCATCCCGTTTTTGCTGGTCGGAGAGCACCTCGTAGGCCTCCCCGATCTCCTTGAACTTTTCCTCGGCTTTCTTGTCCCCCTTGTGTTTGTCAGGGTGGTGTTGGACCGCGAGTTTTCGGTAGGCTTTTTTGATCTCCTCCGCCGTAGAGGAGCGGGAAACTCCCAGCACCTCGTAATAATCCCTCTTTGCAGCCACGGCTAGGCGGAGGGTGGGGCGACGGTGATCACACTGGCAGGGCGGAGGAGCCGTTCACCCAGTTTGAAGCCGCGTCGACGCAGATGAAGCACTGTTCCCTCGGGCTTTCCGGGAGCGGGCTCTTGGCCAATGGCCTCATGCCAGTTGGGGTCGAACGGTTTTCCAAGGGCCTCGACGGGAGTGACCCCGTGTTCGGTCAGGAATCGTTCGAACTGGCTTTGAATCAACTTTACCCCGGAGACAACGGAGGGGACATCGGTGGCGGTGGAGGCAGCCTGAAGTCCAAGCTCCAGATGGTCGAGGAGAGGGAGAAGATCGGCGAGGATCGCCTGGTTCGCATATCGCAAAGACTCCTCCTTTTCCCGGATCAACCGCTTCCGGCTATTTTCAAAATCGGCACGGGCACGGAGCAGCTGATCTTTCAGGGAGGCAATTTCAGCCGCCGCCTGCGCAGCAGGGTCCGGCACAGGCGCGGGTGGGGCGGTCTCCACGGAGTCCGTGGGACCTGGGGCGGGGGACTCCTTGGCCGATTCGGCCGGAGGGTGAGGATGTTTGGATTTCATGGATCGGTGTGAGCGGAAACTATAGCAGACTCATCCCCCTTTTGAGAAAAAACTTTTGAGGTTAACACGAAGCCAGCGTGTTTTGGTCCAGGGAGAGTCCTGACGACTACTCTTCGCTCCAGAGAAAGTGGCGGTTTCGCAGGTCCTCGATTTTACGGCTGAAGGCCAGCTGGCTGGGGCCTCCCGCTGTCTCCAGAATCCTGTAAATTGCCAGAGCGCCGCGGAAGTCCCCGCGTTTCTCCTGGAGGCGGGCGGCCTCTGCCCCCGCGCGGGCAAACCACAGGTATTCGGGTTGGAGGGATCCCGGAGTGGGTGCGGCTTGTCCCGAGTACAGCACATCCAGAAAGGCCTGGAGGGCGTCCTCCTCCCGCCCGAGCTGTTCGAGGGATTTTCCGCGGATGTAGCCTGCCTCATTCCGATCCGCGGCATCGGCTGCGGGGCTGGCCATGAGGGAGGTGGCGGTGGATGCAGCCCGTTCCAGGCTCGCCCTGTCATTTCCCCCCAGGGCGAACTCACAGGCCAATCGACGCTTTGTGATTTCCACCCAAGCCCGTTGATCCGGGGTTTTATTGGCCAGAAGGGAGTTGGCGATTTGGAGACCGCCCGAGTAGTCGCCCGAGGTCCGGCAGGCGTCGATTTCAGCCAAACGTGCATCCAGGCGTAGGGGGGAGTTTTCCGGGAGGGAGCGGAACAGTTTCACCGCCTCCTCGGGGTTGCCCAGGGCCAGGGCACTGAGCCCCGCGTAGTAGAGGGCATCGTCCGCCAGCGGATCTTTGGGAAACTTTGTCGCCATTTCACGAAAAGAGGAGAGTGCCTCCCCGTGGTTCTTCTCCTCATAGTGGGTCTGCCCGATTTGGAAGGCGAGGGATGGGGCCAGACTGGTATCGGGAAAACGCGCCAGAATCTTCGCAAATTCGGCCCGGGCCTGCGCGCCGGTCAGCTCCTTTTGCCGCAGGCGCGCCTCAATCCCGGAGGCGATGGCCTGCGGAAGGAGCGGGGATTTGGGAAAGTTTTTCTCAAACTCGGCAAAGGCAAGGACGGCGGCGGGATAATCCCCCGTGCGGAGAAGGGAGCTGGCGCGTCGCAAAGCAGCTTCATCTTTCAGGGATTCCGCGCCTGGAAGTTTTGACACCTCGGCGAGGGCGGAGCGGCTGGCAGGAGAGTCCCCTTTGGTCTCAAGCATCCGACCCCGTTCCAGGGCGAGGGCGGCCCGTCGGCTGCTTTCAGGATACTTTTTTGTGAAAAGATCCTCGAGGCGACCGAAGGCCGCGGGGTCGGGTTGACGGGCGGCGGCCAGGGCGGCGTTAAAGTAGGCCTGCTCGGCCAAGTTGCTTTCCGGGGCAGATTCGGCCGCTTTTTCCCATAGGGCGGAGGATTGGGAGGCTTTTCCCTCCTGCAGCAGCAGTTCGGCGAGGGCGGCCTGGGCTTGATAAAGAATTTGAGGCAGTAAATTTTCCTTTCGAAGGAGAGCCTCCAACTGGTCCCGGGCTGCCCCCGGCTGGCCCTGTTTGACGAGTGCCTCCGCGAGCAAAATCTGGGCGGAGGGTAGGGCGGGCGAGAAGGGATAGGTTTTGATCAGATTATCCAAATCGGCGGCCGCGGCCTCCGCGTTTCCCGCATCCAGGGAGCTGGAGGCAATCAGAAGCAGGGCCGGCGCGTAGCGGCCACGTTTTTCATCGTCACCCTCTTTCTCACGAACGGAGTCGCGAAGCCGCAGGGAGGCGGTGGGAAGGGATTGGGCCGACTTGGCGGCGGCCAGGTACTCCCGGGCGGCGGTCAGATAGGATTCGGGCTCCCCGCCGCGGTCGAGGGCTTTTTCAAAGGCGGTGGCCGCATCCGCCGGTTTTTCCCTGGCCCGATCGATCTGGCCGACGGCAATCCACGCCTGCACGACCAGATCCCGGGTTGCGTTTTTTCCATCCTCGATGACTTTCTGAAAGAGGGCGCGTGCCTCCTCCGTCTTTCCGCGGATGGAAAGAAGGCGGGCTTTCCAGTAGGTTGCCTCCGCAAGGATCGGGGCGGGGCTTTGAGGTGCGATTTGCGCAAGGGTTGTGGCCGCATCCTCCGATTTTCCCTCCGATAGAAAAATCTTCACGAGAAGAAGCCGGGCGGAATCCTGGGATGAGCCCTTCGTGTGTTGGATCATGTCGTTCAGCTCACGGATCGCCGCCCCGCTGTTGTTCTGGTTCAGCCAAGCGGTGGCCAATCCCAGCTGAACTTGTGCCAGTAAATCCTGGGACAGTCCTTCGGTGGCTTTTGCCTCCTGCCAAGCGGCGAGGGCCTCTTTCCAGCGACCCGACTCGCTGAGCGCGGAGGCACGGGAAATCCGTTGGCGGAAGCTCAACTCGGGGGGACAGCTCTTGGGAAGGGCGGCGAGTGACTCCTCGGGACGATGATCGAGGAGAAGGGCTTCCGCCAGGAGGAGCTGGGCCTCGGGTTGAGGAGTGGCACCGTTTTTTTCAAGCCAACCGCGGATCCGTGCGGCCGCATCCCGACCCAGGCCGTCCTGCATCATCTCCTGAGCCACCCGGAGGTCCTTGGGAAGTTCGGGGGCAGCTGTAACCCATCCCCATGGAATCAGAAAAAGGAGGAAACCGAGAAGTCTCATGGGCGGGCAAGAATCTTCCCGGTGGGACTTGTGGGATGAAGGGAAATTTCCTCAGGGGTGCCCGACGCAACCAGATGACCGCCCGATTGGCCTCCGCCCGGACCGAGATCGAGGATGTAGTCCGCATGGCGGATCATGTCGGGGTGATGCTCCACGACGACCAGTGTATGGCCTGAATCGCATAAATCGAAGAAAACCGAAAGAAGGTTTTCCACCTCGGCCAGGTGAAGGCCTGTGGTGGGTTCATCGAGAAGGTAGAGAGCCGGCCCGCGGGTGCGTTGAGCCAGGGCGGCGGCGAGCCGAACGCGCTGGGCCTCTCCCCCTGAAAGACGATCCGCTGATTGGCCGACCGGCAGATATCCCAGGCCCACTTTTTGGAGGGCGCCCAGGGCAACGGCCAGCGGGGGGATGGACCGAAGCAGGTCGTAGGCACGATCGACCGGTAGCCCGAGGATCTGACCGATGGAGTGTCCCCGGTAGGTGATCGTCAACGTTTCCCGGTTGTATCTTTGGCCGTGGCAGGCGGGGCACGGTGCGATCGCCTCGGGGAGGAGGTGCAGCTGAACGAAGATTTCCCCCTGGCCCGAGCAGGTTTCGCATCTTCCGCCCCGGACATTGAAACTGAACCGCGAAGGACCAAATCCCCGGGCTTTGGCCGAGGGAAGGGAGGCAAAAAGTTCCCGCAAATCATCCCAAACTCCCAAAAGACTCAGGGGATGGGAGCGGGATTGGCGGGAGAGGGGGGTCTGATCGATCACGACAGCCCGCGTGAGGTGTTCGTGACCGGAGAGTGAGTCGTAGGAGCCGGGGGAGGGAGCCGAGGAGGGGCTACCCAAGTGCCGAAGGAGTGCGGGGGCAAGGGTGTCGAAAACAAGGGAGCTTTTTCCGGATCCACTCACCCCTGTGACGCAGGTGAAAGCCTCCAAGGGAAATGAAGCATCGACCTGTTTCAGGTTATGGGTTGTGACGCCACGAATCTTGAGCCAGCTGGAAAACTCTTTTTTGCCAGCGCTCCGATTGATTTTTCTGCGACCTGAAAGGAAGGCGCCGGTCAGGGAGTTGGCATGGGTGGCGATTTCTTTCGGGGTTCCTTGTGCCGTGATTTGCCCCCCCGCGGAACCCGCTCCTGGGCCGAACTCGACAATATGATCGGCACGTCGAATCGTTTCCTCATCGTGTTCGACCACGAGGAGGGAGTTACCGAGGTCGCGCAGGTGGAAAAGTAGATCCAGAAGGCGGGAGTGGTCGGACGGGTGGAGTCCGATACTGGGCTCGTCCAGGACATAGAGAACGCCCGTCAGGCCACCCCCGACCTGTGTGGCGAGCCTGGAGCGGCGGTACTCCCCGCCCGAAAGGGTGTCCATCGTGCGATCCAGTGTGAGGTAACCCAGTCCCAGTTGTTCGAGAAAGGAGAGACGCTGGAGAATGGCGCTTTGCAGCGGGGGGAATGCGTGGGCGGCGGGACCGGGAGGGGGAGGAAGATTGGCCAGCCATATCCGTGCCTCCGAAACGGACAACCTGCACAAGGAGGCGATGGAGTGTCCCTGCCCTGGAGGTCCGCCCAAAGTAATTTGAAGCACCGAGGGCTGAAGACGGCTTCCCGAACAGGCAAGACACGGACCGTGAGAAAAAAAACGCAGAAGCCGCGCCCGTGCGGAGTCGGATCGTAGCTCGCGGAGCTGACGAGCCATTTCGGGGATCAGACCTTCCCAAGGTTTTCCATGAAGGAGCGGTTTCCCGGCGGAACCGTGAAGGAGAATCTTTTTCAGCTTCTCCGGCCAGCGTGTGTACGGAGTGGATGGAGGGATCTCCCACTTCCGAGCAAGCTCTTTTGCAAGGGTCCGGTAGAACGCGCGCATTTTTGGGTGAGCCCGGTTCCATGGTGCAATCGCCCCGCGATCGATGGGGAGGGAGGGATCGGGAATGATTTTAGCCGGGTCGGGCATAGGAACGGCGCCAAGACCGGAACAGTCGGGGCAGGCCCCTTCGGGACTGTTAAAGGAAAAGTTTCGTGGGGTTCGATCAGGGACGGGTGCTCCACTCCCGGAATCGGTGGGCTGCGTGGAGAAGATAAGATCGGGTGTGGGTAACAACTCCGAAAAGTCGGGTTTCGTGAAGGCGACCACCACTTTTCCGTGGCTGAGACGAAGAGCCAGCTCCACGGAGTCGGTAAGTCGTCCACGGACGGATGGCTGCAAAGCAAGCCGGTCGATGATGAGTTCGAGGGGGGGGCGGGACGAGGCCTCATCGATCTCCACAATTCTGTTTTTTTTCCGGATCCTGAGAAAACCCTCCTTTTTGAGTCGGGCCGGATCCGCGCCGGAAAGGGGTGCCAGAAGGATGAGGGAGCGTGTCCCGCCCTTTTCAAGAATCTGGTCGACGATTTGTTGGGGGGAGAAAGACAGCAGCGGTTTTCCCGTCTTCGAATCATGGGGAGTTCCGTGGTTGGCAAAAAGAACGCGCAGGTGATCATGGATCTCAGTGGCGGTGGCTAGAGTGGAGCGGGCGGATCCCCCGGGTTGACGCTGCTCGACGGCAAGGGTGGGGGAAAGACCCTCGATCGTATCGACGGCGGAGGCGGGGAGCTGGGAGAGATGGTGCCGGGCATGGGCGGAGAGACTTTCCAGGTACCGCCGTTGGCCTTCGGCGTAGATGGTGTCAAAAGCGAGGGAAGTTTTTCCCGAGCCGGAGGGTCCGGTGAAAACAACGAGTTGGTTTCGTGGAATATCGAGGGAGATGTTGGCGAGATTGTGCTGACGGGCGCCCCGGACACGCAGGAGATCGCCGTGTCGTCTCACGAGGGAGGGGCCAGATCGGGCCCGAGGCGGTGGATTAGGAGGCCGCGGCAGGGGAGGGATCGACGTGGATTCGACGATTTCCCTTGTCGAACCGAACCCGACCATGGGAGAGGGCGAACAGGGTGTGATCCCGGCCCATTCCCACGTTTTGTCCGGCCTGAAATTTCGTGCCCCGCTGGCGGATGATGATCGAACCCGCGGGGATCGTCTCCCCTCCAAAACATTTCACGCCGAGCCTTTGGCTGCGGCTATCGCGACCGTTCCTTGTGGATCCTTGTCCCTTTTTATGTGCCATGATTTGCTCCTGGGTTATTTGCCGGCCTGGATTTTTTGAATCTTAATCCGGGTCCGGGACTGACGGTGACCGACGGTGCGGTGATATCCCTCCCGGCGGCGGTACTTGAAAGCGATGACCTTGGGGGCACGATCGTGCGTGACGACTTCGGCGACTACCTTGGCACCCGCCACGGTGGGTTTGCCGACTTGGACTTTGCTGTCCTGGACAACAAGGAGCACATCGGAAAACTCGACGGAGGATCCGGCTGCGGACGTAAGACGTTCCACGTCAAGGATCTCTCCCTCGCTGACCTTATGTTGTTTGCCTCCTGTGCGGATGACGGCGACGTTTGCCATAAGGGGAGAGGATATCGAAAGGAATGGGGTTCGGCAAGAGCAGGATTAGGAGGGGGGTAGCTTCGGGGCTTTTTCGAAGGTGGAGCGAACCAGCAGGACATCCTCGTGGCGGGCGCGGCGTCTTTGATATCGTTTCTCGACCTCCTCCACCAGGCGTTCCCATACATCGGTAGGCAACAGTTTCGGGGTCTCCCACTTTTCGGCGTTTTTTTCTTTCCGTTGCCAGTGGACGACACCGGAAAAAAGGGAGACGCGGTAGGTCATCGCGGGGCGGTCTCCCTCCGCCTTATCGGTCCACTCCATCGAGCGGCGCATGGAGGGGAATCAGAGTTCGCCGCGGGCGACGGATTCGCGGGCGAGACGTTCGGCTTCCTTGACTCGTTCTTTTTCCGCCTTGGTCGTCCAGTCGTCCCAGGACTTTCCAAAGGCGGTGTCTTCGCCGGTGAAGTGAACGGCGCTGACGTCGTCGGCCGGGAAGGTTTGGGGGACGGAATCTTTTCCCTGGGGAATGTAGACATGGACGACGCCGGGGGATTCGTCGTAACGAAACACGAAACCGACGATCCTCTTGCCGCCGCCGATATCCAAAGTGACATCGCCCCGGTAATCAAACGCGGTTTGGAGGGCGTGCCTGCGGGAGGCGGGATCGTGGCAGGCGAGGGTGGTGCCCTCGATCGAGCCGGGTTTATGCGACGGCAGGGCGTGTTTGTCGGCTTGGGGCATGCGAAAAGAAGCGGGCGAGGGTCAGGTTCCGTAGGCGATGGCGGCCTTGACTGTCCGGGCGAAGCCCGGAATCGACCCGAAGGTGTCATCCACCGAGCTCGCCTCATACCCGCAGTGAACCATGCAGTCCCTGCACTTTTCATTCCCGCTCTTCTGGCCGTACTTTTCCCAGGCGGTATCTTCCATGAGTTCCCGGAAGGTGGGCACGTAGCCGTCCTGGAGAAGGTAGCAGGGCTTTTGCCAACCGAAGATGTTATAGGTCGGGTTTCCCCAAGGGGTGCAATCGTAGTCGACATTGCCTTGCAGGAACTCGAGGAAATTGGGGGAGAGGTTGAACTTCCATGATTTTTTACGGTTCGCGAGGATCTCGTGGAAAAGTTTTTTGGTCCGCTCACGCCCAAGGAAGTGCTCCTGGTCGGGCGCTTTCTGGTAGCTGTATCCGGGGGAGAGCATCATTCCCTCCACCTTGAGTTTCATCATTTCATCGAAAAATTCGCGCACCCGGGCGGGGTTGGCACCTTCAAAGAGGGTGGTGTTGGTCGTGACGCGGAATCCGCGGGCAACGGCCTCCTTGATTCCCTCCAGCGCGGTTTTGTAGGTCCCATCGCGGCAGACTGCGGCGTCGTGTTCCGGTTCCAGGCCGTCCATGTGGATGCTAAAGGTCAGGTACTGGGTCGGCTTGAAGAGATCGATCTTCCGTTTCAGCAGGAGTGCATTGGTGCAAAGGTAGATGTATTTTTTGCGGGCGACCAACCCGTCCACGATTTTGTCGATCTCGGGATGAATCAGCGGTTCTCCTCCGGGGATGGAGACCATCGGGGCGCCACACTCGTCGGCAGCGGCCCAGCACTGCTCGGGAGTCAGTCTTTTGTTGAGGACATGGTCCGGATACTGGATCTTGCCGCAACCGGCGCAGGCAAGGTTGCAGCGAAAGAGGGGCTCG
The DNA here is from genome assembly GCA_009927835.1 of Verrucomicrobiota bacterium. Lineage (GTDB taxonomy): Bacteria > Verrucomicrobiota > Verrucomicrobiia > Methylacidiphilales > Verrucolacustridaceae > Verrucolacustris. The sequence goes on along the minus strand of RFMG01000201.1, from coordinate 7,627 downwards.
AGCATGAGGACGAGGGGATATCGTTTGTTTCCACGCAACTTCTGTCCGAGAACGTAGGAGGCAACGGTCCACGCTTGGCTAATGGGTACTGGCATAAGGGAAGTAGTGAGGCTACAAATACAATCCAAGATGTCAACGGAAGCTGAATTCGGGTCACAAGACGGCAAGTCGTTGTTTCTGAGGATTCTATGAAGATTGGTGTCCTCCAGCTCAATTTCACGGTCGGGGAGTTTGGGAAAAACGGGGAGCGGGTTTTTGCGGCCTATGGGGAGGCGTCAGGCAAGGGTGCGGAGTTGGTCGTGGCCCCGGAGTTGGGTCTTTGCGGGTATCCACCGCGTGACCTGCTTCATCGGGTCGATTTTTTACAGTCGCACGACCGTGCCTTGCGGGCGTTGGCCCGAAAGATCGGAAAGGTGCCCCTTTTGATCGGGGGAATCGAACCATCGAGGGAGAAAGCGGGGCGACCCCTCCACAACTCCGCTTTCCTGTTGCACCGGGGAAAAATGAGGGTGGTGGCGAGGAAGGTCCTTTTGCCGACCTACGATGTGTTTGACGAGGACCGCTACTTTGAGCCGGGAGGGGAGGGAAGGCCTCTCCGAATCGGTGGAGTGCGGGTGGGGGTCACGATTTGCGAGGATATCTGGAACGACGAGGATTTTTGGCCGGTGCGACGTTACCGGAACGATCCCGTGAGGGATCTGGGGAAAAAAGGGATGGATCTTTTGGTCAACCTCTCGGCCTCGCCGTGGCACATCGACAAAGAGCGGACCCGCTACCGGCTCCTCTCGGCCGTGGCACGCCGGCAAAAGATTCCCGTCGTTCAGGTCAATGCGGTCGGAGGCCAGGACGAGCTGGTTTTCGACGGTCAAAGCCTGGCGGTCGGAAAAAAAGGGGGTGTTCTGGACTGCGGGGCGGCGTTTCGCGAACAGGTTCTTGTGATCGATCTTTCCCAGCCGGAGAGAAAAATCAAAGAGACGAAGTTGGAAGAGCAGGTTTTTCAGGCCTTGGTCTTGGGAACGAGGGATTATCTGGAAAAGTGCGGTTTTCATGAGGTGGTTTTGGGGCTGAGCGGTGGAATCGACAGCGCGTTGACCGCGGTGATTGCAACCGAGGCGCTGGGGAAAGACAAGGTGCTGGGGGTCTCGATGCCGAGCCGCTTTTCCAGCACCGGCAGCGTGGTGGATGCCGAGGCACTCGCAAAAAATCTGGGAATCCATTTTGCAAAGATCCCGATCGAGGAGTCGTTCGGAACGCTGCTTCGCGCGATGGCTCCGATCCGCGACGGCAAACAGGGGGGGCTGATGGAGGAAAACCTGCAGTCCCGCATCCGTGGGATGATCCTCATGGGGATTTCCAACGATAGCGGGCGGCTTGTTTTGACCACCGGCAACAAAAGCGAAATGGCCGTGGGATACTGCACTCTTTACGGGGATATGAGCGGGGCGCTGGGCGTGATCGCGGATGTGCCGAAAACTCTGGTCTACAGGATTGCGGCCTGGGTCAACCGTGACAGGCAGATCATCCCCCCCAACACGATCGAGAAAGCGCCCAGCGCCGAACTGCGTCCCGATCAGAAAGACCAGGACAGCCTGCCGCCCTACGAGGAGCTGGATCGGATTCTGGAAAGTTATGTGGTGAACGAGGGATCGATCGGGGCGATGGTGAAAAAAGGGATCAACAGAAAGATGGCGGAGGAGATTGTCCGAAAGATCGATACTTCCGAATACAAGAGGCGGCAGGCGGCGCCAGGTCTCAAGGTGACGAGCAAGGCGTTCGGGGTGGGCCGGCGGGTGCCGTTGGCTCAGCGTTTTGATCCGCGGAAAGCGTGATCGGGCTTGAGGGAAAACTTGTAGCGCTTCATCAGCCCTCCGACCTCCCGTTTGATCCAATCCCCGTTCAGGCCGTACTCCTCCAGGGTGTAGTGATGGGAGCTTTTGTATTCGAGGGCACGCCTGGCTTCCGTCTCGATTTGGCGTGCGGCCCGGGGGGTGAGCGGGATGCCGAAATGAGTGTAAATCGAGCGGGCCACGGCATCAGGATCCCGAACAAGATCGGAGTAAAAAATGCGGAGGTAGGATTCGGGCTTGGAGACGATGTCATAATTCTCCAAATGAAGAAACCAGGCGGCGGCCAGCTCGGCATACTCCCGGGATTCGGGGCCGTCCTTTCGAATCTTGGGATCGACCCAATTCCATACGGTGTAAAAAACGCTGATATGGGACGGAATGGACTCCACCGGATTTCGCAGGATGTTGATGATGCGGGCATCGGGAAATTCCGCACGAAGGCATTGGATGGATCCGGACAGCTGGGTCGCCTTGGAGAGGAGAATCTTGTCGGGTCCGTTCAGATAGAGGTGGCGTTGGAGGCAAGAGCGGTAGTAACGCATCAGGCGGCGGCGTTGGCGGGGGGGGAGATCGTCGGCGAAGCCGGCCCCCCAGAGGGCGCGGACATAGGGAAAGAGGAGATAGATGGCTTCGGTGACGAAGGTGTACACGAAAAAACCATCGTCCTCCTCGGGTTCGGCGAAACGCATTTTATGCATCCCATCCCAGCCACCGAAGCAGTGCCGTTCGACCCACGAGGAGATGTCCGCGAGCAGGCCTGATTTTGTCTGGCTGGCGGCGGCAATGGCGTGGATCACTTTCTGGATCGTGATGCTCGGAAAGATGGTCTGATACATCAGCACGGGGGCGAACGTTTCACGGTTTTTGGCGAGGAGCTTTTGAAGAAAAGTTGTGCCACTCCGCGGTGGGGCGATGACGAAGACCGGTTGCCGGATCTTTTGCCGGCGGAAACCTGGGTACAGGAGGTGGTCCAAGGCTCGTCCGGCCGCCACGACGATCCAGAAAAGAGAAAGTAAGAGGAGAAAAAATGTCACAACAATCCAGCGGCGTGCCTGAAAGGGGCGGCCCACGTAGGACAAATAAAGAGCTTTGGCGGTCAGACCCACATTGATGTACACAGGGGTACATCTTTTAGTGCAAAACCCCCTTTGGACAATGCAAACCCCCCTCCATCCATGAGCCTCGATTTCCTGATTTCCGCCATTTCCGACTATCGCTACCTGGCGATGGGGGGAATTCTTTTTGTCTCCTCGATGGGAGTTCCCATTCCCGAGGAGCCTTTGCTTGTGGCCAGCGGGTTGTCGGTGGGTTGGGGAACGTCGAACTACTGGCTCACCTGCGTGGCCTGCCTGGCGGGAATTCTGAGCGGAGATCTATGGGTTTATTTTCTCGGAAGGAGGGGCGGGAAGTGGTTTTTGGCGACGCGGTTGGGTTCGGTTGTCTTTTCGGAAAAACGGCAGTCCAGGATCGAAAACCTGTATCAGCGGCATGGAATGAAAACGGTTTTTCTTGGCCGATTTGTGCCGGCGGTGCGGTTTGGGGTTTTCTTTTTTGCAGGCCGACATCGGATGGATCTAAGGAGGTTTATCGCCCTGAACGCGGTTGGTGCCCTGGTCTATGCCCCGTTGTGGATTTGGCTGAGTGCGGTGGCAGGGGAGAGATTCGCGCGAACCCCTGCCGCATCCCGGTTGGCGGAGGAGTGGGTCGGTCGCGGCAGCATGATCCTGGTCGGGCTGGTTGTGATCGTGGCAGCGGGAATGATTTGGGGGGCGGGCAAACGCAAACCCTAGGCTATCGGGAGAAGTTCCAATCGCGGGTGGCGTACCTTCGAGTCTCCAGAGAGTCGGCCTCGAGATGCTCCTCCCTCGTGAGGGCCGAGGGTACGGCCTCTTGAGCGAGGCAGGAGGAGAGGGATTGGGTCAGGAGTTGCCCCAGCTGGGGCGGGATTGGGTAGGGAAGAAGGATGCTGCCTTGATGAAGGCAACCCTGTTTGGTTCGGCGTTGGGCGGCCCCAGCCAGTTTGAGGCCGTCCGAGTTCAGCACATCGGCCGGAACCGGCTTGAGGAAGCAGGAGGGATCATCCTTTTTGGGTTGGGCAGTGGCCAGGAGACATTTGATACCGCAGTCTTGGAGGGCTTGGGCCACTGCCTGGTGAATGGATCGGTAGGAGGGCAGGGTGCCGGCGGTGGTCAAGGGGTGGTCGGATGGCAAAACGAGAGTGTAGGTGAGGTCACGGCCGTGTTCGACCAGTCCACCCCCCGTGTAGCGTCGGACCATGGGTCGATCCGATGGGGCGACAGCGGCTTTTTGGAAGTAACCAATCGATACACAAGGCTGATCCCAGGAGTAGAGTCGCAGGACGGGCGCCTTAGCATGCCGGAGGAGGGCTTCATCAATCGCCATGTTCCGTGCAGGGGAGGCCTCGGGGTGAAACAGCAGGCGAAGGGGCATGGCCTACGATGGGAAGAAGGGGTGGGCAGGGCAAGAGTTGCCAGCCTCCCGTGGTTTGGTAACGAAAGGGGATGAGATTTTTACCAACGCTTTGTCTTGGGCTGGTTTTTGGAATGGCGGGGTGCGCGGCAACGGGAAGTCGGGATGCCGGAATGGCGATGATTTTATCCGACGTCCCGTTCAAGGAGGCGGGACCGAACCAGGTCACTCCTGCCACCTCGACCCTTCATCGGGGCGACCGGGTGAGTGTCAGGAGAGTCATTGGGGATTATTCCGAGGTGGAGACGATGGATCATCGTCGGGGCTACGTTCCGACGGCAGTGCTGGAAGATCAGTAAGTCACAAAAAGGCTGGAGCGAAGCTTAAGAAACTCTTACTGTTGAATTGTTGGGGAGTCCGGCCGGCCGGGCTGAGAGTCGGGAACCAAGGTCCCGAGACCCTTTAACCTGATGCGGGTCATGCCGCCGGAGGGAAACGTGGACGAATTTCTCCGGGGGTGGATCGGTGGAGGGGCAAGGAGATGTCGATGAGCAGCAAAAACGGCAGCACGAAAATCGAAGAGATCGACGCCCTGGAGGGCATGAAGCGGGTCTACGTCCAAGGTTCCCGGCGCGATCTGAAAGTTCCCTTTCGCGAGATTGAGCTTCAGTCCACCCGTCTGCCGGATGGAAAGTTGGAACCCAACGATCCGGTCCGGGTGTACGACACCAGCGGCCCTTGGGGAGATCCCGATTTTCACGGGGATGTGAGACAGGGATTGGCCGGCGTTCGGTCGGAATGGATTGAGGAGCGGAAAGACACGGAGAGTTATGGCGGTCGGTTGGTTCGCCCGGAGGACAATGGTCACCGGAATGGAAACGGTCACCTCACGGAGCAGTTTCCCGGGGCTCAGCGGAAACCTCGCCGGGCCAAAAAAGGATCGGTTTCGCAGCTGCACTACGCCCGCCAGGGAGGGATCACTCCGGAGATGGAGTTCATCGCGATTCGGGAAAACATGAAACTGCAGGCGGTGCGGGAGTCGGTCGAGATGTCAGCCAAGGCGCCCCGGGACAGCCTGAAGTTCCAGCACCCGGGACAGGCGTGGGGTGCCGCGATTCCCAAGGAGATCACGCCGGAGTTTGTACGGGACGAGGTGGCGAGGGGTCGGGCGATCATTCCGGCCAACATCAATCATCCGGAACTGGAGCCGATGATCATCGGCCGGAACTTCCTGGTGAAAATCAACGCCAACATCGGGAACAGCGCGGTGGCCTCCTCGATCGAGGAAGAGGTGGAAAAGTTGCGGTGGGCGATCCGCTGGGGAGCGGACACGGTGATGGATTTATCCACCGGAAAGAACATTCATCAGACGCGGGAGTGGATCTTGAGGAATTCGCCTGTGCCGATCGGTACGGTTCCGATTTATCAGGCGTTGGAAAAAGTGGGGGGCAAGGCGGAGGATCTGACCTGGGAGATGTTCCGGGACACGCTGATCGAACAGGCGGAGCAGGGGGTGGACTACTTCACCATTCATGCGGGGGTGCTGTTGCGCTTCATTCCGCTGACCGCCAAGCGGATGACCGGAATCGTGAGCCGCGGTGGCTCGATCATGGCCAAGTGGTGTCTGGCTCATCACAAGGAGAACTTCCTTTGGACTCATTGGGACGACATCTGCGACATCATGGCCGCCTACGACATCAGCTTTTCGATCGGAGACGGACTACGTCCTGGATCTCTGGCTGATGCCAATGACGAGGCTCAGTTTGGGGAGCTGAAGGCGCAGGGGGATTTGACCAAGCGGGCGTGGGAGCGTGGGGTGCAGGTGATGAACGAGGGACCGGGTCATGTGCCGATGCATCTGATCCAGGAGAACATGGAGAAACAGTTGGAGTGGTGCCATGAGGCACCATTTTACACTCTTGGACCGCTGACCACGGACATCGCTCCTGGTTACGATCACATCACCTCGGCCATTGGGGCGGCGATGATCGGTTGGTACGGGTGCGCGATGTTGTGTTACGTCACGCCGAAGGAGCATCTGGGTCTTCCCAACCGGGACGACGTGAAGGCGGGGGTGATTGCCTACAAGATTGCGGCGCATGCGGCCGACCTGGCCAAGGGACATCCGGCGGCGCAGTACCGGGACAATGCATTATCGAAAGCGCGGTTTGAGTTCCGTTGGCGTGATCAGTTCAACCTCGGACTGGATCCGGTGACAGCTCGGGAGTATCACGATGAGACTTTGCCTGCTGAGGGGGCAAAGAGTGCGCACTTCTGTTCGATGTGTGGACCTCAGTTTTGTTCCATGAAGATCACGGAGGACGTAAGAAAGTATGCGGCTGAGCAGGGAATGAAGCAGGAGGAGGCGTTGCAGGAGGGGATGAAAGAAAAGTCAAAGGAGTTCGTGCGCAAGGGCGCCGAGGTCTACGCCAAAGTCTGAATTGCTGATTTGAATGGGAGAGGGAGATGCTTTTTCTTGAATGCATGCAAAAAACAGATACAATGCATACATGAAACAGATCACCATACGCAAAGTCTCTGAGCGCGGTCTTGCTTTGGCTAGGCGGATGGCCAAGGAGCAGGATGTTCCGCTGAACGAGGTTCTGCGAAACGCAGTGGAAAAAGGGCTTGGGTTAGCTCGATCCAACGGTCTTGAAGTGTACGCGGGGGACTCGGATTTTGGGCCCGAGTGGGAGCACTATCTGGAGAAGGATCTGAACCGGATCGACCCGGAGATCTGGCGGTGAGAATCATGCTCGATACCAGTGCGTACAGCCACTGGAGGCGAAGCGGAACCTGGAACGATCTGATTCGGCAAGCCTCCTGGGTGATGGTTCCGAGCATGGTGCTCGGGGAGTTGCAGGCCGGTTTTCGTTTGGGGAAAGCGGGCCTCGAAAATCAGTCGAAACTTTCCCGTTTTCTCGGTGAGGAGGCGGTGAAGGTGGTCAGTCCCAGCGAGGCGACTGCCGAGATTTACGGCGACTTCTTTGCCTATCTCCACCGACAAGGGACCCCGCTGCCGACGAATGACATTTGGATCGGGGCCCTATCTTATGAGCATAAGGCGATGCTGCTGACCCATGACCGTCACTTCACCCGGCTACCTCAAGTTCCGCTGGCCCCGGCGGGCGGTTAATTATCGGCCCAGCTGCACGATGGCCGAAAAGAGTTTTGGCGGGACGGGCATGACGGAGAGGCGGGATTGGCGGAGGAGCAGGAGTTCGGAGAACTTCTTGTCGGCTTTGAGTTGATCGAGCGTCACCGGGGAGGAGAGAGCACGCACCGCCCCTAACATCACCGAGGTCCAATCCTCGCCTTTGGGGGAGGTGGGGTCGGGGAAGGCTGTTTTT
>RFMG01000171.1 GCA_009927835.1 Verrucomicrobiota bacterium | reverse complement strand
CTCGAGGCCATGGAGAAACCGTACGCCCCAGCACTAAGAATCGCCACCCGATCGCCCCGCTCCAAAGGCGAAAGCGATCGATCATGCGCAAACACGTCCCCGGATTCGCAGACCGGTCCCACCACATCCGTGGAGATCGCCCCGGGACGGGGCTTCCCCACCGATTCGATCTGATGGTAGGCCTCATACATCGCCGGGCGGATCAGGTCGTTCATTCCCGCATCCACCACGGTGAAATGCTTCCGGCCCGTTTGCTTGCGGAAAAGAACCTCGGCCACCAAGACGCCGGCGTTGCCCACCAGAAAGCGACCCGGCTCGAGCAGAATCTCCATCTTCAGCGTCCGCAGCATGGGGATGATCGAGGTGGCATACTCGGCCAAGGTCATGGCCCTTTCCGCCTTGGAACTCTTCCACCATCCGTCCCGGCCACTGGCCAGGGCATCCTCGTAAACGATCCCCACCCCGCCTCCGAGGTCGAAATACTCCAACCCATACCGGTTCCGTAAACGCTCCACCAAAGGGATCATCTTGCGCACCGCCGCCCGGAACGGGGCCGAGCGGGTGATCTGGGATCCGATGTGCATCTGGATCCCGACCAGCTTCAGCCGCCGGTCACCGGCATACCGACGATATGCCGCCGCCACCTGCTCGTACGGAATGCCGAACTTGTTGGCGTAGGTACCGGTGGTGATCTTGGCGTGACCGCCGGCCTCCACATCGGGATTCACCCGCAGGGAGACGGGAGCCCGGCGCCCCTTCTTTCGGCCCGCGATGAAGGCGATCCGTTCCAACTCCTCTTCGCTCTCCACATGAAAAGCCTTCACTCCAAAACGAAGTCCCGCCTCGATCTCCTCATCCGTCTTGCCCACGCCGGCAAAGACACACTTCGATGCCTTGCCTCCCGCCTTCCTCACCCGTTCCAACTCCCCCCCGCTGACCACATCGAAACCGCTCCCGGCCCGGGCCAAGAGGGAGAGGACAGACAGGTTGCTGTTCGCCTTGACCGAGTAACAGATCAGCGGATCGACCGCCCGCATCGCCCCGCGCAGCCGCCGGTAATGGTCAAGGATCGTCCCCGCCGAATAGACGTAAAGAGGGGTGCCCAACCGGTCCGCCAATCGGTCCAAGTTGATTCCTTCCGCATAAAGTTTGCCGCCCTTGCGTTGAAAGCGATGCATCACATCATCTTACCCAATTTTCCCCAGAGGGGGAGTCTGAAAGAACCAGCCTTGGCATCGGATTTTTTGGCCTCATCCTGCAGGAAATGTCCACTTGGCTCGTCAAACAGGAACCCTCCACCTACCCCTTCTCCCTCTTTTTAAAGGAGAAGAAGACGATCTGGGATGGAGTCCGCAACTACCAAGCCCGGAACTTTCTTCGCCAGATGGAGCTCGGGGACTCCGT
>RFMG01000131.1 GCA_009927835.1 Verrucomicrobiota bacterium | reverse complement strand
CGAAACTCCGGATGGCGGATCCGGCCCCCCAAAAGGGCGGATTGCAGGGTGAAAAAGGTGGCCCCGAAGGCCAGGAGGATGACGATCCCCGTGATGTGATTTTTCCAGGCGGGACGAAAACGGAGGATCAGGAGGCCGGCGATGCCTCCGAAGCCGACGAAGTAGAGAAGAGGGGCGGCTTTTTCCGCCATATCCTGGTGCATTTCGGCGGCGATGTCCCCCTCCTCGTCCAGCGGGGGCTGGATCTGGCCCATTTCAAAGCGGGTATGGGCCGATTTCCCGGTTTGCATGACGACGGGGGTGCTGAGGTCGGCCAAAATGCAGAGGCAGAATCCGACGGCCAGGACCGATTTTTTCCCGAAGAGGAGACCGGCCAAGAGAACGGGGGGAATGAGGAGAATGAGGGTCACGGGGAAATGATTTGCCATGACGTGGATGTGTTCGGGTTGAAAGAAGGTGGAATCGATGCCCATGCGGGCAGAATGGACTGAAGGGGGTTCTTTTCAACAGAATCTGCCGAGCTAGAAAACGATGATGGATTGGAGCATTCGGCCGCGCGCCCATGTCTGTGCTGGATCGGGAAAAAATTTCTCGGACGGGCAAGTCGTGTTCACCGTGCTGGTGGCGGGAAGCGGGGGGATGGAGCGGAAGGATTACGCGGAGGAGGTGTGGAGCCGGGAGGAAAACCGGCCCACGTATTTTTGTTTTTGGAAAGGCAAGTTCCGGGTGCAAGCCCCGCAGGTGGAGAAAGAACCTCCGGCCGCCCGGGCGGAGGCGGAGTTGCGGCGGCGGCTGGCGGAACCGGTCCAGGCGGAGAGTCCGGAGGCGAGGGTGATTTTTCTGTTCGCCCTTTTGTTGGAGCGAAGGAAAATCCTTTTGGTGAGGGAGCGGACGACGGGTCCGGAGGGCAGGGTCACGGTGTATGAGCACAAGGAGACGGGGGAGGTGATCCTGGTGCCGGAGCCCGAGGTGAAGCTGAGCGAGGTGGATCGTTTGCGCTCCGAGGTCGAGGCTTTGGCGGCAACGTGGGGGGCGTGATTTTGCCATGATAATGTCACTTTGGTGCACTTGCTGCATTTCATGGGGGGGCGGATAAGTGGAGGCGATGCGAGAACGGGTTTTGATCGTCGAAGACGAAAAGGATGTCCGGGATTTGCTCCGGCTGAATTTGAAGGCGGCGGGCTTTGACGTTTTGGAGGCGCACAACGGGGCGGAGGGCCTGGCGCTGGCGAAAAGCGAGCTCCCCTCGGTGGTGATTCTGGATCTGATGATGCCCGAGATGAGCGGAACGGAAGTTTGCCGTGCGTTGCGTAGAAATCCTGCAACGTCGCGGATCCCGATTCTGATGCTGACGGCGAGATCGTCCGAGGTGGACAAGGTGACCGGTTTTGAAGTGGGGGCGGATGATTATGTGACCAAACCGTTCAGTCCCCGGGAGTTGATCCTGAGGGTGCGCGCGGTGGCGCGGCGGCAACCCGACCAGGGGGTTCCAAAACCGGCCCCGCTCCGCGCGGGGGCGATCCAGCTGGACCGAAACACGATGACGGTGACGATTCGGAACAAGAAACTCACCCTGACCTCCACGGAGTTTCGGTTGATGGATCTCTTGATCCGGAGGGCGGGCACGATCCAGTCGAGGGATGCCCTGTTGAGCGAGGTGTGGGGATATCAGGCGAACCTGGACACGCGCACGGTGGATACCCATGTCCGGCGCTTGAGGGACAAGCTGGGGAAGGCGGGTGCGCTGATCGAGACCATCCGTGGCAGCGGGTATCGGCTGGGTTCGACCGCGCCGTAAACAGTTTTGCCCGTAGGGCGGGGTCGGGGCAGGGTAGGGGGATGGACGGGGTCCTCATTTTTCTCGTGCTGGGGGGTCTCCTGCTGACGGCGCTTTGGGTCTGGGGGGAGTTGGTGCGGCCTTTGCGGCAGTTGCAGCGCCTGATTCACGACCTGGCGGAGGGGCGAAAGCCCAGCGGGTTTGTGGCCCGTGGAAAGTTGGGTTTGAAGGAGTCGATCGGCCAGTTGGAGCGGGTGGCAGAAAAGCTGGAAGGGGTCACGACGCGGGAAAAGATGGAGAGGCTCAATTTGAATGCGATTTTGGGGAGCTTAACCGAGGGAGTGCTGGTGGTGAACCGGGAGGGAAGGATTGATTTGGCGAATGAGGAGTTTTTGCGGATGTTTGCCTTGGAGGAGATTTCGGTTGGCCGGACGGTGATGGAGGCCACGCGACTGGTGGAGCTGGATCGGGCGGTCGGGGAGATCAATGAGGGTGAGGGAACGCGCAACCTGGAGGTGCAGGTGGGAGGGGGAGAGGCCGGTCAGGTCCAAACCCTGGCGGTGAATTTGGCCCCCATTGTGGAGGGAAACCGGGAAAGATCCGGGGTTGTGGTCGTGTTTCACGATCTATCGAAGATCCGGCGCCTGGAGATGGTCCGGCAGGAGTTTGTCACAAACCTGTCCCATGAGTTGCGGACTCCCCTCTCGATTTTGGCGGGTTATTTGGAGACGTTGGAGGATCCCAAGATGCTGAGGGGGGAGGAGGGAAAGAGGATTTGGGGGGTTTTGCGGAGAAATAGCGAACGGCTCACGCTGCTCGTCGGGGATCTGCTGGAGTTGTCGCGAATCGAGTCGGGCCGGATGGAGTTGAAAATGGTCTCGCGGGCCCCCCGGGAGATTTTACAGGAGGTGCAGGAGGATTGGCGGCGGGCGTTCGATGCGAAGAGGGTAAAGATCCGGTTGGATTGTCCCTCCGGGTTGCCTGCCGTTCGCGTCGACCCGTTGCGGGTGGGGCAGGTCTTTTCCAACCTGATGGAAAATGCGCTGGGCTTTGCCCCCATCGGGAGCGAAGTCGTTTTGGCGGCCCGGATGGGAGATTTGAGCGGGGAGGTTGAGTTCACGGTCCGGGACGAAGGGGAGGGAATCCCTGCCGACAAGGTCGGGCGCATCTTTGAGCGGTTTTTCCGGGTCGACCCCGGAAGGGTGAGGGAGAAGGGGGGGACGGGGCTCGGCCTTTCGATTGTGAAGCATCTGGTTCAGCTTCATGGGGGGAAGGTTTGGGCGAAAAGCGGAGTTGGGCTGGGAACCCAGATTCTTCTTACCTTGCCAGCTGGGAAAGGTTAATTTGCACCCTGCGTGTTCCAGAGAAAACCAGTCCGCTCTCGTTGTCGTTTCACCCGCTCCGCAGTGCCCGTGGATCATCCGTAGGAGGAAAGGGGTGTGAAACTTCGCCTCTTTGACATTTTTGGGCTCCTTGCGGGGTTGTTTTGGGCGCTGAGTGCGGAGGTGGGAGCAGGGGAGGTGGTGAAGATTGACGGTTCGAGCACGGTTTATCCGATCACGGAGGGGGCGGCTGAGGATTTTCAAAAAGAGACCGGAACCAAGGTCACGGTCGGCATCTCGGGCACGGGGGGTGGATTCAAAAAATTCAACCGCGGCGAAACCGATGTGCAGGCAGCGAGCCGACCCATCCTTCAATCGGAAATTCAAGCGGCCAAGGACGGTGGGGTGAAATATCTGGAGCTGCCGATTGCGTATGATGCCTTGACGGTCGTGGTGAATGCGAAGAACGACTGGTTGGATTCGATCAAGGTGTCCGAGCTGAAGAAAATCTGGGAACCGGACGCCCAGGGAAAGGTCACGAAGTGGAATCAGGTTCGTGCCGAATGGCCGGACAAGGAGATCAAGTTGTACGGGGCGGGATCGGACTCCGGAACTTTTGACTATTTCACCGAAGCGATCAACGGGAAGGGGAAGGCAAGCCGGGGGGACTATACGGCGAGCGAGGACGATAATGTGCTGGTGCAGGGAGTCGAGGGCGACCGGTATGCGCTCGGGTACATGGGGTACTCCTACTATGCGGCGCACCAGAAACGTCTGAAAGCCCTGGGGATCGAGTGGGATGCAAAGGAGAAGCCGGCGGTGAAACCCTCGCAGCAGTCGGTTTTGGCCGGCACCTACAACCCCCTGACTCGGCCCCTCTTCCTTTATGTGAATTTGAACTCCCTGGAGAGACCCCAAGTCAAAAAGTTCGTGGAATTTTACCTCACCCATGTGGAGGCGTTGGCCCAAGAGGTGAAGTATATTCCATTGCCCAGCTCCGCGTATGGGAAGGTATGGGAGAGGTTCGAAAAGAGAAACATAGGAACGGCCTTTGCCGGGCACACCGACACGGCCGTCCCGATCGACGAGATATTAAACCGTCCCCTTGTGCCCTAAGGAATGACCTCCCCGCGTCCTGCCCCGTCCCGTCGGTTGGATCGTTTGCTGGAGGGACTCATGGTCTGGGTTCTCCGCGCGGGAGGATGGGTCTCGGTGTTGGTGACCCTGGGAATTGTGATCACGTTGGTTACGGAATCATGGCCTTTCTTTGTGGAGGTACCCGTGGGGCGGCTGATCCACGACACGATGTGGACCCCCCTCTTTGCCGAGCCGCAATATGGGATCAGCGCGTTGTTGGCCGGCACGCTGGTGACCACCGGGGTCGCCCTGGCCGTGGCCATCCCGCTGGGCACAGTGTTGGCCATTTATCTGAGTGAGTTCGCCGAACCACGGTTTCGCGATTGGGTGAAGCCGATGCTGGAGCTGTTGAGCGCCGTGCCCACGGTGGTCTACGGGTATTTTGCCCTTTTGACGGTCACGCCTCTGTTGCAAAAAATTTATCCGGATCTGCCGCAATTTTCGATGCTGAGCGCGGGCATGGTGATGGGGATCATGATTGTCCCCTATGTGACCTCCCTGGGTGAGGATTCGATGAGAAGTGTCCCGATGCTGTTGCGGGAGGGGGCTTTTGCCTTGGGCGACGGCAAGTTGGGTGTGGCTCTTCAGGTGGTTGTTCCCGGGGCATTTTCCGGTCTGGCGGCGGCGTATGTTTTGGCCATATCCCGGGCGGTGGGGGAGACGATGATCGTGGCGATCGCGGCCGGGCTTCAACCCAAGCTGACCATGAATCCCATCGACTCCGCCGCCACGGTGACGGCATTCATCGTCCAGGTAAGTTTGGGAGATCTGCCCCATGGCAGCATCGGATACCAGTCGATCTTTGCGACGGGAGCCGTCCTTTTTCTGATGACCCTGGGCTTTAATCTGGCCGGCCACTTATTGCGAAGGAGGTTTCACCGTGCGATCTGAAACGTTTTACCGCGAGCAGGAGATGCTGGGCCGTCGTCGGCGGGCGTCCGATCAGCGATTCCGTCTGGTGGGGATGGTCCTCACCTTGGGGACGCTGGGGGTTTTGGGGGCTCTTCTGCTCAATCTTGCGGTTCACGGCCTGTCGCGCATCGACTGGCAGTTTCTTGCCTCCTTCCCCTCCCGACGGGCGGGTGAGGCGGGCATTCTTTCCGCCTGGGTGGGAACCCTTCTTTTGATGCTGGTGACGGCCGGGGTGGCGATCCCCTTTGGCCTGGCGGCGGGAATTTATCTGGAGGAGTACGCCCCCAAAAACCGATGGACCGCCTTCATCGAGATTAACATCGCGAACCTGGCGGGGGTTCCCTCCATCCTCTACGGTTTGATGGCGTTGGGACTTTTTGTGTATCAGTTCCGCTTCGGGCAAAGCCTGTTGTCGGGCGGGTTGGCGCTGGCCTGTCTCGTCCTGCCGATCGTGATTGTGGCCACGAGGGAGTCGCTCCGGACGATTCCCTCCAGCATTCGGGAGGCGGCCTTCGCCTTGGGGGCGACGCGGTGGCAGGCGGTCTGGCACCACCTGCTTCCCTACTCGACGGGGGGGATCGCGACGGGGGTGATTTTGGCGATGTCGCGCGCGATCGGGGAAAGTGCCCCCTTGATCACGATCGGAGCGCTGACGTTCATCGCATTTCTTCCACCCGCCCCGCTGATGTCCCAACCCCCGTTTGTCTCGTTCGACTGGCTTTTTTCCCCCTTCACCGCCCTGCCCATCCAGATGTTCAATTGGGTGTCGCGTCCGGGGGAGGAGTTTCAGTCGAATGCGGCCGCGGCGGGTTTGATCCTGATCGGAATCACCCTGAGCATGAACACCACGGCGATCTTGCTCCGGAGACGGGCCCAAAGGAACATTCAGTGGTGAGAAGCGCCTCCCCCTCCGCATCCCTTTCGGGCAGGGAGCCTTTTTCCGCCGAGGCAAAGGTCTCCGCCAAGGTGCAGATCCGCGAACTGAATTTCTTTTACGGGAATCACCAAGTTCTGCGTGGCGTGACCATGGATGTGCCCGCTCTCCAAGTCACCGCGTTGATCGGCCCGTCGGGGTGCGGAAAAACGACCCTGCTGCGTTGTCTCAACCGAATGCACGACCTTTATCCCGGGAACCGGTACGAGGGTTCGATTCAGGTGCAGCCGGATGGGACCGACATCCTGGGAGCCGGCGTCGATCCGATTCAGGTGCGGATGCGGTTCGGCATGGTGTTTCAAAAACCGAATCCCTTTCCCAAGAGCATCTATGAAAATGTGGCGTACGGGCTGCGGCTTCAGGGTGTGAACCATCGAAGGGAGTTGGACGAGAGGGTGGAGAAGGCGTTGCGGGAGGCGGCCCTCTGGGAGGAGGCCAAGAGCCGGTTGCACCAGATGGCGCACCATCTTTCAGGCGGGCAACAGCAGCGGCTGTGCATTGCCCGCGCCATTGCGACCGACCCGGATGTGGTCCTTTTTGACGAACCGACGAGCGCCCTCGATCCGATTGCGACCTCCAAGATCGAGGAGCTGATCGTGGAGCTGAAGAAGAGGGTGACGGTGATGATTGTGACCCACAACCTTCAGCAGGCGGGGCGGATTTCGGACATGACCGCGTTCATGTACCTGGGGGAGCTGATCGAGTTCGGTGAAACCAACAGGATGTTCACCAATCCGACGCGGCCCCAGACGGAGGATTACATCTCCGGTCGATTCGGATAACGGAGCGCAAGCGATTGACATGTCCCATGGAGGGGGTACGGATTAGGGCATGACAACGAAAGCCCCCGAGGGGACGGAGGAAAAACTGGAGCGGGTGCACAGTTATTTCCGCGGGGATTTGCTGGTGCTCCGGGAGACCCTCCTGCGCATGGCCAGCATGGCGCACAACAATTTGAGCCTGGCTCTGGAATCGTTGGTCGAACGCGACGCGGAAAAGGCCAAGAAGGCGATCCAGGACGACATGGAGATCGACCGTCTGGAGGTGGAGGTGGATGAGTTGGTGGCGGGTTTCATGGCCACCCAGGCCCCCGTGGCCTTGGCCTGCCGTCTGATGCTTGCGGCCTCCAAGCTGTCGGGGGACCTGGAGCGGATCGGGGATCAGGCGGTTTCGATTGCCCGAAGAAGCCTGATTCTGATGGATGAGCCGCCCCTGAAGCCGCTGTTGGACATTCCCAGGATGGGGGCAGACGTGTTGGCGATGATCCGTGGTGCCACGGATGCGTTTGTGGAGATCGCGCCCGACAAGTGCGGGGAGATCATCCGGATGGACGTGCGGGTGGATGACATCAACCGGCAGCTGGAGAGGGAGTTGACCTGTTTCATGGTCGAGAGTCCAAAAACGATCACCCGCGCGCTGAATCTGATGTTGGTCGCCCGATTTTTTGAGCGTGCGGCGGACCATGCCAAGAACATTGCCGAGCTGGTGTACTACCTGTACACGGGCAAGGATATCCGGCACGAAGCGGAATTTTTGAAAAATTAGCGGCGGAGAAGTTCGGCGACATCGCGCCGGATCTGTTCGGCGAGGGAGCCTGCATCGGAGAACTTCTTTTCCGGCCGAAGAAAACGGTGAAACTCCAGATCGATTTCCTGTCCGAGGAGGGGCTCGGAAAAATTCGGCAGGTGGGCCTCCACTTTTCGTTTTTTTCCGCCGAAGGTGGGGCAGGTGCCCACGTTGATCGCCGCGGGGCGTGGATGTCCGTCGGGAAGGATGGCTTGACCGGCATAGACACCATCGGGCGGCAGGCACTCGTCCTGAGTGGCAAGATTGGCGGTCGGGAAGCCTAGGCCCTGGCCACGACCCTCCCCGCTTTCGACCCGACCGAGGATCGTGAAGGGGCGACCCAGCATGGCGGAGGCCTCATCGAGATTTCCCGTTTGGATGGCGTCACGAATCCGGCTGCTGCTGATGCGCGACCCCGCGTGCAGGACGGGATCGGGATTATCGAGCAGAATCTTGCGATCGGCACACCAACGGGCGAGGAGCTCCACGTCCCCGCTGCGGTTTTTTCCGAACCGCCAGTTGGGCCCCACGGACACGGTTTTCAAGAAGGGAAAGGCGGAGGCGAGTTCCTGGAGAAAATCACCGGGCTCCTGTTGCGAGCGGGACGCGTCAAAGGGAAGGGCGATGGTGAGACCGATGCCCCAGCGTTCGAGCACCCGGATTTTGTGGGGCAACCCGGTGATCAGGGCGGGATGCTTTTCCGGGTGCAACACAGAAAGCGGGTGATCGCGGAAAGTGAGCACGGCGGTGGAGGCGGGAGGGTGGGGAATTTTCCCCCCGAGAATCACCCGTTGATGCCCGAGGTGCAGCCCGTCGAAAAATCCGAGAGCCAGATGGCGGATCGATGTTGCCGCCGGGGAGGGATCCAGTGAGTCGGCCAGGTTCACGTGCGGCGGATGCGGGAAATTTCGGGAAGCGAGATAAGATGGCGGGCCAGATAATCGGCCCCTTCGGAAGATTCCAGATCGGGCCAGCGGACCGCTTTGGACAGTTCGAAGTTTCCACTGCGGGTTCGGGTCAGCGCGGACATATGGCCGCCGCAACCGAAAAGGGCGCCGAGGTCGTGGCAGTAGGTTCGCACATAGAAACCCTTGGTACAGTGGATCCGGAAGCGGATCGTGGGGAGGGCGGTTTCGAGAATCTCAAACTTGTCGACGCGAACCCTGCGGGGAGGTCGGTCGATCGTCTTTCCCTCGCGCGCCAGCTTGTAGAGGGGAACGCCGTCCTTCTTGATGGCGGAGACCATCGGCGGAATTTGATCAAACTCTCCCGAGAACTTTTGGAAGGCGGCCTCGATGGCTGTCTGATCCAGAGGGGGGACGGGGCGGGATTCGAGGATTTTTCCTGCGGCGTCCTGGGTGTCGGTGGTTTCACCGAGTTTGAGGGTGCCCTCGTACTCCTTGTCTTCGGCCATCAGGAGGTCCTGGACCCGGGTGGCCCGACCCACGACGAGCATGAGCAGGCCGGTGGCGATGGGGTCGAGGGTGCCGCAATGGCCCACCTTGCGCTGCCCAAAACGCCGGCGAACAAAGTCGACAATGTCGTGGGAGGTTCGGCCCGGGGGTTTGTCGACCAGAAGGAGGCCGTCGAGTTGGGGGATCATTGATTGGAGGGAATAGGCTACAGACTGAAGGCTAAGAGGTGGGTGTTTTTTTGTTTAGTCATTAGTGACGGAGGGAACAATCAGTCTTTCAAGGCGGAGATGGCGGCGGAGATGGCGGAGAGGACGAGGTCACGATTCTTCTCGGGATCTTTCGCAAAGCGGATTCCTGCGGCGGCCTGGTGTCCTCCACCCCCGAAGGAGGAGGCGATCGAATTCACGTCGATCTTCCCCTTACTCCTCAGACTGACGCGCAGACCCCCATCGGGCATAAACTCGAACAGAGATGCGACCTCAACTCCTTGAATAGATGAAACATCCTCAATGATTCCCTCGGTATCCTCACTTTTAGCACCGCTTTTAATGTAAAACTCGGGTAAAATAGTAAGAAAAGCAGACTTTTTATTATCCTTTATCGATATAGTATCCGAAACCAGCCTACGAAGGGCATGCCTTTCGTGGGTAATCGATAAGTAGCACTGTTTTGCTATTTCCGACGGGTCTGCGCCAAGTTCTACGAGATTAGCCGCGGCGCGAAGGGTGTGGGCGTTGGTTCCGCGGTAGCGGAAGGAACCGGTATCGGTGGTGAGACCGGTGTAAAGGCAGGTGGCGGCAGCGGGGGTGATTTTCCACGCGGCCTGCTGGAAGAGTTCAAAAAGCACACCGCCGGTCGCGGGGATTTCGGGCACGATCAGGTTCAATTTTCCGTAGCCTGGGTTGCTGATGTGGTGGTCGATGGCGATGTCGATGGGTTGGGGCCACGAGAGGGTTTTTTGTCCCAGCCGTTCCCGGGTTGATGTGTCCAGGGCGATCAGGCAGTCGCTCTTTTCGGGAAGTTGGGTGGGCAGGTCTTGAACAAGTTCCGCCCCGGGGAGAAACCGGTACATCGGAATCATCCCTCCCTCGATATGGCAGCTGGGATTCTGGCCCCGTTCCCTGAGAGTGTGGGCGAGTCCAAGGACGCTCCCGAACGCGTCTCCGTCGGGGCGAATATGGGCGAGGAGGACGGGATGTTTGGCCTGAGCAAGACGATCGATAATCTTTTGGGTCAACGCCTTGTCCATCAGGTGATTTTAGAAAAGGGGAAAGGATAAGTCGAGGCATCCCACGAGGCACTTGCGAGGGACGGAAGGGGAGGGTAAATTTCAAGGATGCGCAAGTTGGGAACCACTCTGTGTTTCGCTCTAGCGATGGGGATGTTCGGGATCCCATCCGCTGAGGCTTGCCCCACCTGCAAGGATAGTTTTACGAAAGAGGACACGGCGAACGGCACGAAGCTGGTTTCGAAGGGGCTGAACTCGACCGGGTTGGGTTTTGGATGGAGTGTCCTTTTCATGTTGGCGGCACCAGCCTCGGTGGCGAGCGGTCTGGTTTGGTTAGTGGTTAAAAACGGCCGCGAACCCCACGGGAACAGGCCGTCCTGACTTCGGATTGCGGGGCCCTCGGATGACCCTGCGTGAATTTTCAAAACTGACCTTACCCGCGAAAGGTTTCGTGCGGGCGCAGCTGATCGCCCGGCGGGAGCAAACGGCAAGAAATGGGAAACCTTTTCTCCGGGTTGAGCTGGCGGACGAGACCGAGCGTTTGGGGTTGAACCTGTTTTCCGGGTCGGGGGCGTACGATTATTTCCAATCGGCGGACGTGGGCGAGTGCCTCGAGTTGACGGGGGTGTTTGGACCGAGCGACTACGGTCCGAATGTGGAGGGGCCTTCGGCCCGGGCCCTGAAACCCGCGGAGGTGGAGGCCTTTTTTGCGGGGGGAGAGGAGCGTCGGGCACAGATTGAGGGGCATTGGGAATTTTGTCTCCAGCAGGCGCGGGAGATGCAGGATCCGCGTTTGCGGTGGATCTGCGTGCGGGCGTTGGAAAAATTTCCGGAAAAATGGAGGCGGGCGGCGGCGGCCCGCAAGAATCACCACGCGCGGAGGGGAGGATTGCTGGATCACACGGCCCAGATGCTGAAAGTGGCCAAGGTTTTGGCGCCGCTCTATCCGGAGGTGGACGGCGATCTCCTGGCGGCCGGGGTAATCTTTCATGATTTGGGGAAACTTTGGGAAAATGACACCGGGGAGAGGGGATTCGGCTCGGTGGCCAGCCGTCGAGGGGAGCTGATCGGGCACATTTCCCTGGGGATCGAGGTGGCCAACGCTCTCTGGCGGGAGGGAGAGGCGGCGGAGGGAAAAGTCGTGGTCGGAGTTGAAGCCGGCTTCCGAGGAGTTGCGGGATCATCTTCTCCATCTGATCGCATCCCACCACGGCACGAAGGAGTTTGGGTCGCCGGTGGCGCCGAAGACGCCCGAGGCTTTTCTTCTCCACCATATCGACAACATGGATGCGAAGATGGAGATGTTGCGGCTGAGTTATGCGAAGGGGAAGGAGGAGGGACCCGGTCTTTTGGAGGCGCATCGCCCGCTGGAGGGGCCTCTGCCGTGGCCGATCAGCGGAAAGGTGTTGGATCCGGGAATTTGATGCGTGATGTTTGTAATTTGACATCTGATGTATAAAGTTTAGAATTTCCCAATGAGGACAACCTTGGATTTGGCCAAGCCGGTGCTGGAGGAGTTGAAGGCTTTGCAGAAAAAAGAGGGCAGGACGCTGGGGGAGTTGGCGTCGCAGATTTTGGCGGAGGGCTTGCGGGAGAAGCAGCGGAGCCGGGTTGAGGCGGCACCGCGGAAATTCCATTGGCGCAGTCAGCCTCTGGGCCCGAAGGTGAATTTATCCGACAAGGAAGCGGTCTACCGGGCGATGGGGGAGTCGTGAGTTATTCGGTGGACGTCAATCTGCTGGTGTTTGCCTCGAACGAGGGATCGGCGGAGCAATCGCGGGCCAAGACTTTTTTGGAGGAGCGGCAGAGGGATCCGGATCTGTTTTGCCTGACCTGGCCGGTGCTGTGCGGGTATCAGCGGATCGTGACCCATCCCTCGATTTTCCGGAATCCGCTGGATCCGGGGCAGGCCTGGGCGAATGTGCGTGGATTGTTGGCTTGGCCGCGCGTCCGGGTGGTGGGGGAGGAGGCGAGTTTCGGGGAGGATTTTGGGCAGGTGGTGGAAAAAATGTCGGTCCGGGGGAATGCGGTGCCGGACGCGCACGTGGCGACCCTTTTACGACAGCACGGGGTGAACCGGATCTACAGCACGGATACGGATTTCCGAAAGTTTTCCTTCTTGGAGGTGATCAATCCCCTGGAAAAATGAATGCGATTTTCACGCTGATGATCGTTTTGGGTTCGATCGGTTTGGCCCAGGCCTACGAGCAGGCTTATCCCATGACGGAGCCGGGGGTGTGCGAGATGAAGACTTTGCCGGCGGGGGTGTTGTTGGAGGCGAGGTCGGACGGGGAGTATTTTCGGGAAAACAACGGGTTGTTTCGGCGTTTGTTTGAGGCGATCCAGAGCAATCGGGTTCCGATGACCACCCCGGTCGAGGCGGGAATTCGGCCCGGATCGATGATTTTTTACCTCGATCCGAAATCGGCAAAGAGAACGGATCTTGTCTTGCCGGGCGGGGTGAGACGGCGTGAGGTGGAGGAGCGGGTGGTGGCCTCGATCGGGATACGGGGGGGATATTCCAAGAAAAGTTTTGAGGAGAATGCCCAAAAATTGAGAGAATGGATCAAGTCGCAGCCGGGGTGGAAACCGGCGGGAGAGCCGTACGCGGTGTATTGGAACAGCCCCTTTATGATCTGGTTTTTGAAGAGATCGGAAGTGCATCTCCCTGTCCGTAAGGGATAAGGGAGCGGGGCCAGGCATGATTTCAAGGGGCGAACCCTTTTCTGATTTGCCTAGTCTAATCCATATGACCTCTCATTTTTATCGAAGGCTTTGTCTTGGTGGCCTGGGTCTTGTTTTCGTCGGGCATGTCCTCGCTCATCCAGGCCACGAAGGGGATATCGTGACCGCAGCGGGTGTAGCTTCTTCGCTGCCTGCCCCGCAGGTGAGCATCACCACCGAGGGAGAGTATCGGGTGATCCAGGCCAACGGGGTTCCCAATCATGAGATCGGGCAATTTCCTGGTCCCGGCTGTCCCAACGCGGCCTCGGCTCAGAGTTATCGTTTCCGCATGCCCCTTCATCCGAAGACGAATGCAACATTTACCCAACTCAAACAGCAGGCGATCGGGGTGGCGGTGAACGGGGTGCCCTTTGACCCAGGCACGGCGGAGTACTGGAAGAACGACCGAACCTCGGGTTGGCATATCGAGGCGATCGGGGGAAAGAGGAGTCTCGGTTTGGATCAGAACAATGCCCATGTGCAGCCCAACGGGGCGTATCATTATCACGGAATTCCCACCGGGCTGATGGCGACTCTCGGCACCGGGAACCCGCCCAAGCTCATCGGCTATGCGGCCGATGGCTTCCCCATCTACGCCCAGACCTCGGAAAATCGTTCCAGTTACCGGTTGAAAAGCGGGGAACGGCCGGGCGGAACGGCGGGCCCGGGGGGGCGATATGATGGAACTTACGAGCAGGATTATGAGTTTGTTTCCGGATCGGGTGATCTGGATGAGGCCAATGGCCGGGTGGGGAAGACGCCGGAATATCCCGAGGGGACCTATTTTTACGTGGCCACGGCCGAGTATCCTTTTTACCCGCGAAAGCTGAAGGGCACTCCGGATCCAAGTTTTCAACGGGGTCCGCCCGGGGGAGGACCGGGAGGAGGCGGGCGAAATTCGGGGCCGGGAGGCAAGGGTCAGGACCCGAGGTCGGGCCGGGGAGATCCGATCCAGCGGTTTGATAAAAACGGGGACGGGAAAATTTCGATGGATGAGGCGCCCCCGATGATGAAGGCCAACTTTTCCCAACATGACACCAATGGGGATGGTTTCATTGATGGAGAGGAGGCGAAGTCGTTGCCTCCTCCCGGTGGACAGGGTGGGGGAGGTCCACCTTCTCCATGAGGTTCCTTCTCGGCTTGGTGGTTGCGGTTTTGCTTCTCGGTGGGGCCAAAGAGGCGCATGCCCATTTGATTGAGGAGGCGGATTATCAGGCGATGAAAAGGCAGATGGCCGTTCACAAGGATGCGGCGCCCAAGACGGCGGAGCCTTTTCTGAAATTTCCGGAATCCGTCCTCGTGGATTGGGATGATCAATATCTTTATGTGGGTTCGGATGGCATGCCGGCGCATCCCATGATGGTGGGGATCACCGCCTGGCAACAGCAGGTGCCCTTGCCCCAGTCCTATTATGGAAAAAACGC
>RFMG01000055.1 GCA_009927835.1 Verrucomicrobiota bacterium | reverse complement strand
ACCCAAAAGCCCATAGTGATGATCGAATCCACGATTCGTGGGGAGATATTCCGATTCCGGATGACTGTTTTCCCGATCCCCCCCCAAATGCCATTTGCCGCACATCCAGGTCTGATAGCCCGCCTCCTTCAGGGCCTGGGGAAGCGTCTGATATTTGAGATCCAAGCCCGAAAAATTTTCCACCCCGGTTCGCAAGGTGTGCATTCCGGTCATCAGGGCCGCCCGGGTGACGCTGCAGATGGGATTCGCATAAAAACGATCCAGCCGAACCCCCTCCTCAGCCAGACGATCTAAGTTGGGAGTCTTGACCTCGGGGTTGTTCCAGCCGATGTCGCCCCACCCCTCGTCGTCCGACACGATCACCACCACATTCGGACGATTTTCGGCCTGCAGACAGAAAGCAAAAACCAGGAGGGACGACAAAAACCAAGGCAACTTCATGGCTGCGGCGACGGCGGGGGCGTTTTCTTGGAGCCCCGACCGGATCCCTCGGCATACTTCTCCCACATCTTCATCGCCAGGGCCTTCAACTCCTCCATTGAAATTGACCCATTCCCGTCCTTGTCCACCTCGGCAAAATGCTGTTTCACAAAACCGGCCATGGCGGAGCGGACTCCCGGTCCGTTTGCCTCGTCTTGACTGATCTGCCCGTTTCGATCCGCATCATATCCCGTAAAGGTCCTGTTCACTTCCGCCATCATCTCCTCCTGACTCAACTTGCCATCCTGATTCCCATCCATTTCCTTCAGATGATTTTCGATCCATGGCTTTCGGGGCTGACCCTTCGCCTCGATCGGTGGCCCACCCGATCTCTGATTTTCCTCCGGCGGTGGCGGTCGGTTACCGCTCCCGCCTTTGTGCCCCTGCCTTCCGCTCGATTCGGAGGTCGTTCCATCCGGATTTTTGACGGTGAAATGAACATCTCCGCCGGAGAGAATCTCATAGTTCACCGCGCCTTTTTTCCCGTTTTGCAGGTACTCCAGCTGGTATTTTTTCTTATCCGCCGACATCTCAAATCCTGTGATCTTCGCCCCGGGCAATGGAGCGGTCGCCTCCCGAACCGGGGTGGCGTTGGGTTGTGGATCGACCGCCCCGCCCCGAACCGAGACCTGCCCGTGGAATCCCCCGTTGATGTAGGGGTAACTTTTGCTCGCGTGGTAGTGATACTCCCCCGTGACATTGGTATGCCCGTGGAAAGAGTCCAGGCCCGTGACCGGACTGCCGTCCGGCTCGCTCAACCCGTAGATGGGATACCCATCCAGAGCGTAGGCCAAAGGCAGGCTCGGCCCCAACCTCTCCGCCAATTGCCAAGGCGCCACATGGTAGTGGTAATCGTCCGCCCGGCCGGCATGCCCCCCATATTCATCCAACTCCCCCGCCAAGAAGGTATCCGTTTTCCCATCGTTTTTGATCGGATTGAAAATGGGGATACCGTTGGCCGCGACCGCGATCGCCCCCCGAAAGAAGTTCGTCTTCGCCGACATCCCCTCCGCCGCGGGCACGGGATGCAGGGGGATCGACCAC
>RFMG01000214.1 GCA_009927835.1 Verrucomicrobiota bacterium | reverse complement strand
AAGCACGCGGGGAGCGATCTCCCAGATTCAAGCTGTGCAGGCTCAAGTGGCCAATGGCCCACAGATGGAAACTGTTCTGCGAAATCTGAGCATTCGAATTGCCATGGCTGGTGAAAAGGATCCTGCATTCAAGGAAATCCTTAAAAAACATGAGCTCAATGTGAAACTGGATGAGAAAGCAAACCCATGAACGACGATAACCTGTCTCAAGAGTCCCCTGTCTCCTGTGTCTGGCCTTTGGTCACAGTCTTGGGTGCTTTTCTTTTGGTCAACCTCGTTCAACTTGTCTCCATCATCAAGGAGCGTCAGGCGGTAAGCCAGACCACCGTAAACGCCGCACAAGCCATCAATCGGTATAAAACGGTGTCCGACAAACTTGAAAACCTCGCCAAGGATCTGATGCGTTTGAGCTTAACGAACAACGAGGCGAAGGAGATTGTGACCCAGTTCAATATCCAGATGAACCAACCGGGCGGCTCCACTCCTCCCGCCGCAAAAAAATAGCCCTCCCGCTATCGACGTTCCAGGTCGAGGCTAAAGTCGATCGATCTGGCGCTGTGGGTTATCCTCCCGACGCTGATCCACTCCACCCCGCAGCGGGCGAACACTTTCGCACTCTCCAAAGTCACACCGCCGGAAACCTCGATTTCCACCTTCGAATTCACCTTGTTCCGGATCGAAACAATTTGCTTCACCTGGTCCTGGTTCATGTTGTCCAGAAGGACTCTCCGAATGGGAAGCTGGAGCAACCTTGTCGCCAATTCAATGTTGTCCGCTTCCACCACAATGGGGTACTCGGGATGATGGGTGGAAGCCCTCCGAAGGATTTCGGGCAGCTCGCCAGGAGTGAGAAGCGAGAGGTGGTTCTCCTTCACCAGAATACCGTCGTATAGACCGGATCGATGGTTCGTCCCGCCCCCCAGACGAACGGCTTGCCTCTCCAAAGCCCGCAAACCCGGTGTTGTCTTTCGGGTATCCAGGATCTTGGCTGACGTTCCCTCGGTCTGTTGCACGTATTCGGATGTCAGGGTCGCAACTCCAGAAAGGCGCTGAAGAAAATTTAACGCACACCTTTCCCCGGTCAGGACCGAACGGGCGGAGCCTGTCACCTCGGCAACCTTTCTGCCGGGCAAGAGCCTCTCGCCATCCCGGGCCTTGGCATCCCACTTCAGTTGCCCGTCCACTTCACGAAAGACCGCCTCGGCAACATCCATTCCGGCCAGCACACACGGCTCGCGCGCGACAAGGGTTCCGGTCGCCTTGATTCCCTCCGGGATCAGAAGTCGGGTCGTGACATCGTCCGGACCCACGTCCTCCCCCACCGCACGGGCAGCAGCTTCCCGGACGACCGCCTGCCAATCTTTTTCAGAAAGTTCCATCCGATCAGCGTGCAATCCGGGATGGGCCTAAGTCGAGGAAAACTCCCCTCTCTTTTCACTCAACGGCTTTCCCCGTAATCTTCCGGGATGAAAACCCGCATCCTCCCTGTCTCCGATGCAGCCATCCGTGAGGCTTGCCGGATCTTGCGGGGTGGTGATCTGGTGGCCTTTCCTACGGAAACGGTCTACGGGCTGGGCGGACATGGCCTCCACTCCGAGACCGTGAAAAAGATCTTTCAAGCCAAGGGAAGACCCTCCACCGACCCGCTCATCCTTCATCTGCCCTCCTCCGATCTGGAATCCACTGCCCGGGCAGGAATAGTCGCCGAACCGATTCCCGCATCGGCCCGCCTTTTAACCATGAAGTTTTGGCCGGGTCCTCTGACCCTTATCCTGCGAAAGGGGTCCCATGTCCCGGCCGAGGTGACCGCGAAACTTGATACGGTAGCCATCCGTTTTCCATCCCATCCCGATGCCCAACGCCTTCTGGGGGAGTTCGGTCATCCCTTGGCGGCACCCAGCGCGAACCGCTTCGGACGCATCAGCCCGACCGAGGCGTCCGCCGTCCTTCAGGAGTTGGAAGGCAAGATTCCCCTGATTTTGGATGGAGGTGCATGCTCGAATGGGATCGAATCCACCGTCCTCTCTTTGTGTGGCCCCACGCCGGAAATTTTGCGTCCAGGATCCATCGCGGCAGATCAGATTTCAGGGATTCTGAACGTTTCGGTCTCACAAAGATCCTCCCTAGCCAAGCCTGACCGACCCACGGAATCTCCTGGCATGCTGGCCCACCACTATGCGCCAAAGACACCTCTCTACCTCTGCGCACTCCCCATCCGGAACTTTGAATCCCGCTACCAGTACATCGTTTACGGACCCGCTTCGGGATCCGTAATTGCAAATGTCCAGATTTTGGCCCCCGACCAGCAACCCTCCACAGCAGCCCAGAATCTTTACAAAACTCTCCGTAATGCAGACAGAGCGGGAAGCTCAGCGATCCTGATCGATCCCATACCCGACTCCTCATGGGCTCCCGCCCTACGGGACCGGTTGATGCGGGCGAGTGCGGGTACGGCTCGATGGGATGAAGGGAACTGGTCCCTGCTACCGCGAATCAGCGGTTAAATCTGCCCTCCGGGCCCCGCAGCCCCCTCCCGGTCCTCCTCTTTCAAACGAACCAAATTCAATACGTGGGTCAAGAGCCGTTCAACGGACTCTGCCACTTTTTCTTTTCCAGTCTCCAGGATCAGATCGGGGAGCTCCGGGATTTCGTAGGGAGAGTCGATTCCCGTAAAACCCTTGATTTCCCCTTTGCGGGCCTTTTGATAAAGGCCACGCGGATCCCGCCTTTCGCATTCCGCGATCGAGGCGTTGATAAAAATTTCCGAAAAAGATATTCCTGCGGCATGGCAAGAGGCTCGGACCGATTCGCGCTCCTTTTTCAACGGAGAGATGAGGGAGCTGATGACCACCAGGCCGGATTCCGCCATCAGTTTGGCCACCTCCCCCGCCCTTCGGATATTTTCAGCCCGGTCCTCCAGACTGAACCCCAGGTCGGCACACAAGCCGTGCCGAAGATTGTCCCCATCCAGCACCATCGTTCCGATCCCTCGACGAAACAGGAGACTCTCCAGCGCCACCGCAAGGGTCGACTTCCCCGAGCCCGAGAGTCCCGTCAACCAAATCACCGCCCCTTCGTGCCCGAAGTGTCCGGCCCGCGCCTCCTGCGACACGCGTCCCTCGGTCCACGTCAGATGTTCCCCTCGGACGGCTTTGGCGAGGGACGCGGGATATTCGGCGAACGTGATGATTCCCCCGCCTCCGATTCGTGAGCCGCGCTGCAGCGCGAACCGCCCGGTGGCACAAACCCGATCGTGGGAATCGTAAACCAAAGGCCGACGGCAACGGAGGCGCACCTCCGCCACCTCAAATCGCGCCACTTCTTCGCGGGTGTCCTTAGCAGCCTCAAGTTTCTCCGCGTCCACAACCCGATCGATTGCCACCAACCGGGCTTCGACAGACTGGGTGCCAAGCCGGAGCGTCACGGGGGCCTGCAGCCGCAAGGGCTCCGTATCCAGCCAGAAAATGCGGGCACGGACCTCACGGGATTCAACAGGAGGATCATCCGGCAAGGCGGCCACATGCCCACGCTCGACAAAGATTTGCTCCTCCAACGTCACCGCCACGCTCTGCCCGGGACCCACCTCGTTCAATGGGGTGTCCTCCCCCCATGATTCGATCCTTTGAATTCGGCTGGCTTTCCGGTCCGGAAAGAAAATGACCGGGTCTCCGACCCGAATCCGTCCGCTTTCCAGTTTTCCTGCGATCACACGCCTGGCATCAAACCGGTAAACATCCTGAACCGAGAAACGCAGGGGACCATCGGAAGAAAGGCGGCTTTTTCCAGCATCAGACAAAAGAGCCTCCAACAGGGTCGGCCCCGACCACCAAGCGAGATGGCGATTCTCTCTTCGCATCACCATGGCTCCTTCGCGGGCGGAAATGGGGATGACCTGTCGTGGAATAATTTTGAGTCCCCCCAGATACCCCCGAATCTCCTTTTCGAGGGCACGAAATCGGTCCTCTCTCCACTCCACGAGGTCCATCTTATTGACAGCGACGATCACACGGGACACCCCCAAGAGGGAGAGAAGGAGACCGTGCCTTCTGGTTTGCTCCTTCAATCCCTCTTGCGCGTCGATCAAGAGGATCGCCTCCTCCGCCGCCGCCGCGCCTGTCACCATGTTTTTGATGAATTCCCGATGACCCGGCGCATCGATGATTTCAAAGGATTGCCCTTGGTGGCGGAAGCCGATCCTCGTGGTGTCGATGGTGATATTCTGTGCCTGTTCTTCAAGAAACGAGTCCAGGAGAAACGCATACTCCAGAGGCATCCCCTCCTCCCGGGAGGCTTTTTCCGCAGCCTCCAGCTTACCCTCCGGCAAGGAGCCGGTGTCCGCGAGAAGCCTGCCGATCAGCGTGGACTTTCCATGATCCACGTGCCCCACCACGACAATGCTGGTGCGTGGCTCCTCCGGACCACCCGCTGCCCGGGCCCCACCCTGTCTCTTCGGAAAAAAAGCGGGGACATAATCCTGCGGCACAGGCCGGGGTGCGGGTGGCATCGGAACCCCTTGGCTCACATGAATCCCTTCGCACGCAACTTTTGCATGGCATTTCGCTCGTGATGATCCTGGGCACGCCCCGCCCTTTCCGAGGTTTTGGTTGTTTTTAGCTCCTCCACAATCCCCTCCAAGGTATCGACCGAGCTCTCAATCGATTTCGTGATGGGCCAACACCCCAACGAGCGATACCGGCGGCCATTTTGGGCGAAATACATTTTGGGAATCGGAATCCCCTCCCGACGGACATATTCCCAAATATCCAACTCCGTCCAGTCCAACAGCGGTTGCACCCGAACGTGCTCCCCCTCTTTTACCGCGGTGGTGAACTGTCCCCAAAATTCGGGAGGTTGATCCCGATACTCCCACTCGTTGTCCGCTGTCCGCGGGGAAAAGTAGCGCTCCTTTGCCCGGGTCGAATCCTCATCCCTCCGGATTCCCGTGACGAGCGCATCCCACTTGTACTTTGCCAGTGCCTGCTGAAGGGCCATCGACTTTAACTCATGCGTTACCGTGACCGGATCATGCGTCTCGTATCCGATTCCACGCCTCCGGGCCTCCTCGTTCACAATCACAATCAGATCGATCTCATAATGCTTCCGAGCCCACTCCCGGAACGCCAACATTTCGGGAAATTCATACGTGGTGTCGATATGAACCAGCGGAAATGGAATCTTTCCTGCAAAAGCCTTCTTGGCCAACCAGATCAGAGTGTTCGAATCCTTGCCCATAGACCAAGGCATAGCCATATTCCTAAAATTCGCGAAAGCCTCGCGAAATATATAAATGCTCTGATCCTCAAGCTTTTGCAAATAAGACATAAATGATAGACTTTGTATGGATATCGATTATATTGCAAGTATGAATCTCGGTTCAAAAACAAAGGTAAAGCTGCCTTCGCCAAGCATTCCTGATCTGGATTCAAAATCTGCAGAGGAGCGATTGGACTGGGCCGCAAGGCACGATCCGGATCAGCTGGTATTGACCACCTCCTTTGGCGCGCAATCGGCCGCGCTGCTGCATCTTGCGACCCAACGAATTCCCACCTTGCCTGTTCTCTTTATCGATACGGGATACCACTTCCCCGAAACGCTCCATTTTGCGAAGGAGTTGCACAAAAAGCTGAATCTCAACCTGACAACGGTGCGTCCACGTCTTACCCCCTTGGAAATTGAGACCGAATTCGGCCGTTTATGGGAAATGGGTCCAACAGGGCTCGAGAAGTTTCATGAAATCATCCGGGTGGAGCCGATGCGCCGGGCCCTCTCCGAAATGAATCCCTCCCTTTGGATTGCGGGCCTACGACGAGGCTCCTCGGAGTCGAGAGAGAAGCTGTCGGTTCTCTCCACATCCCAATCCCGACTCAAACTTCTGCCGATTCTTGAGTGGAGCGACCGTCAGATCGGTGAGTACCTGCGCTTGCACTCCCTTCCCTATCACCCCCTCTGGTCGCAAGGGTATGTCTCGATCGGTGACCGGGTGACAACAAAGCGACTGGATGAAGTCGCAAATCCCTCGGAACTCCGCCACTTTGGATGGAAACGGGAGTGCGGAATTCACGAAAAAGTTTAATTTCGCCCCAAAAAAGGTTCCTATTCCCTTCTCATTCACTTACGATACGCCTCTATGGCAGGAGAGGTTGTTGAAGTGGAGGGTGTCGTAAAGTCGGTGCTCAAGGGCACCCTCTTTCGTGTGGAGCTCGTCAATGGCCATACTGTTTTGGCGCACATTTCGGGCAAGATGCGCAAGAACTACATCCGCCTGAACATTGGAAACAAGGTGAAAATGGAAATGTCCCCCTACGATCTCACCAAGGGCCGTATTACCTATCGGATTCCGCCACCCTCGGCAGACGGCCAGCCCGCCGCCCCCGTGCCTCTCTAACTCTTTTTGTCCCGGGCGACCATTTCGGCATACGTCTCCCAAGGAATATCTCCCCCCTCGTCCCTGGGAATCCTCGTCAGCTCCGGGGAGTTGAAATCAATTCCAAAGAGCCCGAACCTGGGGTCGTAGGTCCCCCACTCGTAGTTGTCGGTCAGGGACCAGTGAAAATACCCGA
>RFMG01000153.1 GCA_009927835.1 Verrucomicrobiota bacterium | reverse complement strand
ACTCTGCCACCGCACCAGAAGCTATCAACCTACGGGAGGATCGGCTTGCAGGCCAATCCGCTTTTTCGTGTGTCGGAGTGGGTTAGTAGGAGCCCGCTGACGGACTGGCCTGAGTTGCGGACGTTGCGGGGGGAGGCGTGGCGGGGGCGGCGGTTTTTTTTGCGGCCGCGGGTATGGGATCTTCCCCATGTGTCACAGGTTGATCGAGACGGAGAAATCGTATCGCATCATCAAAGGGGTTCTGGTTTGAACCTGTTTTTGCACGTGCTCCGATCCCGGCTTGGGTTACCGAATAAGCATGGGCCGGACCATCGGTCTTGAGATTGGTTACAGTAGGCATAGGGTTGAGCAGGTTCGGTTTTTCCGGCCTCTCCTGGTGATCGTTTTGCATCTGGGTTGCGTACAGCTCGTAATCGCTCTCCGACATGGAGGACAGATTCAGCTCTTTTGCCACTTTGGAGCGGGCGAGAAGATCGATCCGACCTTTGGAGTCCTGGCCGCAACGATTCGCGGTTACCTGATCCGTCAGCTCCCGAGGGGTGGGCAGCGGCTGGGGTTCGACCCTGAGCGGGATACTCTCCATCGCAGGGAAAAGATCCGCAGCCTCTTTTGAAATATCCGATTTCCCCCCTTTTTTGCCTGCAAGAAGATTTTGCTGCAGATCACGACCCTCCGCCGCGTAGGTCGCTTTCCGCTTCGCTTCGATGGGGTTTCTTCGATACGAGTCAAAATCGAAGGGTTGTGAGGGGGTTTCCATCGGAGGTGCGGAACGCGCCAGCGCGAGGGAAAGCCACAAAATGGCAAACGGAAAGAGAGACCGGCGCATGTTTTCGTTATTGGCCATGGGAAGGGATAGGGCAATCAACATCGTTGCCACCCTGAGATTAAAATGTGGATAAGAAAAAGGAACTTGTGGGGTTGTTGAATCGCTTCAAAGATGAAGCATGTACTCGATCATTGGCGGAGATTCCAAAACCTATGGGCCGGTGACGGTGGATGAAATCCGTCGTTGGATCAGGGAGGGGCGTGCGGATGAGCGAACGAAGATCAAACCGGAGGGAAGCGGGGAGTGGGTGGAGTTGGGGTCGTTGAGCGAATTTTTCCCCGCTCCACAGAGTACTCCCCCCAGGATCTCCACGCGTCCCGCACCCACCGCCTTGTCAGAGCCGGGAGAGCTCGGCGTGGGTCATTGCCTTCACCGCTCCTGGCAAGTGTACCGCCAGGATCCCTGGAAAATCACTGGAGTTATCGGGATTGTTTTTTTTGGGCAATTTCTCCTCAATAGCATCCCGTTGGCAGGCGCGTTGTTGGCCTTCTTGTTGAACGGCCCAATCCTGGGCGGGGTTTACCAGTTTTGCCTCCAAAATCTTAAGGGACATCCCGGAGGGGTCCGAGACGTCACGGAAACTGTCAAAGATCGTTTTTTGCCCTGCTTCCTGGCGACCACCGTCTCCAGCTTGCTGGCTTTCGGGCCCTTTCTTTTGGCCCTGATCCCTGCCGCTGCCCTGTTTGGAGCTTCAGGAGTGGTGGCGGAAAAGTTGGCGGAGCACCCGTCTCTCCTGTTGGGAATGGGTCTGCCCCTTTTGGCCGGATTCATGGGAATGATGTATCTCCTGATCTGCTGGTCTCTGGCTGTCCCGCTGGCGGCTTGCAGCATGTCCGACTTTTGGACCGCCATGACCTTGAGTTGGCGCGGAGTCAGAAAAAACTTCTGGCCGTATCTGGGACTGCTTTTGATTCTGGGGGCCATCAATCTTTTGGGCATTCTCTGCCTCCTCGTCGGACTCTTTGTCACAATTCCGGTGACTTTTCTGGCCACGATGGTCGCGTATGAGCAAATCTTCCGAGCCTCCGATCCTCGCTAACACCGAGTGGGTCAGGAACTGCATGGGCTTGAATGCAACCGTCCTGCCCGGTTTGGGCACCTTTCGCACGGGGAGCCGTGTTCGCGGTTCGCTGGAAATGCTCGTTGCGCTCAGCGGGACAATTCTTTTTTGCGGAGCCCTGATCCAGGCCGTGGGGGAAAGAGGGGATGACATGACCTTGGTTGCGGCTTTTTTGCCACACCTTGGAAAGCTTTGTTTCGGGGTGATCCTGGTTGTGGGAAGCTGGCTTTCGGGAATTTCCTATGCCAAGGGCTTGTTTCGAAAATGAACCCTGAGCTGATCCGTCACGGCGCAGCGGCGATGTTAGGAGGTGGGATCGCCTCTTTGTTGCGGTTCACCGTGGGTGCGTGGGTGATCCATCTTTTCCCCAACGAAAGAATACCGTGGGGCACCTTGGCGGTGAACTGGATGGGATGTCTGTTCGTGGGGCTGATCTATGGATGGGTTTCCGACAGGTGGTTCATGGGTCTCCACATGAAACATTTGTTGGTGACCGGATTTTTGGGCGGGTTCACCACCTTTTCCGCCTTCAGTCTTGAGACGATACAACTTTTTCGACGAGGGGAAACCCTTACGGCTTGGGGATATGTTTTTGCTAGTGTGGCGGGCGGTTTGGTTCTTGCCTGGGTCGGGGAAAGAATTTCCATGGCCTTTGGCGGCTAGGGGTTTTGATGAGGCACGAACCCGGGCCTGGGAAAGAGCACTTCTTTCCTGCTCGTTGAAAACTACCTTCCGCCCCGCGATGAATCGGAGGAGTCTCCCGATCGTGGGTGACGAGGAAAGCGCTCCTTGTTTTTCCAGCTTCGGCGCAGACGCCAAGGCATGGTATCGCGACGGGGTCGATAGGGGG
>RFMG01000087.1 GCA_009927835.1 Verrucomicrobiota bacterium | reverse complement strand
GGACGTAAAAGCTTTTTCCATCCATGTTCCGCTCCTTTCCCGCTGCACCGATCCGCACGTTCCGACCAATCCTCACGTTCTTGTCGATAATGGCATCCTCGATCAACGTTCCCTCCCCTATGCCGATGGCAGGTCTCTGCCTCTTTCGGTTCTCCTCCTGCTGGCCGGGGGTCTCGTAGTAGTCCGCCCCCATCAGCACAGAGCGGCGAATCTGGCACCCCGTCCCAACCCGTGACCGAATCCCGATCACAGCCTGATCCAGAATACTTTTTCGAATCACGCACCCATCGGAAACAATCGCCCGTATCACCTCGCAATCCTCGACCACCGAACCCGGCAGGAATCGGGCACGTGTGTAGATCGGTGCCGAGCCTAATCCGAAATCAAACTTCGGCTCTGGGGCGAGAAGATCCAAGTTTGCCTGATAAAAGGCCCCGATTGTTCCAATATCCTCCCAGTACCCGTTATGGATGAAAGCGGAAACCTTCTTGCTATCGATGGCCGCAGGTAGAATGTTTTTCCCGAAATCTTTCCCGTCATTCCCATCCAGGCACTCCCGCAACGTGTCACGATTGAAAATGTAAATCCCCATGGAGGCAAGAAAGGGCCGGTCCTTCGGCAAGGCAGAGCCACTCTCCATGGAGGCCAGAACGGCGGGATCCTTGGGTTTCTCGACAAACTCGGTGATCCGATGCTGGTCATCCGCCTTCAGGATTCCCAATCCGGGAGCCGTCTGTCGGCCCACCGGAAGGGTGGCAATCGTGATTTCCGACCCGGATGAGATGTGCTGCTCCAACATTTCGCGAAAATCCATCCGGTACAGCTGGTCTCCTGAAAGGATGAGGACGTAGTCGTGCGGATGATTGTCGAAATGAATCAATCCCTGCCGAACCGCATCCGCCGTCCCCTGATACCATTCGGTCCCCCCACGCGTTTTTTGAGCGGCCACAATCTCGATAAATCCGCGTGGAATAAAGTCGTCAAAACGGTAGCTCTGCTGGACGTGACGATGGAGCGAGGAACTCAAGTACTGGGTCAAAAGGAAAATACGTTTGATCCCTGAGTTCAGGCTCAGGCTGATCGGAATGTCGACCAGCCGATACTTTCCGGCGATCGGCACGGCTGGCTTGGCCCGCTCCGCAGTCAGGGGAAAAAGCCGGTTCCCTTCGCCTCCCCCCAAGATCACACTGATCACCTGGTCAGGGTTACCGGAGCGGCGCTGGGTCATCGTTTGACCCTATCCTTTCCCAAAGGTAGAACAAGTTCACGATGTGCGGGATTGTCGCCTATGTGGGGTCAAGAAATGCCCAGCCGATCCTGCTGGAGGCTTTGAGCCGGCTCGAGTACCGCGGCTACGACTCCGCCGGACTCGCCACCCTGAAGGGTCACGGTGTTGAAATCCGAAAAAAGAGCGGCCGGATCGAAAATCTCGCGAAAGCGTGCCAGGCAAAACCGGTTTCCGGATCCATGGGCATCAGCCACACCCGCTGGGCCACCCACGGAGCCCCCACCGATGCAAATGCCCATCCCCACCTGGATGCGTCCGGAAAACTAGCCCTCGTCCACAACGGGGTGATCGAGAACTTTATCGAACTGAAGGAAAAGCTGATCAAAGCAGGCCACAAGTTCCAATCCGAAACCGATACCGAGGTTTTGGCCCACTGCCTTGGGGACGCGTACTCGAAAAGCCGAACCCAAGGGGAGGCACGACTCCTCGAGGCGGTTCGCCATACCTTCAATCAAATTCACGGCACCCTGGGCATCGCGGTATTTCACGCCGACTTGCCCGGCATGGTTGTCGGCGCAAGACGCGGAAGCCCCCTCGTGATCGGGGTCGGTGAAAAGGAAAACTTCCTGGCAAGCGACACCCAGGCCCTTGCCCCGTACACCAATCGGGTTGTGATCTTGAAGGATCTGGAGATCGTCGCACTTTACGCAGACCGCTTCGACGTCGCTTCCCCCCTGGGATCCCTGACGAAGATCGAGGTGGAGGAGATTGAGAATGGGGTGATCCATTCCGACAAAGGAGTCCATCCCCACTTTATGTTGAAGGAGATCATGGAGCAGCCGCAGTCGATCGAGAACGCGTTCCGCGGCCGGCTCGACCGCGACGGAGGCACCGCCAAGCTCGGCGGACTGAACATGAGCGCAGAGCAGCTTCGCCAAATCCAGCGAATCTCAGTTCTAGGTTGCGGAACCGCCCTTCACTCGGGAATGGTCGGAAAATACCTGATCGAGGATCTGGCCAAGATTCCTGTCGAGACGCAGCACGCCAGCGAATTCCGATACGGGGACTCACCGGTTTCGCAACACACCCTTTTTCTGGCCGTCAGTCAGTCGGGCGAGACCGCAGACACACTGGGAGCCCTGCGGGAAGCCCAACGCCGCGGCTATCCGTGTCTTGGAATTTGCAACAATGTGGCCAGCTCCATCGCCCGGGAAAGTGATGGGGGAGTCTACATGCACGCGGGACCCGAAATCGGTGTCGCGGCAACAAAGTCCTTCACCTCCCAGGTCATGGTTTTTGCCCTGCTGGGCCTGCTGTTGGGGAGACACCACCAACTCTCCGCCAACCACGGTGCGGAGCTGCTGGATGCCATTGTCCAGCTTCCCGAAAAGGTTCGTCAGACGCTGAAACAGTCCGATTCAGTCGCCCGGGTGGCCAAAACGTACGCCCGTTCCCGTTCCATGCTGTTCCTGGGTCGCCTGGCCAACTTCCCTATCGCTTTGGAGGGAGCCCTCAAGATGAAGGAGATCACCTATCTTCATGCGGAGGGCTATCCAAGCGCGGAGCTCAAGCACGGGGTCATTGCCATGATCGACAAGGAAACCCCGACCGTCCTGGTTGCAACCCAAGACGGGGTTTATGAAAAAAATTTGGGCAGTTTGCAGGAAATCAAAGCCAGGGGAGGCCCGGTCATCGCCGTGGCTGAGGAGGGCGATTCCAAAATTCAGGGATTGGCGGATGCGGTGCTCCACGTTCCCAGGACCCACGAGCTGCTCCAACCGATCCTCAACGTCATTCCGCTCCAACTTTTTTCCTACCATACGGCCGTCGCCCTTGGACGGGATGTCGACAAGCCCCGTAACCTCGCAAAATCCGTTACAGTCGAATAATCCTGCGCGACACGCTTCTCCGAGGTTGCTCCCTCGACCGAACACGCTATTTTTGAATAATTGAGGCCCTATCGTCTAGCTGGTTAGGACACGGCCCTCTCAAGGCCGGTGCACGGGTTCGAGTCCCGTTAGGGCTAGTGAATAATCTCAATTCAGGTGTTGATTTTAGGTGACGCCTTGGTGATGATTTCTCCTCCTCGGATGAAGACCAAGCTGCTTTCCAAAAACAATCACAACCCGAAACTCTCGATTCTCCGGGAAATTAAGCGAAGCCAGGGCCTCTCGGTGGCAGAGCTTTGCCAGAGGGTCGGTCTCTCCTACATGGGAATCAAGCAGCACTGCATCGGACTGGAACGTGACGGATATTTGGACACCTGGCGTCGTCCCAAGGGCATGGGCAGGCCGGAAAAAGCCTATCGTCTGACCGACGGAGCCCGTGAATTCTTTCCGAGCCGCTATCCCCAGTTCAGCCTTCAGATCCTGGAATCGGTGAGGGAAATTTACGGATCCTTGGGACCCGAAAAGATTCTTCACAACATCTACAAGGCGGAAACCCAACGGTACGAAACCAAACTGCAGAAGCTGGACGGGGAACCGCGTTGCCGCGCCATGGCCCAACTGCGGGAGGAGGACGGCTATATGGCCGAATACTCTTTTGACAATTCAGCCAGGACCCATCGGATCACGGAATTTAACTCGGCCATCCTCGACTGCATCGACCAGTTCCCGATGATCCGGGACTACGAGAGACAGATGTTTGAAAAAGTGCTTCGCGCCAAGGTGAAGCGGGATGAGGAGCGCGTTGCGGGGCTTTACCGTTGCACCTACACGATTCTCGGCGTCGCCTGAGCCCCTGCCCCAAATCCGCCCGATGCGACCCTGAGTCGCTCTGTCCCCCGTCTTAAAATTATAGGCCTAGTTTGGCCTCGATGCTCTGGCGGGAGTGTTGAGCCCCGATGAACTGCTCCGCAATCGAGCCGTTCTTGAAAATGAAGAAAGCTGGGATCGACTGAATTCCGTACTTGGCAGAAAGGGCCTGCTCCTTATCGACATTCACTTTTCCAACGACAACCTTGCCCGGGTGGTCCTTGGCGATCTGCTCCAACAGCGGCGCGATCATTCGGCAGGGCCCGCACCACTCCGCCCAGAAATCGACAAGGACGGGAACGGACGACTTCAGCACCAAGGCGTCGAAATTCGACTCGTTTAAGGTTAGCGTGCTGCCCTCGGTCATAATCGGTTTTATTTACCCAGAAAACTCAGGAGAACAATTCCAAAGGCAACGAGGGAGGAGATGAGAGCAGCAACCGCCAACGCTGTCCCGCCACTGTCGCTGTCCACGACAGTCCGCGCGACTGCCGCCCCACCGGCCTTGGGCGCGGCCGTCGCCAAGCCCACAGGTCCTGAACCTGTTTTCTGTCCAGCACCGGGAGTCGCTGAAACAACTCCTCCCGCTCCCGCGACAGGCGTAATCGGTTTCGCAACCTGAGTTGCGGCTGGGGATGGACCCGCCACCGGTTTTGCAGGCACTCCAGCCGCGACTCCCGCCGCAGGTCTCGGCGGCAGGGAAATTCGCATCGTCTCCTTTTTCAGATCTGCCGGTGGCTTCGCCGCTCCCGGCAAAGGAGGAAGGGTAACGCCAGAAGGTCTGGGGGCAGGCGTCGGCGCAGCTGGGGGCGGCGCGGCAGGAGCGGGTGCTCCGGGGATGGGAGGCTTGGGGGCAGCAGGAGGAGACAAACGCATCGTCTCTTTTTTGAGGCCAGGAGCAAGGGAGGGTGCCGGAGCTCCTGCGACCACCGGAGGTTTTGGAACGGGAGGAGCGAGAGGAGCGGGAGGCTTCAACCCAACACCGGGTGGAGCTAATGGTGGCTTGGGGGGAGCAGGAAAGGAGGCGTGGGAGGCTTTGGAGCACCAACCGGCAAAGCTGACCCGGGCGGCAAAGGAGGCGAAGGCGGTTTTGGCAGACTATCAGACACCGCATAATAAAACGTTCGAAACTGCTCAGCGTCAAACTATTTGACGGCAAACTTATTCACAAAAGGGCATCCCTCCAGAAAGTTTGAAATGCATCGTGCCAGCTTCGACCAGCAACCGTCCTCTCCCTTCGCTTTGTCCTCTCCTCAGGACCATTTTCCCTCCCCGCCACCCTTTGTATCGCTGCGCTCCAGTTGGCGAGATCGCCCGCCATGACTTTTTCACCGTCCTGAGGGTCCCTCAGTAGTTCGGCAGGACCACCCTGATTCGAAACAACCACGGGCAAACCGGAAGCCATTGCCTCCACAACCACATTCCCATAGGTGTCGGTGGTGCTTGGAAAAACAAAAAGATCGGCGGAAGCATAGGCCTGCCCCAACTCCTCCCCGTGCAGCACGCCCGTAAAGATTCCTTGGGGAAGTTTGCGTTTCAACTCCCCAAGAAAAGGGCCCTCCCCGACAAACGCAAAGGTCACTCCTGCGCTCGGGGGCATCTTGTCAGCCACCCGGGCAAGAAAATCGAGCTCCTTTTCCTTGGAAACCCTCCCCACATAAAGGGCCACTTTTCCGGTCGCGCCCCTGCTTTTCCAGAAATTCTCCTTGCGATGCCGGGTTGAAAACAGCTCCGTCTCCAACCCCCGGGGCAGAATTCCCAGCTTTTCGCGCGGCAGACCCCGCTCCACCCAGCGATCCAGATAACTTTGCGAATTCACATAGACCCGATCCATCTGGCTGTAAAACCAGTGCATGTAGTTCCAGGCTATACCCTCCACCATCGGGTCATCTTCGCTCAGGAATCTCGCATACTGGGGAAAATCGGTGTGATAAATCGCGCTCGTCCTCAGCCCAAGCACATTGGCAGCCATCAAGCCCGCCAAACCCATCGGGCCGGGGGTGCTCAGGATTAGCTCCGTGTATCCCCTCTGCGCGATGTGATCGATCACCTCCAGAATCGGCGGGAAGCTGAGTTTCTGCAAATCGTACTCGGGAATGGTGAAAACCCCCACCGGCTGAAAATTCATCACTCCGGGCTCGGGGGAAAATCCGGGCCGGCTGGTGAGAATCGTGATGTCGGCCCCTGATTCCCTCCCCGCCTTGGCCATCGTGCGGATCGTGCGAGCCACCCCGTTCACATCCTCCAACGTGTCGGTAAACCACGCTTTTCTGTGGTTCTTAAGATTTTTTGGGCGCTCCCCCAGAAATCTTTCTGTCACCTGCCCCCACAACTTTCGGTCACTCCTCAACGCATGGAAGGAGTGAAGATAAGGTGCGGTCGCCAAACCCAGGGGAAGCACCCCGGCCAGTGGCTCGAGGCCGCCCAGGAAGTCCCCCTTTTCCACCTTATCGATGAACCGCGTCACAATTCGAAACCCAACATCGTTCATCACCTTGGACGCCAACCGGAAGCTCCGCCGTTCCGGCACCTGCTCCGACTCCAAGACCTTTTGAAGCTGCTCCCGCGTGGAGGACTGGCTCAGGTAGGCGGAAAGCTCCTTGCTTAATCCCCCTTCGGGAGATTTCCAGAACTCCAAGATCTTGCCGCTGGTCACCATCTCCAAAGCGTAACGTGCCTTGTCGACGAAACTGATCTCGAGCGGATTTTCTCCCGCCAGAAAACGGTTCGCGATGCGCAACAGCAGGTCGGAGCCTCGCGGCGCCCGGTTTCCAACCTTGTTGCGCAGATAATCGAAGATCACATGAAACAGCCCGTTGACCAACCGGGCAGGATCACCCGCCTGTCCGTGGACGATCGCCTCTCCCCGCTCCACCCCTCGCAAAAAAGTTTCCGCATCCTTAGCCCCAGCCACCTCCGTCCAAACCTGCCCTGCGTACAACCCGCAATGGTCGTTGGAGCCCCCCATCCACGCTTTTCTCCATGGCGTGCGGCCGACCGGCTCCAAACCATGCTGCTCCGCCAACTGCCGGATTGTCTCCTCCGTCAGGGCTGAGCAGCAGGCATAGGCGACCTCCTGCCCCAGGGGTGCCCTCAAACCGTTCACCCTTTCAAAAACCTGGAAAAGAAGAATCAGCTTTTCAAAATGCTCCGGCTTCATTTTTCCATCCAGATGAAGCAAAGGATGAGCCACCGCATGAACGATTCCCTCCTCCCGAAGGAACTTGGCCAACTCATAGAGGTTCGGTCGCAACCTCTCCACCTCACCCGCCTCGGCCTCCTTGAGGTTCCACGCGAGGAGGTGAACCTTGCAGTGGTCCTCGGGAAAATACGTGGTGATCTCCATCCCTGGGATAAAGCCGTCCAACCCCCGCAACTCACGCGCCGCACCCAGGGTGTTGTGATCGGTCAGGGTGACGAAATCATGACCCGCGGCCCGCAATGTCTCATACAGTTTTCTTGGATCCGATAGGCTGTCGGGAATTCCCAGCTTCCGCAAAATCCACTCGGAAGGCCGGTCCGAATGCCGGCTGTGAAGATGGAGGTCAGCTTTGGACATGGTCGGCGTAGGAGTGGGAAGAGTAACCTTGGCCGGACAACTCTTCGAGAAAAACGCCCAGCTGTTTGCGCACAAAAGGAACCTCAAGATCCCGGGGATGGAGGCTCAATCGCACCACGGGCTTCCCACCCCACATCTCCCTCCAGATCGGATGCCAAAGCCTGGCCAACCCGCGCCTCCACGGCGACCTTAGGCTATAAGCTCCCGCCCATGCCCTGTCCCTCTTTCCCGAAGGCAAATGGACCAGATCCCTCAAGGTGCAGGTGTAGGTGAACCCCATATCCCCCAAACTTTTTTCGAGGGGTCGCGGATAAAGCCAACCGGGCGCCACAAATCCGTTCGCTCGCCAGCCTTCCCGTCTCCAGATCTCCCGGGCGTCCCGGATTCGCCCCTCCGCCTCATCGATCGGCAAGGAGAAAAACTCCGCCTCGTTTTGGGTGTAGAATTGCGTCCACCACCACGAACGTTTCGGCAAACCCTTGCGATCGTGATAAAATCCGTGAATGGCAAGATCGTGACCTTGCTCCTGACATTGCCCCAAGAACTTGAGACTCTCGGAACAGCTCTCCACACGGACGCCATGGTGGTGCTGTGGAATCACCAGAATCGAAACATGGCCGGGGCATCGCGAAAGACAGAACTCCAACTGGTCCTCGATCTGCGCCCTGGAACCGGGATGAAAATCATGAAGGGAAAGTAAAAGTCGTGGGGACCGTCGGGGCGGGGTGCGATCCCGGGCCTGGACAAGGGTGCAAAGATAGACAGGCTCGCTCTGTTTTTTTTGGAATTTGCTCACCTCGGACCTGGCCGTCATTTGAAATCCGAAACGTGCAAACATTCTTTCCGTTCTTCGATCCTCTTTCACAACCACCTGACCGAACACACTCTTCTCGCCCAACTCCGCCATCCGATCCAGAAAAGTGTCAAACAAGGCTTTTCCAACCCTTAATCCACGCACCTCGGGAAGGAGATTGATATGAAAATGCACGCCGTGGGCCGGTGTCGGTGGTGTCTCCCTCTTGCCGCGAAACAATAGCCACCGAAGATACGCGCGACTGTCCGCACCATAGGAAAAAAAGTATCCAAACACGGCCCTCAACAACCAACCTGGAAATCGCCATAACAGATACGCATGGTGCCTCCACGAACTTCGTGACCCCAGGATGTAGCCCACGATTCGCCCCTCGGAAGTTTCCAGAACCAGACAACACCCGGGCTCCGCATCCGTGTAGGGTGAGGTCAGGAAATCCGCGAAAAGCTCGCGATCCTCAAAGAGAGGATCGATCGGCTCCCCTAAAAAACCGGTCTCAGCACAGACTTTCCTGATCCCGGAACGATCCTCGGGTCGATAGTAACGGATGCGGTGGCCGTC
Organism: Verrucomicrobiota bacterium; assembly: GCA_009927835.1. Lineage (GTDB taxonomy): Bacteria > Verrucomicrobiota > Verrucomicrobiia > Methylacidiphilales > Verrucolacustridaceae > Verrucolacustris. The sequence goes on along the minus strand of RFMG01000087.1, from coordinate 21,857 downwards.
CACGGTTTCACGACTCATATTCGGCCATCTGACGCGCAAAGGTCTTGTCCCAGCTGAAGTTCTGATTGATATAAGCACTTAAAGGCCCCGGGTCCGTCTCTCGTAAACGCAGCATTTTTCTTTGCACTGCAGCGGCAAATGCGTCCGAGTTTCTCTCGGTTGCCCAATCGGCGACATCCAACGACTGCTCATCCATGGCACCTCCCCGGAAAGCGATCACAGGCAGCCCACAGGCCTGGGCCTCCAGAAGCACCAAGCCAAAAGTTTCCCACCTGCCTGGATGAAGCAAAAGGTCAGCGGCCTGATACCACTCCGCAAGGGCTGAAGGATCCTGAAGAAAAGGGGTTGTGCGGATCCTGGGATGATGCCGGGAGTAGTCATCCACCTCCTGCTTCATCTGGCCGTCTCCAACCATCACACCGATCCAATCACTTGGCTCCCGTTGTTCGAGGGAATTCCAGGCCCTGAGCAACAGGGCGGTATCCTTGTCCGGCGAAAACCTGCCCACGTAAAGAAGAACCCTGCTTTCGATCGGCAACCCCAGCTTCTTTCGCAACTCACGCTTTTTGTCGGCAGAAACCGGCTGGAACGTCTTTGTATCCACCCCCAAAGGAAGGTGAATCAACCTGGGCACACCCCATCCTCCCAAAATGCGGATCAGATGCCGGCTTCCCACAAAGACTCCGTTGCCCGACAAGGCCAAATGCCTGAGGTAGTCCCCCGCCAACTGCTCCGTAACCGACCTGGCCCAAGGCCCGAGGAACTTCAGGACAGTTCGCAACAGGGCATCGGGAAAGTGGGAGTGATAAAACATGTAGAACTTCGAGCCCCTTCGGTTGGCCCAATTTCTCGCCACCATGGCCGCATGGTACGGATCGCCCGCTTCCACAATGTCCGGCCTTTCCTCATAAAGAATCGTAAGGAGAGTGGGAAGGTCCAGCATCCAACGGTAGCGGGATGTCCGGTTGACCAACGGGCCTCGGACTTTCCAGATCTGCCCCCGACCGGCCTCCACCTGTTCCGTCCTTGCGCCAGGCACGATCATCAAATGCTCATGCGGGGTCTGCTCCAGAATATACCGTCGCTTGGCCTGCAGGTAGGACTTCACCCCACCTCCCAAAGGAGAATGAATTTGCGTCAGATCACAGATTTTCATCCAAAGGTTCCTTGATGATGCCCTGAATCCAGCTAAATAGGAAGGTTATGAGGCGGAACGATTTTCTACGCCTACTCACCCTTGCGGGAGCCGGTTTGCTCTCGCCTGCACGGGCTCAACCCAATCCCGCCTCCCTCGAGGGCGAGTCGGAGGTGAACCCCCACTTCATCAATAGCGGGCCCGGTTTTGGAAACCGCTTGGCCCTCACTTTTGATGACGGGCCCTCCCCGGGCGTGACCGAGCGTGTTTTGGCGGAACTTTCCAAACGCAAGCTGCACGCCACTTTTTTTCTTATCGGTTCCAAGGTCGACGCCGCTCCTCATCTCGCCCGCCGTTTGGTGGATGAAGGGCACGACGTCGCCAATCACACCTACACCCACCCTCGCCTGGCCGTCATGTCGGAAGCCGCGGTGGAACAGCAGCTGGCACGGACGCAGGAAGCCATCACCCGCGCCACCGGAGTCACCCCAGTGTGGTTCCGCCCACCCTACGGCTCTTTCCGCCGGGAGCAGGGCCCGATTGCCTCAAAATTGGGGCTCGGAGTGGCTTACTGGTCCGTGGATCCCCAGGACTGGGCCCAACCAGGTTGCTCCGCGATAACCCAACGGGTGCTCTCTGCCAGTCAACCGGGCTCGATCATCCTGCTGCACGACCTGCACCCCCAAACCGCCGACGCGGTTCCGGCCATTTTTGACGGATTGATCGAACGGGCCTTCCTCCCAACCCCTTTCCATAACTTCGTCGGAATGCCGTACGCCTGACCCGTAACCCAACCCAGCTTACCCTTTCGTGCTCCAGATGGTTCCGGGCAGAATTTTGGCTTTTTTTGCGACCAAACTACCAGGATTCAACACTGCATTGCATCCCACCGAGGCCCCGTCCCCCACCATCGCTCCAAATTTTCGCAATCCCGTTTCAACCAAGTGGCCCTCACGGCGGACTCGAATCACCTGGCCATCCAGGCGATAGTTGGAAAGGATCACGCCAGCCCCCAGGTTCACATCCCGCCCCAACACCGAATCTCCCACATAGTTGAAATGAGGCGCGTGGGCGCCGGAGAGAAGAACGCAGTTTTTGAATTCCGAGCTGTTCCCTAAAACACAGTTGTCCCCCGCAATGACGTTCTCCCGCAGATAAGCTCCATGCCGGATTTCACAGTTTTTTCCGATCCAGGCAGGTCCGCGAATGTAAGCCCCGGGCTCCACAATGGTTCCCTCTCCCAGGAAAACATTCTCCCCGATCACCGGTTCCCCCACCCGTTTACCCTTCGAGCCCTGCGGCAGGTGTTTCTCCAAATACGGGGCGATCCGGGGCAAAATGTCCCAGACCTCCTTCACCGATTCAAAAAGTTGTTCGTGGCCCTGCCCCAGCAAGTCGAAAAAATCCCCCACACCGGTTCCCACGCTCTTCACTTTTTCAACCCTGCCCGATCCGGGCCCGGGTCTCAAGTCTTCCGGTGAAGCGCGCTTTGGAGGGCACTCCGCGTGATCTCGAGATCCTCCGCCCCATGCGCAGCGGAAAGAAAACAGGTCTCGAATTGGGAAGGTGGAAAATACACGCCTTTCCCCAACATCTGATGAAAAAAGGATGCATAAGCCGCACGGTCACACTTTTGCGCGTCAGCCAGGTTTTGGATTCGCCCTCCCCCCTCACGGAAAAAAAGGCAAAACATCGAACCGATTCGGGCCCACGGATACTCCAACCCGGCACGACGCAGCTGCTCGAGCACCATGGTCTCAATCTCCCGCCCCGTGCTCTCCAACCGCTCATAAACTCCACCCCTTTCCAAAACGTTGAGTTGAGCGACCCCGGCCGCCATCGCCAGGGGATGACCCGAGAGCGTACCCGCCTGATAGACCGGCCCGTCCGGGGCGAGTTGATCCATGATCTCCGCCCTTCCTCCAAAAGCACCCACCGGCATCCCTCCTCCGATCACTTTTCCAAACGCGGTGAGGTCCGGTCGCACACCCAGCCTTCCCTGGGCTCCACCCAGCCCAAGCCGAAATCCGGTCATCACCTCATCGAAGACCAGCAGAGCTCCGGTCTCGCTCGCCTGTTCCCGAAGGAACTCCAGATATCCCTTCTCCGGTAAAATTAACCCCACATTCGCAGGAATCGGTTCAAGGAGAATGGCCGCAAGATCATCCCCATACTTCTCCAGACAGCCCCGAACCGCCTCTCGATCATGAAAAGGAAGGATGAGGGTGTCTTGCACGGCCCCAGGGGTGACTCCCGCACTATCCGGACGCCCCAAAGTCAGTGGACCCGAACCGGCTGCAACGAGCAAGGAGTCGCTGTGGCCGTGATAACATCCCGAAAACTTGATGATCTTTTTTCTCTTGGTAAACCCACGCGCCAACCGGACGCACGACATCGCTGCCTCCGTTCCGCTGCTGCAGAACCGCACCTTCTCGACGCTCGGAACAAGCTCGCAAATCTTGGAGGCCAGCGCGACCTCGCCCGGGTGAGGCGTGCCAAAGCTGATTCCCCTTCCCGCGGCATCCCGGACCGCATCCACAATCTCCGGATGGGCATGCCCCAAAATCGCCGGACCCCAGCTGCCCACATAATCCACATACTCGTTTCCATCCGCATCCTTGAGCCGAGCTCCTGAGGCGGAAGAAACAAAGAAAGGCTCCCCACCCACAGCCCGAAACGCACGCACCGGGGAGTGAACCCCCCCGGGAGTTACCTCCTTGGCACGTCGAAACAACTCACCCGACCGCCTTCCTTCCCTTTGCCTCATCCAGGAAGAGTAAGCTCTCTTCCCCTTGCCTTCCAGTCCTGCCCCCGCCCTCCGTTAGTTGGCGGCAAAATCGGCCCTCGCCCGTTTTTCCGCCTCCACCAATCCTTGCCAATCGCTCCATCCACTCTCCCACAATCTTGCCGCCTCACGGGACGCCAATTCCAGAATTGGCATGTCGAACGGGAAACGTGCATGCGTGTAGCGGGGAGCCCCGCTTTGCTCGTCCCCCAACGTGTCCCCCGGTCCACGGATCTGAAAGTCCTTTTCCGCAATGAGGAACCCATCCCGATGGGCCGCCAGGAAATCGAGTCTCTCCTTTGCCTCGGGCCCGCCCGCTCTTTGAATCAGGATGCAAGTCCCACTCTTGCCTCCTCTCCCAATCCTGCCCCGCAACTGATGCAGCTGGGATAATCCCAGGCGATCCGCATGGTCGATCACCATCCAGTTCGCCTCGGGAACGTCCACCCCGACCTCCACCACGGTGGTCGCAGCGAGGACGGAGATTTCTCCGGTTCGAAAACGGTCCAGAATTCCCACTTTTTCCGCCTCCTTCATCCTGCCATGAAGAAGGGCCACTTTCTTGCCTCCAAACTTTTGGCACAACAGCTCATGGGTTCTCCGAACGGAGGCCTCCTCAGCCGGATCCTGCACCTCCTCCCCCAAGCGGGGCACCACCACATACGCGCGATCCCCGGCCTTGACCCGTTCCTGCAGATGAGCCCAGATCTTTTCCTCCGCATCCCCCTCCCTGACGTACGTCCTCACCTCTCCCCGCCCGGGGGGCATCTCCCGCAGGTAGGAAACGTCCAGATCCCCGTGGATCAAAAGGTCATACGTGCGCGGGATCGGAGTTGCGGTTAAGACGAGCAGGTCGGGACGCTCCCCTTTTGCGAGAAAAGCAGCGCGTTGCCTGACGCCGAATCTCTGCTGCTCATCAATCACGCAAAGGGACAACCTCGATAACTTGGTCTTCGCGGCAAACAGGGCATGGGTGCCCACCGTGATCCTGGGGAACAGGCCGACCGGACCCGGCTTGGAGGCCGATGTCCACGTCACGACTTCTACCAAACGGGGGGGCAGAAGTTTGCGAAGGGCTTCCGCATGCTGCTCCACCAGAAGCGTGGTCGGCGCCATCAGCGCCACATGGGAACCATGCTCCAAAGCACGCAGAAGGGCGTGGGCCGCCACCAAGGTTTTTCCCGACCCCACGTCCCCCTGCAAAAGCCGATGCATCGGCCTTCCCAAAGCCAGATCCTCGTCAATCGCCCGACAAACCTCCTCCTGACCTCGAGTCATTTTCCAGGGCAGTCTGGCCATCCAAGGTCCGATCAGATCCCTGATCTTGTCGGGCCGCTCCACACGGATCGCCTCCCGTGCAGCCCTTCGAACCCGAACGGCGAACTGCGAGGCGACCAACTCCTCCCAGGCCAGTCTTCGGCGCGCGATTTCGACTTCGCGCAGGGAAGAGGGAAAGTGAAACGTCCTCCAGCTCTCTTCCCGCGTGGGCATCTCCTCGGAAGGCGGAAACGCCTCCAAAACCGCGGGCCAGCATGCACGGAGGTAGTGATAGATTGTGGATCGGACCCTTCTCTGGTTCAGTCCCGCAACCAACGGGTAAATCGGGACGACCCGCTCCAGATGAATGTTCTCCTCTTTTCCCTCCTCAATCGTTTCGGTTTCCGGGTGGATCGTCCTGAGAATTCCGTTTTTTTCGTCCAACCGTCCATACACCGCCACTTTCTTTCCCTCCGGAAAGGCCCGTGCCAAAAAAGGAAGATGATAGTAGATCATCCGGACCCGTTCCCCCGTCTCCAGGCCTTTCGCCATCACGTCCAGGTCCACCTCAACGCTGCAGCGGCGCCCCCGCCATCGGTTTAGCTTGGATCGGACAACGACCCCCTGAAAGTTGACCGGCCCCTCCGGCAGACCCATGGAGGGTTGCCAACCCTGTCGTCGATCCTCATGCCGCCTCGGCAAGTATCGGACCAACTCTTCCGGGCCCGACAGCTCCAGCTTTTCGGCAAGCGCAGTCGCCGCACGGATGGCGCGGGCTACCGCGGGAGCTACTGCCAGTCGGTCATTCGCCACCGGGGTCCATCCGTATATTCGTCCCACTCCCAGATTCCGGCTAAATCGAACGTCTCCCGGTCCGGAATCCGCTTTGCAAAATCAAAACCCACCACCTCAAACTTTTTACCCCCTGCCTTGGCCCGGAATTTCAGATGCCGCTCCGCAAAAACCCTGGGACCTCCATCCATCTGCACACCATCGATCCGCAGGGTCGGTTCAGGGTTCCCCTTACCGAAGGGAGCCAACTCCGCAAGCGTCCGCGCCATGTCTGGGGTAAGGTGGGTGGGGCACAACTGGATATCGATCGGCAGGGTTTTTTCAAACGCCTCTGGTGCGACATGTTTCTCGAGCCAGGCCTGAAACAGGTCCCCGAACTCGGCAATCCGCCCCGCCTCGATCACGATTCCTGCGGCGGCATCATGGCCGCCGAACCCGCGCAAACAGGGCGAACAGTGCCGCAGGGCGTCCATTAAGGATACTCCGGGCAGACCCCGGCCACTTCCCTTCCCCTCTCCTTGGGAATTCAAGGCGATCACAAAACTGGGCCGATGAAATTTTCGCACAAGCCGGGCCGCGACAATGCCCACCACGCCCGGATGCCACCGCTCGCTCGCCGCCACCAACCCCAGTCCTGCGGGAGCTGGGCCGATCTGCTCCTCCGCTTCCCCCAGGGCGATCGCCTCAAGCTCTTGCCGCTTTCGGTTCTGCAGATCGAGTTCCCGAGCCAGCCGGGCGGTCTCCGTGGGATGATGACTCAAAAGCAGGTCCAGTCCGGAACTTGCATCCCCCACACGACCCCCTGCGTTGATTCTGGGTCCCAGCTGAAAACCCAAGGTGAAGGAGGTGGGTGTGCGCTGCCCGACCCCGCTGACTTCCATGAGTCGCCTCAAGCCAGGATGGACGGTGTCGCAAAGTCGTCGTAACCCCTCCCGTACAAAAATCCGGTTGTCCCCACGCAACGGCACCAGATCGGCCACAGTGGCGAGAGCGACAAGATCCAGCACACTCCGAAGATCAAACCGCTCACGCCCCCCCTTGGCTCTCTGGTAGGCGTGGCAAAACTTAAAAACCAGGCCAGCAGTGCAGAAATGATGACCCGTCACGCCCCGTTGCGGATTCACAAAGGCATCGGCTTGGGGGTGGGGATCGCTCAACTGATGGTGATCCAGGATCAAGACCCTGACTCCGGCGTCTTGGAGCATCGCAACCTCGCTCGCGCTGTTCGTCCCGCAGTCCAGGGCAATGAAGACCTCGGGCGGAGAACCTGCCGCCAAGGCCCTCTCCATCGCGGCCTTCGTCAATCCGTACCCCTCCTGCTGCCGATCCGGCAAAAAAGTGCGGACACTTTCGAGCCCGGATGCCGTCAGAAAAAGCTTCATCACGGTGGCACTTACGATCCCGTCCACATCGTAGTCGGAGAAGATCAGGACCTGTTTTTTACCCTGGATTGTCTCAAAGAGTAACTCCACCCCATCGGTGATTCCCGGAATCTCCTCCGGGGACTCCAGGCTGGAAAGTTTCGGCCGCAAAAAGTTCTCCTGGGCCGCTCCTGCGGGAATCCCCCGCATTTCGAGGAATCGGGTCAAGAGCTCCTCACAGCCACATTGGGATGGCACCACGAGGGGAGAGTCGGTCCAGCGCATTCTCCTGAAATACGGCCTGACGGACCGTTAGCAAGTATGGCTTAGCTCTTCGACTTGCCGAAAAGAAGCACGATGGGGCTGGCGATAAAAATCGAGCTGTAGGTTCCCACCACAATTCCGATCAGGAGAATCAGGGCGAAGTCATTGATCACCCGTCCCCCCAGAATAAACAGCACGAGAACTGCCAGAAAGGTCAGGCCGGAGGTCAGCAACGTACGGCTTAAGGTCTGGTTGATCGCCAGATTCATCACCCCCGCGCGATCGCTTCCCACGCCCCCTCGGAAAAACTCCCGAATCCGATCAAAGATCACGATCGTGTCGTTGATCGAGTAACCTGCCACCGCCAGAATCGCGCCGACCATCGGAAGGGAAAGCTCCCGCCCCAGAAGCGCGAAAAGACCAAGGCTGATGAGAACATCGTGCACCAGCGCCACAATGGCGCCCGCCGCAAAGGCGGTTTCGAACCTCCACGTCGTGTAAATAAAGATCGCGAGCACACCCAAAAGGAGCGCGATCAAGGCCTTTTGCTTGAGCTCGGCCCCCACAACCCCGGCGACCTTATCCAGCTGCAACTGCCGATACTCAGCCTGTGGAAAATCCTGCGCAAGTTTCTGACCGACCTTCTCCCCGTTCCCAAACGCCGTTCTCAGGGAGAGAACCTCTTGGCCTCCCACGGGACTTCTCTGATACTGGACAACCTCCGCCAGATTCCCCAACGCGGAACGGATTTTGCCGTCGTCCACTTTCTCCTTGAAGCTGAAGGTCACCAAGTCCCCACCCGTAAAATCCACCCCTAAAACCTTCTCCCCCTTGATGGCGACCGTGATCACTCCCGCAAGCAGAAGAAGGCCCGAGAGGGCAAAAGCCGGAACCCGCATCGCCAGGAAATTGATCTTGGTGTCCTCGAGGAACTTCATCATGTGCAGGCTTCCTTTGCCCGCTTTCTCCGCGAGCAGCTCTGCCCCCGTCCGACTCACGATCAGGGCCGCAAATAAGCTGGAAAAGATGCCCAGGCAAAGCACGGTGGCAAACCCTTGCACCGGGCCTGACCCCTGCCAAAAAAGAATCGCGGCGGCAATGACCGTCGTGACGTTTGCGTCCAAGATGGAGCTAAACGCCCGCTGGAAACCGGAGCTGACCGCCTCCAAGGCGGTCCGGTGATGGGCCAACTCCTCGCGAATCCTCTCAAAAACCAGCACATTCGCATCCACACCGATTCCGATTGTCAGAATCAAGCCCGCCAAGCCCGGCAAGGTCAGAGTGAAGCCGAACTGGGCCAGCAGACCCAGAAGGACCAGGATGTTGATCACCAAACCAAACACGGAAACCAGGCCGAGCCAGCGGTAGTAAATCAGCGCGAAAAGCCCGACCGCAACGATGCTAACCCACCCGGCAAGAAAACCGCTTTGGACCGAGCTTGCCCCCAGGCTTGGGTCCACACCCCGCTCGTCGATGATCGAAACGGGATTCTCCAGGGGGTTCTTAAGGACGCTGGCAAGCTCCTCCGCCTCCGTGGCCGTCATGTTCCCACCGGAAATCTCGCAGCTTCCATAAATTGCGCTCCGAATCACGGGGGCGGAGTACACCTGTCCGTCCAAAATCACGGCCAAGCGACGGCCGATGTTCTGCTCCGTTAACTGCCCGAACTTCTGCCTGCCTTCGGGATTGAATTCGATAATGACCACCGCCCGCCCCAACTGGTCCACCGAGCGGAAAGCGTTCGCCACACTCTTGCCGGAAATTTCCGTCCGCCGCTTGACGACCAGGGGACTCTCTTTGACGGTGCCGTTCGGCTGACGGTCCCTCAGCTTGAGAACCTGATACTCCATCGGAATCTGGGGCGCCTTGCCCTTCGCCTCGGCCACCAGCTCATCGCTCCGTTCGTGGACCAGGGTGAACTCCAGCTTGGCCACCCGTTCCAACTGCCGCCGATAGGACGTCTTGTCCGCTTCGCTGACCCCGGGAATCTGGACGATGATCCTGTTTTCACCCACCGGTTGGATCACCGGCTCCGCCACACCGACCGAGTCCACCCGCTTGCGGATCACCTCGACAGCCTGATCCAACGTCGCACGGCTGGTGCTTCCCGCCAGCTCCAGAAGGAACTGGGTCCCTCCGCGGAGGTCCAACCCCGGCTTGATCTTGATCTTCCACGCCCCCTGATCGTCTTTGGAAAAAAGCGAGCTCAGGCAGAGTCCGGTCAGGGCCAGGGTCAGAAGCACGCTCAACCGCATCCGCTTCCGCGTTTCCGTCGTCAAAAAGTACCCGATGAAAAGGACGAAGAAGACCAAGCTTAAGCCGAATTGGATTCCGATCATGGTCGTGTCACCTAACTGCTCGACTTTTCCTCAGCCACTTTCTCCACGGAGGTGATGCTGGATCGGAGAACTTCAATCTTCACGTTGTCCGCCACCTTCAAAAGAACCACCGCATCCTTGAGATTCGCCACGGTCCCGTAGATTCCCCCCGCCGCCAAAACCCGATCCCCCGTCTTGACCGACTGGATCAGCTTTTCGGTCTCCTTTTGGCGCTTCATCTGCGGGCGCAGCAAAACGAAATACATCAAAACAAAGAGGATCGCCAAAGGCAGGATCTGCACCCAGGCCGGTGGGGCGGTGCCGTCCGCCGGCGGCGGGGCCATCAGCAGCGGGATATGCCCCACCCAGTTCAGATCAACCATCATCTCCGCTCTCCTCCTCCTTGGAAGAACCGCCTCGCTGATAACGCGCCAAGAATTCGCGGGACCAACGTTCCCAGCGACCCTCCAGGATCGCTGCCCGGGCTTGCCGGAGTGTCTCAAGATTGAAGAAGAGATTATGGATGGAAATCAACCGTAATCCCAGCAGTTCTTCCGCCTTGATCAAATGTTGGATATAGGCACGACTGAAGCGCAGACAAGTAGAACAGCCACACCCCTCGACAATCGGACCCTCGTCGCGCGTCCATGTTGACTTTCGCACCGAGGCGGGTCCCGTCGCCGTGCAAGCGGTGCCATTCCTGGCAACCCGGGTGGGAAGGACGCAATCAAACATATCCACCCCCTTTCCGATCATCCTCACCATCTGATCCGGATGCCCCAACCCCATCACGTACCGCGGCCGATCGACGGGCAAATGCGGGGCGCTCGAGTCGATCGCCGCCATCATCTCCTCCTCAGGCTCCCCCACGCTGACTCCTCCGATCGCAAAGCCGTCGAAACCGATCTCTCGCAGTGCCTCGCAACTTCTTTTTCGCAGGTCGGACTGGTCTCCTCCCTGGACAATGCCAAAGAGCAGATTCTTGGTTCCCGATACCCCCTGCTCCTCCCGGCATATCTTGGCCCAGCGCAGGGTCCTTTCCAGGCTCTTGTCCAGCACACTCCTCTCACACGGCCACGGGGGACACTCATCAAACGCCATCATGATGTCCGAGCCCAATGCCACCTGGGCCTTCACTGCCTCCCGCGGGCCGAGAAACAGCTTTTTCCCATCCACATGGCTTGAAAACCAGACCCCCTCCTCTTTGACCTCCCGGATCTTGGCCAGGCTAAAAACCTGAAATCCCCCGCTATCGGTCAGTATCGGACCATCCCATCCCATGAACTTGTGCAGACCCCCCATCGCCTGCATCACATCCAGCCCCGGTCGGACCACAAGATGATACGTGTTTCCCAGAATAATCTGTGCCCCCATCTCCCTCAGCTCATCCGGGCAGACGCCTTTGACCGATGCCTGGGTTCCAACGGGCATAAAAACGGGGGTTTGCACACTCCCGTGTTCCGTGTGAAGCACCCCCGCGCGAGCCCCTCCGTCCGTCTTTTGTAATTGAAAGACTTCCCCAGCGGTCTTCACGGAACGATGACCTCGAGGCCATGGGACATGATGCGAAACTCCACGGGGGTCTTGCCGCTGTACTCCCCGTCCACCTCGAGGGCGACCGCCTTTTCCGCATCCACCCGTAACGAGGGAACCTGAAGATATGTCACCTCCGGCAGTGAATTCGGCCCACCCAACAAAACCGCCTGCAGGTACCACAAAAGATCCAAGGGACCCGACTTTGGAAACACACACACGTCCAATTTTCCGTCGGCCATCTCCGCCTTGGGGAAAAACTGGAACGGCCCGCCGTAGTGCCGTCCATTTCCGATCAAGACCATCGCGCCCCGAACCTCCTTTTTCCCCGGAACCTTCACCCGCAGGACCGGAGCGGGTGCGACCATCAGTTGCGCGGCCGTCAGAAGATAGCTCCATGGCCCCCAGGCGCGCTTCGCATCCGGGTGCGTCCTGCGGACGGTCTCCGCATCCAGCCCCACCCCCGCCAACTGGATGAAACGCCTCTGGTTGGCCAAACCCAGATCCAATCTCTTTCTCTTACCCGCCCGGATCACCTCCAACGCCTTCTCCAAATGAGGGGGGATCCCAAGCTCCAGCGCCAGGACATTCATCGTCCCCACCGGCAGCACACCCAGCGTGCAAACCTTTGGATCCATGCCGTTCAACACCTCATTCACCGTTCCATCCCCTCCCGCCGCAACGATCGTTCGATACCCTTTCGCCGTCGCTTCCCTGGCCAACTTTTCCCCATGCCCGGGTCGTTCCGTAAGAATCACCTTGGCCTCGGGCACAAGCTTGACCATCCGATGCAGCGTCTTGCGCGCCTGATCCCCCTTGGCGGCAGGGTTCAGGATGATGCATAACTTGGAGTGTGAGGAGGAAGCCATCCGTAGGTGATAGGGAAGAAAAGGCCCCGTGTCATTCTCGCCGAGGGGCTGGTTTTCTGCGTATCACGGCAGGCACCCATCGCAGTCGGCGGCTTTTCGTCCCTGATCTCCCCGGTCTCCGTCCCGCACAGGACCGCGTCCGCGCCGCCGTCTTCTCCGCCCTCGGTGCCCTTGTGCCGGAAGCCCGCGTACTCGACCTCTTTGCCGGCACGGGCGCCTATGGGATCGAAGCCCTTAGTCGCGGTGCGCAATCTGCCCTCTTTGTTGAGCAGGATTCTCTCACGTGTGAAGCCCTCCGCCAAAACCTCGAATCCCTTGGATACTCGTTTCCCGTCCTTTCCACTCCGGTCGAAAAATGGCTTCCGGGTGCCCCCGCCGCCTCGTTCGACATCATCTTTCTCGATCCTCCCTACGACCAAACGGGGGCGGAACTTTCGAACTGGAAGGTCATCCAAGGCATTCACCGGCTTCTGGCTCCGGGAGGGCGGGTCGTCTGGGAACACCATGCCTCCTCCCGTTGGAGCCCTCCCGAGCCCCTGCGAAATGTCTGGCACCGCGAATACGGCAGAAGCTCAGTGACTTTTTTGGCCGCTCCAGTCGCTCGTTGACGCTCTCATCCTCCTTCGCTACGTTTTGGATTCCATGGCCAATAAAAAGATCGCAATCAATGGCTTCGGCCGAATCGGCAGACTTGTTTTCCGGGCCCTTTGCCAACAGGGACTGCTGGGCAAAAAATTCGACGTCGTGGCGATCAACGATCTGGTCCCGGCCGACAATCTGGCTTACCTGGTGAAGTACGATTCGACGCAAGGCCGTTTTCACCTCGATGTATCCAGCGCGAAATCCTCCCCCTCCGTTCCCGAGGACGACCTGCTCATCGTGGATGGCCATAAAATCAGATGTTTGGCCGTCAAGGAGGGGCCGACCGCCCTGCCATGGAAGGAACTGGGTGTCGACTACGTGATCGAATCAACAGGTCTCTTCACAGAGGCTGAAAAAGCCAAAGGTCACCTTACCGCCGGTTGCAAAAAAGTCATCATCTCAGCCCCCGCAAAAGGGGAGGACATCACCGTCGTGATGGGCGTCAATCACACGAAATATGACGCCGCCAAACATCACATCATCTCGAACGCCTCCTGCACCACGAACTGCCTCGCCCCTCTTGTTCACGTCCTCCTGAAAGAGGGATTCGGGGTTGAGGAAGGACTCATGACCACGGTCCACAGCTACACCGCCACCCAAAAAACAGTGGATGGGCCGTCCCGCAAGGATTGGAAAGGCGGGCGCTCTGCCGCGATCAATATCATTCCCTCCACAACCGGCGCCGCCAAAGCCGTCGGTCTGGTATGTCCCGAAGTTCAGGGAAAATTAACCGGCATGTCTTTCCGTGTCCCGACCCCCACGGTCAGCGTGGTGGATTTGACGGTTCGGACAGCGAAAGACACCTCTTACGAGGAGATCTGCCAGGCCATGAAAAAGGCTTCCGAAACCTACCTGAAGGGAATCCTTGAATATACCTCGGACGAGGTGGTCTCGACCGATTTCATCCACAGCCAATACTCCAGCATTTTTGATGCCGGTTCCGGCATCGGCCTGAACAAAAGGTTTTTCAAGCTGATCAGCTGGTACGACAACGAGTGGGGCTACAGCAACCGCTGCGTTGATCTTCTCCGACACATCGCGGGCTGATTCCCGTGCCAAAACTCACTGTCCAAGATCTTCAACCCAAAGGCCGGCAGGTTTTCGTCCGGGTTGACTTCAATGTTCCCCTCGAACCCTCTCCGGAGGGACCTCGTATCTCCGACGATACCCGAATCCAGGAAACACTCCCCACCCTGAAGCTGCTGCTGGAAAAAGGATCTTCACTCGTTCTGGCCAGCCACCTGGGCCGACCCAAAGGCAAGCCGGAGGAGAAGTACTCCCTAAAACCCGTTGCCGCCCATCTTGGCAAGCTGCTGAACTGCCCCGTGCACTTTGCTTCCGACTGTGTCGGCCCCCAAGCCGATCAGGCGCGTGCCGCCCTGAAGCCCGGTGAAATCCTGCTTCTGGAGAATGTCCGGTTTCATCCCGACGAAGAAAAAAATGACGCCGAGTTTGCGAAAAAACTTCTCGGAACGGCAAACATCTACGTCAACGATGCGTTCGGATCCGCGCACAGGGCACACGCATCCACCGAGGCATGCGCCAAACTCGCCTCCCAAGCCGCCGCCGGCCTGCTCATGGCCAAAGAGCTTCGCTACCTGGGCGGTGAGCTTTCCGACCCGAAACGCCCCTTCCTGGTTATCCTGGGCGGTGCAAAGGTGGGGGACAAAATCGGGGTCCTTCGCGCTCTCCTGCAAAAAGCCAACACGATCCTGATCGGCGGGGGCATGAGCTACACCTTCCGCCTTGCCCAAGGCCGCAAAATCGGAACATCCCTGTGTGAGCCCGATAAGGTCGACCTCGCAAAGGCGATATTAGCCGAAGCGGGGCAGCGTGGGGTGAGACTCCTCCTTCCTGAGGATACCCTGATTGTCCAGGAGCTGGACTTTGCCGGACGAAAAGTCTCTCCCGGAAAGTTCACAAAGCCCGGAGAGGATATTCCCGACGGGTGGGAAGGAGTCGATATCGGGCCCAAGACCCAGGAAACGTACGCAAAGGAAATTTCCTCCGCTGCCACGATTCTTTGGAACGGACCGATGGGAGTGTTTGAAATACCGGCCTGCGCCGAGGGGACCTTTGCGATGGCCAAAGCCGTTGCTGCAAATCAGAGGGCCGTGTCGATTATCGGCGGTGGCGATTCAGTCAAGGCGGTCAAAAAAGCGGGATTTGGCGAAAAGGTGACATTCATCTCCACCGGGGGCGGCGCCTCTCTGGAGTTTCTTGAAGGAAAAGTCCTCCCGGGTGTGGCTGCCCTCCAGGATCGGCCATGAAAAAAGATTTGCCTAACCCAAGGCGTCCCCTGGTCGCAGGAAATTGGAAGATGCATCGGACCGCATCCGACACCCGCTCCCTGATTCAGGATATCGTGAAACGGGTTGAACGGGTTTCGTATGCCGACCTGGTGGTCTGCCCCCCCTTCACCTCGCTTCCCGCCGCCCATGAGACTCTTGGCCGGCACAGCATTCTCACCTTGGGCGCGCAAACCATGCATCAGGCAAAGGAAGGGGCTTTTACGGGCGAGATTTCAGGGCCCATGCTTCGTGAATTTGGGGTGCGGTATGTGATCCTGGGCCATTCCGAACGCCGTCAATATGACAACGAAACAAACGAAAAAGTCGCCGCCAAAGCAGTTGCCGCAGTGAGTTACCACCTGCGACCGATTGTTTGTGTGGGAGAGACTCTGACCCAAAGGGAGGCAACCGAAACGGAGGCGGTGATCGAATCCCAAATCCACGCATCCTTGGCAGCCTTTCCTCCGGACCAAATCGATGAGCTCGTCATCGCATACGAACCCGTTTGGGCAATCGGAACAGGCAAAGTAGCCACACCAAAACAGGCCAATGACGTTCACCACCAAATTCGCAAACTTCTGGTCAAGCGTTTTGGACCCAAGGGTGCCGACATCCGGATCCTTTACGGTGGCAGTGTCAAACCCGAGAACGCGGTCGACCTGATGTCCCAACCCGACATCGATGGTGCCTTGGTCGGCGGAGCAAGTCTCGACGCGCGCTCCTTTTTTGATATTATCGAAAGCGTCCGACCACCTCGGGCATCCGACCATGATTAACCTGGCCATCTATATCCTTTTGGGAATCAACCTGCTGGTTTGCATTCTACTCACCCTGCTTGTCCTCATGCAAAAACCCCGTTCGGAGGGATTGGGTGCCGCCTTCGGCGGGAACTTCACCGATTCGATCTTTGGCGCCCAAACGTCCGATGTTCTCACCAAAGGAACCATCTGGTTGGGTGGAATTTTCATGTTCCTGACCCTGGTTCTCGGACTCCTTTACAGCCACCGTCAGGCCGGGAGCACAAAACTTCAGGAGGAGCTGAGTAAACCCGTACCCGCCGCAAAATCATCCACCACGACCACCATCACCAACACGGTCACCTTGACCAACGGCTCGATTCTTCCAAACACGGTCTCCACAAACTCATCCCCTTCATCGAAACCTGAATCTGCAGCGAAACAAGCGGACCCCGCCCCCGCGCCCGCACAACACGAATGACCCTTTGCCGGGGCATCCCCGGCCTGACCGGCCTTACTCTCGCCCTTTCTTTTCTCTCCGCCTGCCAAACCCGTCCCCGCGCTGATCTGGTCATTTGCAACGGGGCCGAACCTCAAACCCTCGACCCCGCGCTCGTTTCTGGGCAGTTGGAGGGCCGACTTTGCAGTGCCCTGTATGAAGGATTGACCCGGCGAGATTCGCGCGGTCGCCCCGTCCCTGGAAGCGCCGAGAGGTGGGAAGTTTCCCAGGACGGGAAAACATACACCTTCCATCTGCGTCCGAACCTTCACTGGTCGAATGGGGATCCCCTCACCTCCGCTGATTTTCGATTCAGCTGGCTGCGCGCGCTTGACCCAAAAACAGCCTCCCCGTATTCCGAAATCCTTTTCGGAATCTCCGGTGCAAAAGAGTTTCAATCCGGAAAGTCCAAAGCGGAATCGGTCCGGATCGAAACTCCCGACCCCCTCACCCTCGTCGTTCACCTCGACCACCCCACCCCCTATTTCCCATCCCTCACCTCCTTCACGACCTATCTTCCGGTTCACAGGGCCACCGTGGAGAAATACGGTGATCGTTGGACGCAACCGGAAACCTGGGTGGGCAATGGCACATATCGTCTGATGGATTGGAAAATTAACGACCGCGTATCGCTGGAGAAAAACCCTCGCTATCACACTCCGGATCGGGTTCGCCTTTCCCGCATCGATGCACTGGCCGTCTCCCGCGCGAGCACCGCATTCAATCTCTACTCCTCCGGTCAGGCTGACCTTCTTCTTGATAAAGGTCTGATTCCCGCGCTCATTCTCCCCCATCTGCGGGGTCGGCCGGATTTCCATCCCGGTCCGCTTCTGGCAACCTACTTTTATCGGTTCAATGTGACCCGACCGCCCTTTCAGGACGTCCGCATTCGGCGTGCCTTCGCCCTTGCGATCGACAAGGAATCGATTGTGGAAAAAATCACGCGCGGAAATGAGCCGGTCGCTCAAACCCTGACCCCTCGCGGGATTCCCGGCTATCGACCCCCGGAAGGCCTGCCCTCCGACCCCTCAACCGCGCAAGGTCTTCTTCGAATGGCCGGATATCCGGAGGGGCACGGATTCCCGCGCGTCTCACTTCTTTACAATAAATCGGAACTGAACGAGCAGATCGCGGTGGAGATTCAGGCTCAGTGGAAGCGTGTTCTTGGAGTGGAGGTCGAGCTTCGGAACCAGGAGTGGGCCACTTACCTGCGATCTCTGGATGATCTGGACTTTGATATCGCCCGCTCCAGCTGGGTCGGGGATTACGACGACCCCAACACTTTCCTCGACTGCTTCGTGACGGGACGGGGCAACAACCGGACCGGTTGGTCTGACCCCACGTACGACTCTCTGTTGAACCGGGCCCTATCGGAACCGAACCTCTCGCAACGCCTGAATCTTCTTGCGGAGGCGGAAAGCATCCTCGTCACCCAAGCTTTTCCCATCGTTCCCATCTACCACTTTGTCGGATGCCTGATGTTTGATCCGGACAAGTGGGATGGTCTTTATCCCAACCTTCTCGATGAACATCCGTTTTCGGAAATAGGGAGAGTCCAGAAATGATTTCTTTTCTCCTGAGACGACTTCTCTCCTCCCTTCCCGTGGCACTGATCGTGCTCGCAACATGCTTTTTGCTGGTTCGGCTGGCTCCCGGCTCTCCATTCACATCCGAACGTGCCTTGGATCCTGCCACACGCCAGATGTTGGAAAGCAAATTCGGGCTGGGTGGCTCTTTACCCCAGCAGCTCATGCTCTACCTCCACAATGTCCTCCAAGGCGACCTTGGGGAATCTCTCAAGTTCCGGGGTCGAACGGTGGTGGAAATTATTCAACAGTCTTTACCACGTTCTCTCCTCCTTGGATCGATCTCCTTTGTCCTCGCCTTGGCTGTTGGGATTCCGCTCGGGGCTTTTGCCGCCGCGCGACAAGGTGGCGGCACCGGCCGGTGGCTGAACGGTTTTGCTCTGCTCACTCTTTCCATTCCAACCTTTGTCTTGGCCCCTGTTGCCGTCCTCTTTTTCTCCTTCGGGATTCCCCTCTTTCCGCCCGCAGGTTGGGGTACTCCCAGTCAGCTGGTTCTGCCGGCGCTATGCCTCGCGCTACCGTTTGTCGGGGTCTGTGCCCGCCTCACCCGTTCAGGCCTCCTGGAGACCATAGGCACTGATTTCGTTCGCACCGCGCGTGCGAAAGGGGTTTCTGAGCCATCGTTGATTTTCCTCCATGCCCTTCGACCAGCTCTTTTGCCTTTGGTCGCCTATGCCGGCCCCCTCGCAGCCAGCATTCTCACGGGAAGCTTGGTCATTGAGGAGATTTTTGCGGTTCCGGGCGTCGGCCAGTTCTTTGTCAGTGGAGTGATTAACCGCGATGTCTTTCTGGTGTCGGGGGTGGTTCTGATCTACTGCCTTCTTCTTCTCCTGTTCAATCTGATCGCCGACTGGCTTGCGGCTCTCCTTGATCCACGGATTCGGATGGAAACATGAAGGTCCGCCTTTTGCTTCTTACTCTCGGTCTGATCGTGGCAGCCTCACTGGTCGGCCCCGTGGTCAGCCCACATACGGTTTCCGAAGTCTCGACAGCTCGCCTTGCCCCTCCCAGTCTCCATCACCTGCTGGGAACCGACCTTCACGGAAGGGATCTTCTGACCCGTCTTCTCTATGGGGGACGGATTTCCCTTTTGGTCGGATTCGTCGGCGCGAGCGTCTCTCTTTTCGTCGGCGTCACATACGGACTGATCGCGGGCTATTGGGGCGGGAGAGCCGATGAGGCGATGATGCGCCTTGTAGATATTCTTTACGCCCTTCCCAGGATTGTTCTGGTCATTGTTTTGATCACACTTTTTGACCTGAAGCTGAAAACCCTGCTTGATGGAACTTTTCTCTCCTCCCTTGCACCCCATGCCCGCCTTCTCCTCCTTTTTGTTGGCTTGGGCCTTGTCGAGTGGTTGACCTTGGCCAGGATCGTTCGCACCCAGGTCCTCTCGATCAAGGAGCGTCCATTTGTGCTTTCCGCGCGATTGATGGGTCAATCCACCCCCACCATATTGTTCCGCCAGATTTTGCCGCAAGTTTTTCCCATCGTCCTTACCTACCTCACTTTGGCGCTACCGGCAGTCATTCTGGAGGAGTCCTTCCTCAGCTTCTTGGGCCTTGGCGTTCAAGCCCCGCTCGCCAGCTGGGGCACACTGCTGGCTGACGGGGCCGCACTTCTCAATCCAATTGAGACACCATGGTGGTGCACTCTATTCCCAGCCCTCCTCCTTACCTCGACCCTCCTCATTTTGAACTTTCTAGGCGATCAACTTCGCCAACCCCAAAAATAGCACCTCTAAATCCCTAATCCTCAATTACTTCTATGGGGTCAGAGGTATTGCAAGTAATTGATTATCATTAGGATACAAGGCACTTTTTCAAAAGTGGGGTCAGAGGTGGTTGACAGGAGGGGACGTGGATATACTTTTGCATTAATGAAATAGGGATCCATCAGTCGGTGCAGACGGAATCGTTTGCACCGGCTTTTTGCTGTAACTTTATCGGGTGAATTCTCCCTCTTCTGAAATTACTCGCTCCCTGTGTGCCGAGTGCGGGATGTGTTGCGATGGGACTCTTTTCTACTCTGTCACACTCCAACCGGGGGAGCTACCCAGGAGTCTCACGTCCCTTGGCCTAGCGCTAAGGAGAAAAAATGGGGTTACCACCCTGCGTCAGCCATGCCCTGCCCACCAGAATCAAGGATGCTGCATCTACAAGAATCGTCCCCAACGTTGCCGAATCTTTGAGTGCCAACAAATCCGCCGAATCTCCTCCGGTGAAACCTCCGAATCCGAGTCCAGGAAAATCATCCAAACCACCCGACAACGGATCGCCAAGATCGAAACGATGATCGATCGAATTACCGAAACCAACCCCTCCCGTGGCCTTGCCCAGCGTTGTGCCGTGGCGGTTGCGAACTCCCCCTCCACAAAACTTGCGAACGAATTAACCGCCGCAATGAGTGAACTTCAGGAAATTCTCAAAAAGGAGTTTCGTGTGCCCGAGGCAACCCGTTAGCGACGCCCTCCCCCTCGCCCGCCGCCTCCGCGGGCCCGATCTGCTCCACGATGATTGCCTCGGCTCTCATAACGTCCATCCGAGTAGTTATTCCAATCCCTCCCCCTTCCCGCGTATCCACCCCCGTACCCATAGTACCCGCCCCCATAGTAGTAACCGTTATAACCATAATAGTCCTGATCATTGGCATCCGCCCAGGTGATGATCGGGCCTTGTGGTGGAGCCGGCGCAGGTGCAGGTGGCGGTGTCTGAGCAGAAACCGTCGCAAGGAAAACCGGGCCGAGGAGGGTAGGAGCTTCTTCATATCACGACTATGAGGCTCACTCTCCAATCACGACAAGAATGAATTCGCCCTACTTTAGGGGGCTTTTCGCATATCACCCATCGCGCATATCCAAATAAAAATCCCTGGCGACTTCAACGCCAGACTTTGATATGGATAACTGAACCATTCTTGGATGAACGCTCCAAAAGCAAGCCATAACCCTCTTTCAAAAGTTCCGGCTATTACCTTTGGCTTTTGGGTTTTAAAGATTCTGGCCACGACCTTGGGAGAAACCGGGGGCGATGCTTTCTCCATGTCCCTGAACCTTGGATACCTTACCAGCACCGGGATCTTCGCCGTTGTTTTTGCGACAACCGTATATTTTCAAATTCGCTCCAGATCTTTTCATCCTTTGATTTACTGGATCACGATTATCGCCACAACAACCGTCGGCACGACCCTTGCGGACTTCTTCACACGCTCGATCGGATTGGGTTACACGGGAGGGACCAGTATCTTGCTGGTCCTTCTCCTCAGCTCCCTTTGGATATGGAGGATGAACACGGGGACGGTTGCAGTGGATCAAGTCAGCAATCCCAAAACCGAAGCCTTCTACTGGACGACCATCATGTTTTCCCAGACCCTTGGGACAGCGCTGGGAGACTGGACGGCAGATACCCTTAACTACGGATACCTTGGCAGCATCGGAATCTTCGGATCCGCACTCCTCCTCCTCACCCTTCTGTACTTCAAAACCTCGCTTTCCCGAACCCTCCTTTTTTGGTCTGCGTTCATCCTCACCCGACCTCTGGGAGCTGTGCTAGGCGATTTCCTCGACAAACCCCTGGATCACGGAGGCCTGAATCAAGGGCGCTTTACCGCCTCGGGAGTGATTGCCCTTCTGATGATTCTAACGGGCCTTATCTCCCTCAAAGTCCGCACCAAAAGCTCCCTATCATCTTAATGCCTCAACGTGGGTTGTTTCGGGATTTCTCGTTATATTTCTCGCAATTCTAAATATCGAGACTGGGAATGTTTTAAACCACCAGGTGTCTAGACAA
>RFMG01000206.1 GCA_009927835.1 Verrucomicrobiota bacterium | reverse complement strand
GCATTTGTAGTAAAAAACAAACTTTCTCAAAAAAATCAGGGCGTGAGCTTTCATGCCTTAAAATGATTTGACAAGGACACAGCTAAAACGTTGAAGAGTATGGTCATAAAAACATGACACCTGCTCAAAAGCATAGATAAAAATTACCCACCAAATCGATTTTTTCAAGGGTCAGCAACCTGATTTTACTTATGAAGACGTGAAATTTTTAGTCTTACTGAAATTTACATATAATTAATAAACAGCATTTTATGTCTACGATGATTGATTCCCTATTTTTTGAGGACAATTTTTGTGAAATATTATCGAAATGATCGCCCATATCTTCAGCTACATTGTGTGTGACGTAATCAAGAAGCCACAAGCCATGGCATATGACGCGCCTTGAAATGGCCACACTTACTTACTGTTTTGGGTGTCTGCCGCTTTCTCTTTTTTTGGGGAGCTGCTGTTTTTATTTCGAATATCACTTTGCAAAACCTGAGGCTGCTTCTCATTTGGATGAAGGGTGTAGGTTACCCCACCCACCTCGATGACCAGCGGGCCGCCATCCGACGGGGCATCCACAACGATTGTTCCCTGCACCAGTTGAATCTTACGGTTTTGCGGATCATAGGAGGCTCCCGTTTTCTCACCCAGTCGGACAGTCGTCCTGTCGTTTGATTTCATCTCGGTCAAACCTTGCTCGCCCGTGAGAATCGTTTCACCGGATTCAACCGCGTGTCCGACATCCAGTGCTTGATTCGTTCCCGTCCCACTTTTCGAAACCTGATTTCGGATTGCCGTGATCTTGCCGGACCTGTTGTTGGTCTCCCCAGCCACACCCGAAACAAGTGAAAAAAGAAAAATCGAACAAAGGCCAATAAAAAACTTCAAAGAGATCCGCATCCTCAGAATCTGCCGAATGTGACTTTTGTCTGCCAGAGGATCATTTTTATGTTTTTTACTTAAATTTATATATATAGTGGTTAATTAAATAGGAGGTCTATTTGTTGTATTTCATCTTCTAGATGCTATGCGATGGCTGGTTGAGTGGAATAAAAAACAGGGACCTCAGAGGGCGCATTGGCCCTCCGCTACTCCATCTGCTGATACTTCAGCTGTTGGCACATCCCTTTTTACTCCCTCGCCCAAACCGGCGGTGCGGGAGCTGCTGTCTCCTCCCAAACACGTCAGGACATGCAGTTGCGGCAACAGGTCAAGGAGACAGATCCGATGGCAGGAACAAAGGCCATCGAGGAGGAAACGGTTACGGCACGACCGATCTCGTCCGATATTGGCGACGTGCAGATCATGACAAAAAAAGAGCATAAACCGTGCTTCTTTTTCACCGTCGACACCCAGGCATTTTACAACAGCAACGTCCTCTACTCCTCCTCCATAGGCAACACGTTCGGGGCATGGCAGATCATTACCACCCCTGAAGTTGGGTTCGCCCCAAAAATCCAGGACGAACAGTACTCGATGTTTTTCCCTCGCGTCGGTTTTCGATATCAGTTTTTTACCTACGCACAAGCAGAGCCTCCAAAGACAGAGTTCTACCAGACCGTTGGGCCCTCCAATCTGAATTTTCAAATCGCAAACCCTTACGCGTCCTTGGGATGGACGTTCTCCGACGACCTCTATCTGGAATTTTCGATCCAGGGGAATATCTACAATGGCTCCGGACGGGATTGGAGCAGCTACAACAATTTTCTCAATGAATACCCGCTCGCCTGGCAGGCCACCTGGTTCAAATCTTTCGCTGAAATTCACTCGGTCTCGATCACCGGACGCGCATCTTATGTTTTCGCCATCAGTCCCGCCCAAGATGGTTCTGCAAGCAATAACCAATTTTCCAGAACAGACAATAATTTGACTTTTTCCTGGTCCACAACCCCGATGGAGGAGCTGAACACCCAGATCTACGCCAGCTTTCGGCTCGCAAAGTACACGGGTAGCGGCAGCGACCAAACCCCAGGAAGCACGTTTGGCAGCGGAAACGACGCCTTCACCGAAAGCGATCGATTGGATTTTCAACAAACCTACGGTGCCTCTGTCACCTGGTCTCCCATGGAATATCTTTCTGTCCGCGCTTTTGTGAGTTGGACGAAAAGCGATACCAGCATTCCAGAGCCCGTGACGGGACAGTTCGAGGCCTATAACGCCGGAACGGCCTGAATTTAATCTATCGGTTCTAGATATGAGATTTTTTTTCACCCTCCTACTGACCTCTCCTTGCCTATGGGCCGAACCTTTGCCTGGCGATATTGCTCCCATCGAGACTCCTCTCCTCTCGCTCAAGTTAAGGGTGGTGCCGATGCCGCCGTCTCCTCCCAGGCCGTTGCAACCCAGCCGGATGTCCCCAAGCGCGCGGAGGACGCCGTGCCACCTCAGCCCGCGGCCCCCGAACCCAAAATTCCAATCAATCCCCCTGCGGAATCCCAAATTCTCGACCCCCGCCTCGACCCCGACCGCCCCATCAACTCGCAACTCAATATCAGTGCCGAGCAAACTGTGCAGTGTGGCGCGATCACAGTGGTCATCCCGGCGGGGACATACGAACAGAAGCTTGTCGCTGAAAACCCGATGGGCCGACATGCCACGGATGGAACAAGCCTGAAACCCCAGCAGATCGGTCTCGGATATATTCGATACGGCTCCGATGTTCCGATGAAGATCAACGGGGTCAACCGTGTGGGAGGTCTGGACATACCGATCCGCAAGGAGGACAACCTGCCCGTACGGATCTGGTATAAAAAAATGAGCGAGGTGGACGATTGGACCAAGGCCTTCACCTTTATTTTGCCCCCTGTCGGCTTGATGGCAGGGGCTGGGGCTTGGTCTTCTGGAAATATTCTCCTCCCCGATACACCCCCCCAATACACAGAGGCACGGGACTAC
>RFMG01000231.1 GCA_009927835.1 Verrucomicrobiota bacterium | reverse complement strand
AAGGAAAGTCGCCACTGGTGAGTTCAAAAGATTCTTTCCACATTCCACCTCCCACTTTCCACAACAAAAGCGCGAAGCGCTTCTGGCGGATGGGGTTCGGGAAGTAGTGGATTGCCCTCCTTTGGGGTGGGACCCAAGGGCCACCGCTTCGAAGGGAAAGCCCGATTTATCAGTCCGCTGAGCGATGAAAGCCTACTCAACCGAGTCATCGTTAAGCGAAAACGAGGACTTAAAACGATCGATTTTCTCAGGTAAGTCGAAAAAAGGCATTAAGGCTCCCCTCTTTTTTCCCGACTAGTCAATCGACCTTCAGAGCGACCTGCCCGAGATCGTGCTTGGATTCGGTTGTTTACTCCGATAGCAGTTCTGGGTGCGGGAGTTGCTGATTCATCTTTCCTGCGCTCTAAACATGAGCGCCTTTCTGCTTCGAGATATACTTTGGTTACGGGGGCTTGCAATTCTCTCCAGCTTGGTCTGGATCAGCGCCTCCATCGGAACGGAGTTCGTCGGCTCCATTTTCTGGAACTTGATTTTCATTGCAATCAACTCTTGGCAAATCATCGCCCTATTACGAGATAACCAGCCTGTGGTTTTTAATGAGGAGGAGAAAAACCTTTACCACGGTTTGTTCGAGAACTTTAAGCCGGGCGAATTCCTTAAGATTGTCCGCTTGGGACAATGGCAGGATCTCCGGGCTGATTCAGTCCTGATCCGCCAAGGGCAATTTCCGGATGGAGTTTGGGTGCTGAGTCATGGGGAGGCCGAAGTCTACGACGACAAAAACGTTCACAAAGCCACCCTTGGGGCTAACGACTTAATCGGTGAGATGAGCTATCTAACCCGCAAGCCGCCGTCTGTCACAGTGCGAATGGAGACAGATGGCCGAGCTCTTTTTTGGCAACGCAAGGAGCTCGAAGCCTTTTTCCGGTTTCATCCCACGCTCAAAATTGGCTACCAGTCGGTCATCTCAACCAACTTGGCTGGCAAATTGAGACGCTGATTACGAATGGCTGCGGACCCAACCCTTTTTTCTGATAGGAAATCGGTTTTCGGCCATCCAGGGCGTTGGCTAGGAATTTGAAGCTAAAAGCCCCTTTTTTTGCCGGAGGGTGTCATATCTATCCGGATCGATGTCCGCTTACGCGGTGGAATTGGCACCCTAAGACCTGCCCCCGCCCATTGGTCCCCAAACATCCGCCCATGACCTTTCCGGTTACCCTCTGGGTTGGAGGGCTTGGGTGCTGAGGCACCTGCGTAATCTCGCTACTCGTTCCACGATGGAATGGATCTCCGCTTACGCGGAGGAATTCAAATCCCGGC
>RFMG01000170.1 GCA_009927835.1 Verrucomicrobiota bacterium | reverse complement strand
TTTCCATATCCTTGACCGCTTTCCCTACTGTCCCCGGCTTTTGCGCCCCCGGTCGGTTCACCGCAATCACAGGAGACCCCTCGGTCATCCCGTACCCCTCATAAACGTTCACTCCGACCTTCTTCTCAAAATCCTCCCGCAACGAGGAGGGAAGTTTCTCCGCACCCGTCACCACCATCTTAAGACACCCCAACTTCTCTTTCCCCGCCCGGCGCATCAGGGTTCTCAAAAAAGTCGGCGTCGTCACCAGCAGATCCACCGAGAATTTGGAAATCACCTCCCCCAGCGCCTGCGGATCCAGCGGGCTGGGATACGTCACCACCCTGGGCCCTCCCGTAAGCGGCCACCACAAAGTCACCGTAAATCCAAAGCTGTGAAACAGGGGCAGGCATCCAAGAACCGAACCCAACCGCAAATCCCCCAAGACCCCTTCGATCTGGCGAAGATTCGCCAGAATATTTTGATGAGTCAGCACCACCCCCTTGGGCTCCCCTGTGCTCCCGCTGGTGAAAAGCAACCCCGCCTCCCGATCTCCCCCCTCCTTTGGAACTTTCCCCAACCACGCCAACCAACTTGCTGGAAGAAGGAACACCAATACCGACCACACCACGGCCTGCCATTTTACCTCCTTCAACATCTTTCCTAGATCCAACCTTCTCCCCGCATTGGGAAAGTTTTCCCCCAGTTTCTCCTCCATGGCTGGGGCGGTAAGGACCATACCCAACTCCGCCTGCCTTGCTGCGGAATCCGCCGCCTCTCTCCCCGAGGTAAAATTCAGGTTCACCGGGGTCTTTCCCGCCAGGATGCACGCCAGATTGGCAATCGCCCCGCCCGCTCCGGGAGGCAGTACCACACCCACTCGCCGTCCGGGCTCCACTCTCCGGATTTTCTGCGCCAGTGCCAGCCCCGCCCCCAAAAGAAGGCATGCTTTCACCTCCCTTCCCGCCATTCCCCCGTCAATCAGGACCACTCGATGCCCGCTGCGGGAGAGTCCCCGGAGGCAGGCCATTCCCAACGATTCACTCATCGCCCCGGGGAACCTCTCTTCAGTCCGGACAAAACTTATTTAAACAGATTCTGCAAAAACCCGGCGGCTTCGTTCAGAACATCCGACGGGACGCCAAATCCATCGGCGATTTTCGAGGCGTCCATCCCCATCTGCTCGGCGAGTTTCGCCATGTTGCGTATGACCGCGCCGGTCGCACGGGAGGCGATCTCATTGGAAACTTGGGCCGCAATCTCCGACGCACTCGCTCCGTTCGCACCACCCAGGTTGCTCATGCGAATGTCCCCCAGATCGAGATTCCCAACCTTCACAATCCCTGCCATCCGCACATCCACCTGAACTTTGCGCAGGAGGAACGTATCGATTCGGATTTTTTTCGATTTCTCCTCTTTTCCGCTTTTGGGTTTGGCCGATCGGTCGTTGATCTGGGCCTTGAGGGCGTTCATGTTGTTTCTCTTCCCGCTTCCCTCAAAAAGGATTCCCACCCCGCTCATGTCCACCGACTTGATCCGGAGAACGGGCGAGGTCACCGAGGCAGCCTCCACCGCAATCTTTCCCTCTTTGATGGACAACAGGTCTTCCCGGCTGAATCCCTTCGGGTTGCCCATCCGGAAATCCCTCAACACTCCCTCCCCCTTCAGCAGCTCGACCCTCAGACTGCCCAGATGGGCGGACACCCCCGTGGCATCCTCCACGGCTTTGACCACCGCATTTCGAATCAACCAGTCTTTGCTGTTGTAGACAAACATCAGTCCGGCGACAGCGGCGAGCGCCGCCACGACAATCAGATAACGGGGTGATTTCATCCGAACAATCTGCCCCGCGCTCTGGGCCACCTCAACCTTAAACAATCCTCGCCCTTGCCCCTCCGCCTGCTAGTTTGGGATTTTTATGGTGAACCCCAAACTCAGAAATATTGCCATCATCGCCCACGTCGATCACGGAAAGACGACGCTGGTGGACCAGCTTCTCCGTCAAGCGGGCACATTTCGCTCCAACCAGGTTGTCGCCGAACGGATGATGGATTCGATGGACCTGGAACGGGAACGCGGCATCACCATCAAGGCCAAAAACGCCTCGTTCGAATACAAGGATATCCGCGTCAATATCGTCGATACCCCGGGCCACGCCGACTTCGGCGGGGAGGTGGAACGTATCCTCCGAATGATCGATGGAGTGCTCCTGGTCGTCGATGCCGCCGAAGGTCCCCAGGCCCAGACCAAATTCGTTCTCCGGAAAGCCCTCGCCGTAGGCGCCAAACCCATCGTGGTCCTCAACAAGATCGACCGCGAAAACGCCGACCCCAAAAAAGTCCTCGACCAGGTCTTCGATCTCTTCCTGGAACTCAACGCCACCGATGCCCAGCTCGATTTCCCCGCCGTCTACGCCTCCGCCAAGGAGGGCTACGCCACCCTGAAGTGGGAGGGCAAAGTCACCCCAGAAATCAAAGCCGCCGGGATGGCCCCGCTTTTTGACACCATCCTCTCCATCGTCCCCCCACCGCCGGCCGATCTCGAGGCCCCGTTTTCCCTTCTCGTCGCCAATCTCGATCACTCCGACTTCGTCGGCCGTATCTCCATCGGGCGTATCGTCTCGGGCAGCATCAAGATGGGCGACCCCGTCGCCAGCCTCAACCTGGAGGGCAAGCCCGAGGTTGGACGAATCACCAAGCTTTTCTCCCACCGCGGAATGGAACGGATCGAAATCGAAAGCGCCTCCGCCGGTGACATCATCGGTCTGGCCGGACTGGCCACCCCAGAAATCAGCACCACCATCGCCGACAAGCCCGACCGCCCTCCTCTCCCCTTCGTCGCCATCGATCCGCCGACGATCCACATGCAGTTCCTCGTCAACGACTCCCCCCTCGCCGGACGGGAAGGGAAATTCCTCACGGCACGACACCTGCGCGAACGTCTCGAGAAGGAAATCCGGACCAACGTCAGCCTTCGCTTCGCGGACGGAGCCAGCGCCGGCTCCTTCGAGGTCAAAGCCCGCGGGGAGATGCAGATTGCCATTCTTCTCGAACAGATGCGTCGCGAAGGCTTCGAGGTCCTTGTCTCCCGCCCCGAGGTCATCTTCCAAAAAGCGGAGGATGGATCCGTTCTCGAACCGATCGAAACCCTCTACGCCGATATCCCCTCCTTCGCCCTTGGGGACATCATGGGCAACCTCGCCGGGCGCAAAGCCGAGATCGAGGATATGAAACCCAACGGCGACAACACCTCCCTCGTGGCCGCCATTCCCACCCGGGGACTTATCGGCTTCGAAACCGACCTTCAGAATTTGACGAAAGGCATGGGCATCATCTCCCACCTGTTCCGTGAATACGGGGCCCACCGCGGCGAGATCCCGGCCCGGATCAACGGCGTTCTCATCGCCCTCGAACCCGGCACCTCCACCACCTACTCGCTGGAAAATCTCCAGGAGCGCGGAACCCTCTTCGTCGGGCCCCAGGAGGATATCTATGCAGGCATGATCATCGGGGAAAACACCCGTCCCGCCGACATGGTGGTGAACCCCTGCAAAGCGAAAAATTTGACCAATATGCGGTCCCAAGGGGACGGCAAAGGCATCCAGCTCAGCCCCCCGCTCAAGCACAGTCTGGAACGCGGTCTGGAATATCTCGCCGAGGACGAGTATCTCGAAGTCACCCCCAAGACCCTGCGCTTCCGGAAAAAGATTCTCGACCACACCAAGCGGAAACGCTCGGAGTAGTTCAGCTTTTCAGTTTGTTCTGAACCCAGCTTCCCACCTCCGCCGGGGGAATCATCTCCATCGCTCCGG
>RFMG01000060.1 GCA_009927835.1 Verrucomicrobiota bacterium | reverse complement strand
ACCTGCGCCGTGGCGTTCCAGTATCTCTGGTACCCACCCGCTCCGGCATAGACCCCGTTGCTGTAGGTCAGAACCCCGGAGCTGAACAGAGAGCTGTACGGAAACTCCGTCTCCCCCAGCCCGGGCGAGGTGGCCTCGTAGCCCGATTGACCCAGACCATCCCCGTTCGGGCCCGCTTGGACTCCATCCCAACCCCGGCCATAGAACGGAACGCCCAGGACAAGCTGAGCCGCAGGCACTCCACCCTTCCCATTCAATCCGTTGAGATAGGCCAAGGTGGCCCCTTGGACCGACCAGTTGGCGCGACCGGCACTCGGATCAATATTCACCATCGGCGCGTTGATCCCGGTGTACGAATCCCACCCACCGTGGAAGTCGTAGGTCATGATGTTGATCCAGTCGGACACTTGGGAGACCCCCTTGGGATCAAAGTTCGCGATATTTCCATCCCCACCGGGGCCGGCAATGGAAAGATAGTACTTCTTGCCATCGATCGCCGTCTGACGGCTCATTTCGTCCCGAATCGCTTTCAAGAGGAGGTTGTAGTTGGCGCCATCACTGGTCGACGCCACCCCGCTGCCATCCAGCCCCCCCCGCCCGGGTACTCCCAATCGATGTCGATGCCGTCAAACCCGTACTTCACGATGACATAAACCGCCGATTTGGCGAAATCGGCCCGCTTTTGGGCATCCCTCGAAATCGAGTACAGCGGAGCCGACAAGGTCCAGCCACCGATCGAAACCATCGTCTTCAACTTTGGATACTTCGCTTTTAAGGCCTGAAGTTGTCCGAAGTTGCTGTTCGTGGTGTAGGCGGGCGACATGGTCAACGCCTCTCCCGCACTATTCGCCCCCGCATCGGCATACTCATCAAACAGCCCGACACCAGCCGTCAGAGTCGTCCCCGCTGGTTGCTGCATGTAGGCCGCGTAGTTGCTGTACTTCCATCCCCGGTAGGAAGAGACGGTCCGATCCCAGGCGGAGGGCATGGTTCGATCCAGCGGGATCAGGAAGGCGTAGTTGATCACGTTGATCCGATCCCCCCGGATCTTGGTCACGGGGAATCCTTTTTGGTAAATGCCCCAGTTCGGGTAGTAGCCGACGATCTTTCGCTGTTCGACCGTCGGCATCTTGTCATAGCCGGCGACGACCACCGGAGCCGCTGCGGCAATCGTAATCGTGAGACTGCTTGTCCCAGATCCACCAGAATTGGTTGCCTTAAGGCTAACAGTCGAAGCTGCCGCTGCTGTCGGCGTTCCAGAGATTAAACCACTGGTCGCGTTGATCGTCAGACCTGCAGGCAGCCCGGTCGCACTGTAGGAGGTCGGACTTCCTGACGCCACGACCTGATAACGAAACGCCGTACCTACCGTTCCACTAGCTGTGGTGGCACTCGAGATCACAGGTGCTGTCACGACTGGAGCAGCCGCCACGGTGATCATCAGGGTCTTCGTCCCAGAGCCTGTTGCGTTGGT
The DNA here is from genome assembly GCA_009927835.1 of Verrucomicrobiota bacterium. Lineage (GTDB taxonomy): Bacteria > Verrucomicrobiota > Verrucomicrobiia > Methylacidiphilales > Verrucolacustridaceae > Verrucolacustris. The sequence goes on along the minus strand of RFMG01000060.1, from coordinate 1,202 downwards.
TGCCTTCAGGGTCACGGTCGAGGTTGCGGCTACTGTGGGCATTCCGGAGATCAGACCACTGGTCGCATTGATCGTCAGACCAGCGGGCAGTCCCGTCGCACTGTAGGAGGTCGGACTTCCTGACGCCACGATCTGATAACTAAAGGCCGCACCCACCGTTCCACTGGCCGTAGCCGCGCTTGAGATGGAGGGAGCGACTGCGGTGCCTCCACCTGTCGTTCCGCCCGCTGCCGTTCCATTGATCAGAAAAGCGGCGGGGATCTTGTAGGTCGTTCCGGGAGTTCCGTTGTAACCAAACGTCACCGATCCGCCTGCAGGAATGGCACTGGTCCAAGCAACCGGACTGACCACCCACTTGGTTCCTACTTGGGAGGCAACAGCTGCGCTCCAGATATCCGTGACCTTACCATCAAAGGTGAATCCCAGACTCCAGTTACTGACTGCCGCGCTTGTTGGATTACTGATCACGATCTGAGCCGTAAAGCCGGTTCCCCAATCATTCTGGATCGTCTGCACCACCGTCAGAGTTCCTGTGGATGGGGCGGCCACCACGGTGATCGTCAGGGTCTTGGTCCCGGATCCTCCGGCATTAGTCGCCTTGAGGGTAACCGTCGAGGTCGCGGCTGCTGTCGGCGTTCCCGAGATCACGCCGCTAGTCGCATTCACCGTCAGACCAGACGGCAGTCCGGTGGCACTGTAGGAAGTAGGACTTCCCGAAGCCGCGATCTGATAACTAAACGCTTTACCCACCGTACCACTGGCGGTGGCCGCACTGGAGATCACGGGTGCTGTGACAACCACAGGCGCAGCTGCAACGGTGATCGTCAGGGGCTTCGTCCCGGATCCTCCGGCGTTGGTCGCCTTGAGGGTAACCGTCGAGGTCGCGGCTGCTGTCGGTGTTCCCGAGATCACACCGCTAGCCGCATTCACGGCCAGACCAGCCGGCAGTCCGGTTGCACTGTAGGAAGTCGGACTTCCCGAAGCCACGATCTGATAACTGAACGCGGCACCTACTGTTCCATTGGCCGTTGTAGCGCTCGAGATGACAGGAGCCGCAGGCAGCACAACTGCCGCAGGCTGGATTAAACCGACTCCGGTTCCATCCGCAATCGTGGCACCTGAGACGTTGCTGAGCTGAACGGAGAACTGCTTATTGGCAGCCAACGTTTGGCCCGGCACGACCACCGAGATCGTCTTCATGG
>RFMG01000218.1 GCA_009927835.1 Verrucomicrobiota bacterium | reverse complement strand
GTCCTGCTTCTGGGGTTTTTCGGTTTTTGTTTTTCCGGAATCGGGCAGGGAGGTGGGAAGGGGGGTGATGGTGGTATCGAGAATTTTCGGTGCGGGGCGCTGGGGGGCCGGAGTGGGCGGGGTGGAGGAAAAGGGGGCCCCGGAGGGGAGGGCGGAGGTCTTTTCCTTGGCGAGGCGGCGGCGGAGCCTTTTTTGCTCGATCTCCAGTTTTTTCTGCTCGAGCTCGAGGCGTTCGCCGGGTTGGGCTTTGCGGATCCGGTAGTCGAGGTACTGGTCGACGACGGCGCGCCCGGCCTCGCCGAATGCGCGGGCGAGCTCCGCGGGACGAAATTCGAAAAGGAGGACAAGAACGACGAGGTAGGAGAGGCCGAAGACGAGGACGGCGCCCACCGGGCCGAGGATGGGGGCGAGGAACTTGTCGTTGAGGAAGTAGCCGATGTAGCCCCCCGGCATTTTGCCTGCGGGAGACGGGGTGCCATCGAGCCCGCGGGCTCCGGAAAAAAGAGGATTGGCGAGGGAGGGACCGAAGACAGGGGCGGCGAGCTGGAGCAGGCAGGCCCCCGTCACGAGGAGGAGTCCGAGAAGGATGAATTTTTGGGAGTAGCGGACCTCCTTCGCAAAGAAAAGGAGGAGCCCGCCCGCGATGAAGACAACGGGGAAAAGATAGGAGCCGAGGCCAACGAGAAGAAAAAGGATGCCGCCCAGGTAGGCCCCAGCGGGTCCCACGAGGTTGGCTTTGGGGTTTTGCGGGGGTTGGGAGTAGAAGGAGAGGTCGCGGGGATCGAAGGAAAAGAGGGCAAGCAGCAGGAGGATGCCGGAACCCAGGATCGCGAGGGCGATCACTTCCTGACCGAGGGAGGGGCCGGTGCGAACAGGTTTGGGTTTGGCCATAGGCGGGAAGGAGTCTAATTGAGCGTAAGGATGCGCTTTCTCAAGGTAAGTTTACGGTTTTTTTGCGTGGGGTGCTGGATTTGGATGGCGTCCGGGTGCGGGTTGGACCCGAGGGCCAGGTTCGAGGGGGAGGTGCGCGGCATGATTGCCGAGGCGCAGAGGGGAAAATATCTGGAGTTGGAGGGGGCGATGTCGGCGGGATTGAAGGGAAGGATCCAATCGGAGGGTTGGGAACCGAAGGCTGCCTTGGCGGTCGTGGCACGAAGGGATCGGGAGGAGGGGGCGATGTACCAGCTGCGGGATGTGCCGAAGTTGGAGGGGAGTTACGCGGAGGCGGAAATCGGAAGGGTGGCGGGTGGCAGGGAAAAAAGGATGGTTGTTCCGTTTGTCCGGGAAGATGGAAAATGGAGGGTGGCGGCGGCGTATCGGGACGGGAGAAGTTGGGAGGGGGAGGATTTTTAATTTTGGATGATCCAGGTGGGAATCTGGCCTAGGGTTTTGTATGGCGATCTGGAAATTGCAGCCGCTGATGCAGGAGAGGATCTGGGGCGGGCGGAACCTGGAGAAGCTGGGCCGACTTTTGCCGGAGGGAAAAAAGATCGGGGAAAGCTGGGAGCTGGTGGATCGGCACGGGTCGCAATCGGTGGTGGAGGGGACCGGGGAATCGATCGGATCGGTCTGGTCGGGAGGGAGCCGCGAGAAAATCTTTGGACGAAGGTCTCCCCGGGCGGAACAGTTCCCGATCTTGATCAAACTCCTCGATGCCGAGGAGAAGCTCTCCCTGCAGGTGCATCCGCCGGCGGAGAGGGCGAACGAGCTGGGAGGGGAGCCGAAAACGGAGATGTGGTTTTTTTTGGAGACGAAGCCGGGGGCGGAGATTTATGTGGGATTGCGAAAGGGGGTGGGGAGGGGGGAGTTTGAGAAAGCGCTTGGAGAGGGGAAGGTCTCGGACTGTTTCCACCGCTTGAGGACGGAGCCGGGGCAGGCGATGTTTTTGCCCTCCGGACGCGTTCATGCGATCGGGGCGGGAAATGTGATTTTGGAGATCCAGCAAAATTCGGACACGACCTACCGGGTGGATGATTGGGGGAGAAAGGACGAAAAGGGGAAGTCGCGGGAGTTGCATGTGCGGGAGGCGATGGCCTCCATCCGCTGGGATGATGTGGAGCCCACCTGGATCCAGCCCAGGGGGGAGAGGATGCTGGTTTGTGATTTTTTCCAAGTTAAGCGCTGGTGGCTCATGCCGGGGGAGGTGCGGGAGTTGGTGCCCGACGCGGGAACTTTCCGGTATCTTTTTGTGGCGGACGGAAGAGTTCGGGAGGAGGAGAGCGGGGAGGAGTGGGCCAAGGGAAGCGGCCGATTCGTGACCGCAGACCATCCGTCCCTGATTCTGCAGGGGGTGGAGGAGAGCACGGTGGTGCAGGTGGAGTTTTCCTAAACGGACCGGATGAACCGGAGGCAATTTCTTGTCATGGGGGGTGCGTCGGTTCTTCCGACGGGGTTTTGGGCGGGATGCGGAGGGACAAAAACTGTGGAGACGGACGTATGTGTTTATGGGGGGACTGCCAGCGGCGTGATGGCTGCAGTTTCGGCGGTGAAGGAGGGGTGCAGGGCGCTTTTGATCGAGCCAAGCCGCTGGCTGGGAGGGATGACGGGGGGAGGATTGATGCACATCGATTGGGGGCAGAAGGATGCGGTCGGGGGGATGACGCGAACGATCTTAAACGATGAGAATGATGATGCGACCTACCGGAAGATCTTTCTTGGGTTGGTGCGGGAGTATTCGATCCCGGTGATTTACGAGCATCGGTTGGAATCGGTGCGAAAGGTGGATGGCAGGATCGCATCGATCCTGTTGGAGTGTGCCCCGCCGGACACGCTGGGTTGCCCCATCGAACGGGCAAAAAAAAGCGAGGCGGTGCGGGTGATCGCCCCCGTCTTCATCGACGGTTCGTACGAGGGGGATCTGATGGCGAAATCGGGAGTGGGATACACGTATGGGAGAGAGGCGGCGGAGCAGTACGGCGAATCGTTGGGGGGTGTCGCGCCAAACATGGCGGAGTATGAGATCGACCCGTATGTGAACCCGGGGGAACCCAAGAGCGGCTATCTCCCCTTGCTCCAGGACCGAGTGATGGGCCCAGTGGGCAGTGCGGACAAGTTGACGATGGGTTACGGCTTTCGCTGGAAGTTCACCTTGGAGGGGGAGCCGATGCCGATCGGGTTGATCGGGAATTATGATCCGGGGATGTTTGAAATTTATCGGCGGGCCTTCCGCAGCGGTGTGAATCTGGCGGGATCCAGGATCCGAAAACTGGGAACTCGGGAGCCGGAGCAGGGGCATATTTATGCGATGGGTTCCGGCAATCTGGCCCGAAGTCTCCTGGCCCCGACCGTTTATGGTGCGAACACGGGGTATCCGGACGGGGACTGGGGGGAGAGGTCCAGGATTTGGAAATTCCACCAGATTTTTTTCTCCGGCATGACCCACTTTCTTCGGACCGATCCTTGGGCGAGATCGGATTTAAAGGAGAAAGCTCAGAAGATAGGATTCCAAAGGGGGCCGTTTGACGAGACGGAGGGGTGGCCGCATCAGCTTTATGTGCGGGAGGCGAGACGGATGGTTTCCGCTTATGTGGTGACGCAAAAAGACCTGGAGGGAAAAACCGATCCGAGCGACCCGGTGGCCTTGGCTTCCTATGGGGTGGATGACTGGCCCTATGCGATGTTCCCCTTGAACGGCAAGATCGCCGTAAACGGCGGAATGTATTCGAGGGTATGTTTGGATGAACCGCATCGGGGGATTTATAAGATTCCGTATCGGTCGATCACTCCGAAAAAAGAGGAGTGCGGGAACCTGCTGGTGCCGGTTTGCTGTTCCGCAAGTCATGTCGCGATGACATCGATCCGAATGGAGCCGGTCTGGATGATGCTGGGGGAATCCGCCGGAGTTGCTGCCGCGATGGCGTTTCGGGATCGGTCGGCGGTCCAGGAGATTGGGGATATGGCGTTGCGGGAAAAATTGCGGAAGCGGAATCAGGTTTTGGAGCGGCCTGGGTAAGAGGTTTTGTCCTTTCCTTGTGGGGCCACGAACTTCGGGTTCCCCGTTCGAGCTGTGGCGGCTTGGCTATCGGGGTGCATCAGGGGATCGGGAGCGGGCTAGCGTTTGCGGAGCAGTTCAAGCCGGCAACGGAAGCCGCCGAGGTCGACCGTCTGCTGAAACTCCAGCCGGAGGGAGGAGGCGGGAGGTTTGATCTTGAGGGGGTTGATCCAGACCATCCTGCCGCCGGGGCGAAGGGCGAGTGCGGCAACGGTGAAAAGTTCCTCAAAAAGGCCGCGGAGGTTGGGAATGGGGACGCGTTTGCCGAGCGGCGGGTTTGTGATGAGCAGAGAAATGCTGCCGGGTCCATAGCCTGGAATTTTTTCGAACTGGCGAAAGTCGCGAAGAACGAAATCGGCGGAAACACCCGGGAATCGGGCGGCGTGCCAGTTTGTGCGGGCGGCTTGGATGGCATCGGGGGACAGGTCGGTTCCCAAAATCCTGCGGACTCCCGTTAGGCGAACACGTTCGATGAGTTCGAGGGCGGAGCCACAGAAAGGGTCCCATGCGACTTCCCCGGGAAAAGGGCCGGCGAGGCGGGCCATGGCGGCCGCAAGGGGAGGATGGGAGGCGGCGGGGACGTCCTGTTGGCGGTAGGGAAAACGCGGGTCGGGGGAGAGGCGGGGGCGAAGTTCGACAAAGTCGCCAGGAGAGCCGGGGTGGACCTCGACGGCCCAGGGGGCTTCCCGGGAGTCGTTCAGAAGATCCGGGCAGATGGAGTAGGCACGTTGGGCAACCCTTTGGACGGCCCCGCGCTGGTGGCCCTTGGCGACGAATTCGAGGCGATAGCGGATCGGGCCCTCGGTGAGGGTCTGAAAAAGGGAGCGGCTGAGGGGGGATGCGATGAGGGCGGCGAGGGGCTCCACCGCAGAGGAGGATTTTGGGAGGGTGCCAAGGAGAAAGGAGGCGGACGAAAAGCAGCGCAGGGAGTGGAGATCGTCGAGGCAAAACGGGGCGATGGGGGCAAGGGTGAGAAAGCCGGGCCGGATCTCCACAATTCGGAATTTCGTTCCCCGCTCCTTGATTTCCTCGGAAAGGATGGGCTCGAGCCCCGTTCGGCAGCGGAGATGGATGCGGAGTTGGGAAAGATCGGAAAAGGGGGTGGCACGACGGATCGTGGTGGGTTTTTGTTGCCGGGCAAGGTTGGCTTTGGCCCGCTGCTCATTGAGGACAGAAAGGGAGGAGCCCTGGTTGCGAATCAGGTCGAGGGTGGCCGAGCTGCCGATCTTCTCGAGCGCTTTGCCGAGGAACTTTTTTTCACGGTCGGCGGAAGTTTTGGAAAGCAGGGAGAGAAGCTGGCGCTCCTCGGTGCGGCCGGCGCCGATTTTTGGCAGGGCGGTCATCGCGTAGCGGCGGACTTTTTCAGAGGGATCGGAAAGAAGGGAGAGGAGCCATTGACGAACGGGCTCCTTGAGAGAGGGTTGGCCGGCCAGGGAGAAGCCGGCACCGACAGCGCGAATGAGGGCGACCTGGCGGAGTTTTTCCCCAGGGGATGCGAGATTGAAGCGGGGGACCTCCTCCTGCCAAAGACGCAGCCACGGGACGGAGCGCAGTTCCCGATACAGGTCCTGGGTGAGTTGGGAGGACTTCTTGGGCATGGGGGAGCATCGGTTTGGAGGAGGGAGAACTCAAGCCTACCCTGGGAAAGGACATGAGAAAGGGTATATTTTTTTATGGCTGTTTATTTAGCCATCCTAGGACAGCCAATGTCCTTATAGGGATGTCAATGTGGGCCCATGACAAAACGAAACGAGTGCCGGGTGAATCTGCGCCACGCGGGGGGAAGGCGGAGAGGTCGGGCTTGGCAGAGGGAAAAAGCGGGTATGCTAGACGAGGTGAAGATTGAGCTGATCACGACCGGTTCGGAGTTGCTGCTGGGGCAGGTTCTTAATTCTCATCCGGGCTACTTGTCGGGTCGGCTGGAGGCCCTGGGGTTGCGATTGGCGAGGCAGACCTCGGTCCCGGATGGAAAGGAGGGAATCACGGATGTGGTGAAGGAGGCGTGGGGAAGGAGTGAGCTGGTCATCGTGACGGGGGGGTTGGGGCCGACCTCGGATGATGTGACCCGGGAGGCGGTGGCCGCATTTTTGGACCGGAAGATGAAATTCCATCCTGAGATTTTGGAAAAGATTCGTGGATATTTTGCGGGGCGGGGATTGCAGGCGCCGGACATGGTGCGTGTGCAGGCGATGGTTCCGGAGGGGATGGAGATTTTGCCCAACGAGAGGGGGACCGCACCGGGGCTTTTTTGGGAGGATCGGGAGCGGGGAAAGATGCTGGCGGTTTTGCCGGGACCCCCGAGGGAGCTGGGTCCGATGTTTGAGAAGTGGGTGGAGCCGAGGTTGCGGGGGCGGGCGAAGCCCGGGCAGGAGACGCGGGTGGTGCGGGTGGCGGGGATCGGGGAGTCGGCGGTGCAGGAGAGGTGCGAGGCGGCTTTACGGGAGTTGGGGGTGGGGGAGATCGGCTACTGCGCCAGACCGGGGGAGGTGGATGTGAGGTTGCGCGGGGCGGAGGGGGAGATTTTGCAGGCCGGGGTGGGGAAGTTGAGGGAGTTGTTGGGGGTTGCGGTGTATGGGGAGGGGGTGGAGACGATGGAGGAGGTTGTGGTGGGGTTGGCCCGGGCGGGAAAGGCGAAGCTGGCGACGGCGGAGTCGTGCACGGGCGGCTTGGTGGCGAGTCGGATCACCGATGTGCCCGGGGCTTCGGAGATTTTCCTGGGCGGGTGGGTGACGTATGGGAATGAGGCGAAGGTGAGGGAGTTGGGGGTAAGGGAGGAGAGTTTGGCAAAGTATGGGGCGGTGAGTGGGGCGGTGGCGGGGGAGATGGCGGAGGGGGCGAGGAGGAGGTCGGGTGCGGAGTGGGCGGTGGGGGTGACGGGAATCGCGGGGCCCGGCGGGGGGAGCCCGGGCAAGCCGGTGGGATTGGTTTATTTGGCCGTTGCAGGGGCAGACGGGGTAGAAACTATTGAGAAGAAGTTGGTTCCGGAAAGGAAGACCTTTAAGGCGATGGCTTCCCAGGCCGCCCTGAACCTGCTTAGAGTAAAACTTTTAACGAACCCTTTTCACAAAACGGAGGTTTAATCCAGTATGGCAATCAAAACATCGGCAACCGACAAAAGCGAAAGAAACGAAACGCAGGCCCACAAGGACAGCGCGAAGGCCTCGGAGCGGCGGAATCTGGATCTCGCCCTTCAGTCGATCGTAAAAACGTATGGGGAGAACGCGATCATGCGCTTGGGGGATGCGGCGGCGAAGCTGAAGATCGACGTGGTTCCCACCGGCTGCTTTGCGATCGATCAGGCTTTAGGGGCGGGTGGATTCCCGCGGGGGCGTATCATTGAGATTTTCGGGCCGGAGTCCTCAGGAAAGACGACCCTGACCCTGACCGCGATCGCGAATGCGCAGAAGCAGGGAGGGACGGCGGCGTTCATCGATGTGGAGCACGCCTTGGATCCGGCCTACGCCCGGAAACTGGGGGTGAACATGGATGAGCTGCTGGTCTCCCAGCCTGATTCCGGGGAGGAGGCCTTGAACATTGCCGAGACCCTGATTCGTTCCAATGCGCTGGATGTGGTGGTGTTGGACAGCGTGGCGGCTCTGGTGACAAAACACGAATTGGAGGGGCAGATCGGGGATGTGACGGTGGGTGCGCAGGCACGTTTGATGAGTGCGGCAATGCGAAAGCTGACGGCGCTGATCAGCCGTGCCCGGACGGTGGCCATCTTCACCAATCAGATTCGTGAGAAGATCGGGGTGATGTTTGGAAGTCCCGAGACCACGCCGGGAGGCCGGGCGCTGAAATTCTATTCGAGCGTGCGGGTGGACATCCGCAGGGTGACGGCGATCAAATTGCCCGACGGAACGGTCGTGGGGAATCGGACAAGGGTGAAGATTGTGAAAAACAAGGTGGCCCCGCCGTTTGCCGAGGCGGAGTTTGACATCATGTATAACGAGGGGATTTCCCGGACCGGATCGCTGATTGATGCGGCGATTGAGCACAATGCGGTCGAGAAGAAAGGGGCGTGGATCGCCTTTGAGGGCAAACAGTTGGCGCAAGGACGGGATGCCGCCAAGGAGGAGCTGCGAAAAGATCCCGCCTTGTATGCGAGGCTTGAAAAGGCGTTGAAAGCCAAGTTGGCAGGGGAGGGGAAGGAATCCGATAAAAAGGATGCGGAGAAGGGAAAAGAGCCGATGGTGGTGGTCGGAGGGAAGGAAAAGTAGGTTGCAGGGGAGGATGATTTTTTGTTCGAAGAGGGTGGGCGGGATGGCAGGGTAGTTGGATGAATGAGGGAGGAGACCGAGGATTTCTATTTCGTGCGGCGGGGCTGGGCCTGCTGGTAATGGCTCTTGGTCGCCTGGGGGAGGCGGGTGGGATTTTGGCGGCCCGGGACCAGTTGGTGGAGAACCGGGAGGCGATGGCCCAGCTGGCGCCACTGTTTCTTCTGGCGCTTTTTTTTCTGCGTGGGCCGTTACCAGCCCGCAAAAGCGTGGCGCGGGTGGCGGGGTTTCAGCTTTTAAACTTGGGCTTTCTGGTCGCGGCCGGGGTCTATGGTTTGGCGGCGGTGCCTCTGGGGGTGGAGCTTCCCAAAAAAGGTTCCGAGGAGGTGCCTGGGGAGACGAGTTGGGCCGTTCGGGATCGGTTGAAGGATGTGGAGGGCAAGATGGCCCAGTTGGACCGGGAATCGGCCCAAGGGGCGGAACTTCCCGACGGCGCGAATGAGGTCCGTCGCCGGGAGTTCGAGGCCAAGAAGCAGGATCGATTGCGGCAGATGGAGGAGTGGAGGGTGGAGCGTGCCCAATTGGCGGGGGAGTTGGAGCGACGGGTGAAGGCTTGGGAGGAGGAGAGGGGAAAAGAAAAAGAGGCGATGGCGATGCGACTCAAGAGGGCACAACAAGGGACGGGTGGTGCGGCGGTGATTTATGTTTTACTGGGCTTGCATGGACTGGTCGCTGGATTCATCGGGCGCGGCGGAGCGGTGACGGGCGGATTTCCGGTGGTCTCAAGCAGCGTGGGGAAGGTGGAAAATTCCGTCCCGGGCGCGCTTCGACCCAAGCGCAGTGTGAACTAGAGGATCAAACCCCTTTGGGGGAAAAGCTGGATTTCATTTCGGGGAAGGTGAAGGCGGTTTTGTGTCCGGGCTGGCCTGGCGCTGCGGGCTCGTCCAAATGAACATAGAGAAGGCGTGAACCGAGAGCCGGGAAGGAGAGCCGGGAGGCTGTGGCGAGCGGCCCGGAAGCCATGATGGCGAGGCGCATATGGGATTGGTGGATGAGGGGTTCAGCCAAAACGCGGAGATCGCGGCGGCGGCGCGCCAAGCCCACAATTTTATACAGGCTGGCACGGGTTTTTCGGAACTGGGCGAGAAGGCGGCGAAGGCGGAGGGGGGTTAATTTTCTTTTCAAGGAGTGGGAGGAGACGATCAGATCCCGGTTGGTTTGGCGAACCGTGCGCAAGACACGGGCCAAGCGGGGGATATTGGTGAGCTCAAGATCGACGGCGTCGGCAAAGGGGATGAATTTCAAAAAGAACAGGACCCTTTGGCGGGAGCGCCAATTAAAAGCCCCGCCCTCCTCGCGAGTGCGCAGTGTGAGCAAGGCGGGAACGGACCTTTCGGCCATGGCCTCCTGAATTTTGTCCGGGGACACCCCGTTGGAGAGAAGCAGATCTAGACGCACCTCGACCAGGTCGATTCCCTCCGGGGCCTGAGTCAAGTGGGCCAGGCCGGGTGCGGTGGAGATGGTGCCGACAGTGAGAGGGCTGTTTTTCCAGGGGATAGTTTTTTTTGCGGGAGCACGGACGTTTGTGCTGATGTCCGATGCGGTTGGAGTCATTGGCATAACAGGAAATTCTTAAACCTTTACATTAAAAAACATATTGAAGGATTGATTTTGATACAGCGTATTGATGATCAACACGTCGCATTTCGTGTTACTTTGGTAACATGAAAATAGTGATTGTCAACCAACGTATTAGTTTTTGGCTAGGGAATCTTAAAGCGATTGAAGGAGGAGACGAAGTCGTTCGGTGAGGGATGTGGTTTGTAAAATGGTCTGGCGAATTTTTGGATCCCGCAGGAAGCAGCCGGCGATGAGATCGACGAGCGCGTGATGGTTTTCCAGGTGCCGGATAAACTTTTTCACATCCTCGAGGGAGGGGCCGGAGGGGTTTTCGATGGTTTCAATTTTTTCAAGGATTTTTGCGACCAGGGCATCCTGCGTGGCCGTTGCGGCTGGGGAGGGGGGCTCGGGATCCTCCACGGGTTCGGGAGAGGCGATCATAAAAGGGGACGTTTGCAAGAGATGATCAAGACGAACACGGGCCAAGCCCTGCAGCACGAGATTGGATGTTCCGTCGGGTTGCAGGACGCAGGAGCGGATGAGGCCTAGGCCGCCGATGCGGGGGGTGCGGGAAGAGCCGTGGGATTGGCTGGTGACGGCGAACATCCGGGATCCCTCCAGTGCCTGCTGGAGCATCGTGCGGTAGCGGGGTTCGAAAATATGAAGGGGAAGAAGGTGATGTGGAAAAAAAACCGTTTGGGGAAGAACCATTACACCCACCTGCTCCGGCAAGTTCATCCTTGATCCTTACCCTGCAAAAAAAGGGTTGGAAAAGGGAAAATATGGCCTTTTGGAGATTGACGAAGAGAGGAACAGGATGGAGATTACTTTTTACTTGTTTATGTTGAGTAAGCTTTTCCCTTTTCTGGAGAACGACATGGGTGTTGACCTGGGTACGGCCAACACCCTTGTTTACGTGCGTGGCAAAGGGGTGGTTTTGCGTGAGCCTTCCGTGGTGGCGATGGATCAGGCATCGCGCAGGGTTTTGGCTGTGGGGGATGAGGCCAAGAGGATGTTGGGTCGAACCCCGGGTTCGATCATTGCCGTACGGCCTTTGAAAGACGGGGTGATCAGCGACTTTGAGGTCACCGAGGCGATGCTGAAATGTTTTATCGAGAAAGCCTCCAAATCACAGAATCGGTGGAGGCCGAGGCCGCGGCTTGTGATCGCCGTGCCTTCCGGCATCACCGAGGTCGAACGTCGTGCGGTGTGTGAATCGGCGGCGCATGCGGGAGCCCGCAGCGTGAGGTTGATTGAGGAGCCGTTGGCGGCAGCCATCGGTGTGGGGCTCCCGGTGCAGGATGCCTCTGGCAACATGATCATCGACATCGGGGGAGGCACGACGGAAATGGCGATTATTTCGCTGGGGGGAATCGTCTTCAGCCGGAGTGTTCGGGTGGCGGGGGACGAGTTGGATGAGGCCATCATGAACTATCTCAAGCGGGCGTATAATCTGATGATTGGGGAAAGAACCGCGGAAGACATCAAGGTGAAGATCGGGTCCGTCTATCCGATGGAAAAGGAAACTTCGATGGAGGTGAGGGGCCGGGATCTGGTGGCGGGTCTTCCAAAAACACTGACGATCACCTCCCAGGAGGTGCGGGAGGCTCTCTTGGAGCCGGTGCAGATCATTCTGGAAAGTGTGCGGCTCACGCTGGAGCGTTGCCCACCCGAGCTTTCGAGCGATCTGGTGGAGCGGGGGGTGGTGTTGGCGGGGGGAGGGGCGCTGCTGCGGGGGTTTGACAGGCTTTTGAGCGAGGAGACGGGACTGCCGATTCATGTGGCGGA
>RFMG01000119.1 GCA_009927835.1 Verrucomicrobiota bacterium | reverse complement strand
CCATTTCATCATTCCCCTACTCCGCCCTTCCGTCAAATCCCTCCGTCCTAATTTCTCGAGGGGGCCACCAGCAGTTTGTCCAACCGGTGCCGGTCCATGTCCACCACCTCGTACCGGTGCCCACGATACTCAAAAGAGTCTCCCTCCTTGGGCACCCTGGCCAGGTGATGCACCACAAATCCCCCCAAAGTCTGATAATCCCCGTTCAAATGAAAGTGGTCTTTCCCCTTGCCCAGCTCCTTGGCGAAATCCTCCACCGGCAAAGTCGCGTCCACCAGCCACGACCCATCCTCCCGCTTCACCACCCGCGCCCGTTGACGATCCTCGTGCGACGGCAGATCCCCCACAATCGCCTCCAGCAGATCCAATAAACTCAAAATCCCCGTGATGCTTCCAAACTCATCGCTCACCAGCGCCACCCGCTGCTTCGCCTTCTGCAACTGCTCCAACGCCCGCAACGCAGGAATCGTCTCCGGAAGGATCAACGCCGGGGTCGCCAGATCCGCAGGCCGGGCCGGCAATCCCGCCGCCGTGTTCGCCCACAGCGCCTTGACAGAAACCACCCCCACCACGTTCTCCCGGCTGCCCTGATACACGGGGAAATGGGAGTGGCCGCTCGCCACCAACGCACGCCATGTCACATCGGGACTCTCCTCAGCATTGATCCAGACAATCCTCACGCTCGGCGTCATCAACTCCTCCACCCGCAGCTCGTCCAGCCGCAAGACCCGCTCCACCATCCCCTGCTCGGTCGAACTAAAGACCCCCGCCCGCTGTCCTTGCTCCAAAAGATGCCGCAACTCCTCGTCGCTCACCGGCGCCGTCTCCCCCGTCCCCCTCACCCCAAAGAGCGCCGCCAGGGTGTCGGTGACCCAGCTGAACAGTTTCACGATCGGCCCCATCCCCGCCGCCACCGCCTGGATCGGCCGGGACAAACGCGACGCAATGACCTCGCTGTGGGCCAAGGCCAGCCGCTTGGGCAGAAGTTCCCCGAAAATGATCGAGGCCGCCGTGATGATAAAAACCACCACACCCAGCGCCAATGGGTCGGCGACGGAGGCAGGAAGATAAATCGCCTCCAGCCTCTGCGCCAAAGGCTTCGCCAAAACCGCCCCTCCCATCGCACCCGACAAAACCGCGATCATCGTGATCGCCACGCTCACGGTCGAAAGCAGGGAGCTCGGCGAACAGGCCAGATCATACGCGGCTTTGGCACCGTGATCCCCCGCATCCGCCTTCTGCTTCAACTTGCTGCGACGGCTCGAAACCACGGCCAACTCCGCCATGGCAAAAAGCCCATTGGCGAATATCAGAATACTAAGAATAAATCCTTCCATAAGAATGCTTTGCGTCGTTAATTTTGAATTTTGGGTTGGATCCCAACCAGAAACGGTAGCCGAAAGGTCGCCGGAAGGAAAGCCTGCCACCTACGCCCAAAAGTGGCTGATCCAGGTCCACAACCCCATCACCGCCTTGGGCCCATAGAGAAAAAGGGCGCCAAAAAAAACCACACACGGGACGGCGGCCAGATATCCCGAAATGAGGAACACCCCGTCATCCTCCAGGAGAGCCAGGGAGATCAAAAGAATCGGCACGGCCGCCAACAAATTGCTGAAGGGAACCGGCAACGGCAATGCCAGCAGGATCGCCAGGAATGCGATCAACAAACCGTGGATTCGATGCAGGGTGGGATTGCGGCAAAGGCCCACAAGCCGGGGATGAAGGACTTTTTCCGCCGGCGTCGCGATCCAACGCAACCCGCGCAGCAGTCCATGCGCCGTCCCATCGGGAATATCCCGCACCATCAACCAACCCGGAAGCCAGGGCTCCTGCCCGAAAGCGATCCGCAGGCCGCTGAAGATCAAAATGACCCCAAACGGTGTCGAAAGGCCGGGAATCTGGATCGGAAAACAGAACGGCAGGGAAAGCACCGCCATGATCGCCGCATGGCCTTTCCCCTCCAGCGCAAACACCAGCTGGGAGACCGTGAGACCTCTCTGATTCAGGGTTTTTTCCAAACGGTCCGCCACCGCCGAGATCGCCCCCAGCCGCATCCCGGTTTTTGCGACGGAATGGGTCACAAGGACGATGCCGCGGCGCGCCCGAAGAGTTGCGTCAAATACATCCCGTAGCCCACCAACAATCCCACCCCGATCGCCTGTCTCTTTTTCTCCCCGGCATGCACCATCGGAAGAATCGCCATCGTTCCGATCAGCATCACCCCCAGATCAAACGTGCTCACCCCGGGGGCAAAAACGGGCCGGTACAGGCCCGACAGCCCCAAAACCCCCAGACAGTTAAAAATACAGCTCCCGATCACCACCCCGCCCGCCAGATCCCTCTCCTTCTTCCACAGGGCGGCGGTCATCCCGAAAATATGCGGGGCGGAGACGGCGATTGGAATCAGCCCCAGGCAGGTGGCCGCATGGGAGAGCCCGATCATCTCCGCCCCCGTGACGGCCGACTTCACCAGATATCGTGATCCCGCCACCAGCAGCACCAACCCGCCCAACAGCTGGGCCAGCTCCACCCGTTTCGCCGCACCCGGCGCTGGCAAATCCCTCTCCATCTCCGCAATGACCCGCGTGTCCGCCTCGACCCCCGCGGAGCACCAGAGAAAAATCATGTACCCCCCCAAACAGAAAAACAGCAGCGAGCCCTCGAATCTTCCAATCGCACCGTTGCGCAGCAGATATCCCGCCAAGGCCGCCGATGCCACGAGAATCGGAACATCCGCCTCAAAAAGTTGAGGGCGAAAACGCAGGGGCCGCGCCACCGCGGAAATTCCCAAGATCAGCCCCAGATTCAAAAGCACGCACCCCACCGCGCTCCCCGCCACAATGTCCCCCTGCCCTTTCCCCGCCGCCCACAAGCTCACAAACAGGTCCGGAGCGGAGAGACCAAACGCCACCACCGTGGATCCGATCACCAGCGGCGGGACCCCAAACCGCCTCGCCAAA
>RFMG01000073.1 GCA_009927835.1 Verrucomicrobiota bacterium | reverse complement strand
GGTTTGGCCGGTTCGGCCAACATCGGGGATGGGTGTGCGATGTTTGAGGCGATCCACGGATCGGCCCCACGGCGGGCGGGTCAGAATCTGGCCAACCCCTCGGGTTTATTCCTCGGTGCGGTGCAGATGCTCGTTCATATCGGACAGGCGGATGTAGCGGAGAAGGTGCACAATGCATGGCTTAAGACGATTGAGGATGGAGTGCATACCTATGACATTTTCAAGGAGGGGGTGAGCAGGGAAAAGGTGGGTACCAAGGAGTTTGCGGCGGCGGTGGTTGCGCGGATCGGGCAGAAGCCGAGCACGCTGAAGGCGGTGGATTATAGCAAGGCGAGCACGCGTCCTTTAACGACCCGGCCTCCGTACAAGCGGGAAACTTCCAAGCGGGAGTTGGTGGGGGTGGATGTGTTTGTCTGCTGGCCGACCGGGACGATGGAGGAGCTGGCGAAGAAGCTGGAGCCTTTAGCTGGGGACGGGTTGAAGCTGGAGTCTTTGTCGAATCGCGGGATGAAAGTTTGGCCAGGTGGGCATAAAGAGACCTTTACGGTCGATTCAACCGCCTGCCGCTTTCAACTGCCAGAGGGTAAGGGGTCGGTTTCCCACGCTATGGTGGTAAAGCTTTTGGAGCGGATCACCCACGCTGGGGTGGAGTTTGTGAAGATGGAGGGACTGTACAATTTCGACGGGCAACCTGGATTCTCCAAGGGTTAGGCTCGAGAGTGTAAAACTCCCAACTGGTCCCTAGCCCCGAGACTTGGCTAATTTCATTGAGTCCGTAAAACCACGGAGGGCAGCGAGATAGGATTGAAGTAGGCGAAGGGAGTCTTCGGGGGATTCATCCAGCAACTCCAGACGGAAGTGGCGTAGGCCTGTGGCGAGAAGTTCGGGCAAGTGAGAGGCTCCGGATTGGGGACGAGAGTTAAACACAGTATTGCGGCAACCGACATCGGCCCGAATGGGATGAGATTCTCCGACACGGTCGCGGACGGCGATCCGGTGATGATCGCAGGGGCGTCCACAGGTGAGATGGTCTTTGCCTTCGGA
>RFMG01000260.1 GCA_009927835.1 Verrucomicrobiota bacterium | reverse complement strand
TTTTGCGTGATGCCCAATCATTGGCATATGCTTGCAAGTTCAACTTCCGCACCGACCTTTACGAAAGCGATGCAGTGGCTTGGGGCGACTCATGCAATCCGATGGAGGAAAAGGGAAAATAGCGTGGGTAAAGGGGCCGTATATCAGAGCCGCTACCGCTGTCACCGGGTCAAACCGAACGAGGTGTTCTGGGTGGTGGCACGCTATATCGAGCGCAACCCAGTCCGAGCCGGGCTGACGGAGTCCCCCTTCGCCTGGGAGTGGTCCAGCGCAGGACAAAAAAACGGACACTCGATCCCTATCGACCCGTGGCCTTTGCCCAAACCGGTGAAATGGGAGGAGTTTCTCAATCTTGGTGGAAACAAGGTCGAGGAGGCCAAAGTTCGTGAGGCACTGGTGCGAGGTGTTCACCTTTTGAAACCTAACTCTCTGTGACCCGTGAGGGGGACAGTTGATTGTCACAAAAAAATCACAATAGAGGGATTGAGGGATGGATGGATAGGATGCTAAATAAAATTATGGCACTTTTAAAGTCACTGATCGGGTCGAGGTCGGCCAGACACAAGGGCTCCGGAGTACCCAGCGGTAGGTTGCTTGAGGTCCGTGCACTATTTTTCTTCCTCCTTTTCCTGTTTCTTGGGCTGGCAGGTTGGACCTTGATGAAAAAGTCGGAAGCCTACTCCTACGTTTCGCCCAAACTAGAGCAGATCTCGACAGCAGCCGGAAAAAATTAACCCTCAACCCTACGGTCGGATAGGGCCGGTGTTTGACAAATGACTTGTAATACATAGTATTACAGAATGATCAAGGCAATTACAAAAATCGGAAATTCGCAGGGCATCATTTTTGATTCCGCCCTGATGGAGTTGGCCCATCTCAAGGTGGGGGATGAGATGAGTGTGACTTGTCATGACGGGGGGTCGATTATTCTGACCCCTACCAAGCCTCTCATCGGACCTGACCAGGCTGCCAAGTCAGCCAAACGTATCATCGGAAAGAATGAGGAGCTTTTCCGCCGCCTCTCTTGAAAAAAGGCATACTCCATCCCACGGTTGAGGCGGTGAAAGCCATCCACCGGGAAGTATTGCAGGCACATGGTGGATCGGCAGGAATTCGGGACGAAGGTCTCTTGGATTCTGCAGTGGCCGCCCCGCAAGCCACCATGATGGGAAAACCTATGTTCAAGGAACCTGTGGAGGTAGCCGCAGCGTATTTATTCTATCTCTGCAGGAATCATCCCTTTATCGATGGCAACAAACGTACGGCACTGGCCACCTGCCTGGTTTTTCTGTCTGAAAATGGATGCTTGAAACAAGAGAAGTTGGATACGGATGATTTGGGAACAGCTGGTCCTGGATGTTGCCGCAAGCCGGATCGACCGCGAGGAGACGACGAGGAGATTAGGGAAGGTGTTGGCTTCATAACTTACAATCAA
>RFMG01000164.1 GCA_009927835.1 Verrucomicrobiota bacterium | reverse complement strand
AAGATCGAGGTAGAAACTTTTGAGCTGGGTACCGGTGAGCATTCCCTTGTAGACGATGACGCGGGAGCTGAAGGAGGGGATGTAGAACGGGGGTGTGCGATCCGTGGCGCACCGGTGCTCGATTTCGTTGCGGGCCAGGAAGAGGGTCATTTCAAAGGCGTCGTCGGAAAGGTTTTTGGGGTCGGGCCGGGCAACGAGTAGCTGCTCGATCCTAGGAGCGGAGAGGGCGGCTTTTTCCCCGAGAATGCGGGGGTTCACCGGGACGACACGCCAACCCAGCGAAACGAGGCCGCGGCGGGTGACGACTTCCTCGGCGATGCGACGGATGTGGGCTTGGGCGTACTTGTCCTGGGAGGGAAGGAAAAAGAAGCCGACACCCAGGTCGCCGTCTCCGTAAAGTTGGTGTCCGAGTTTCTCCACTTCGCGGCGAAATAGTCTGGTGGGAATCTGGGTCAGGACCCCGGCTCCGTCCCCCGATTTGGCATCCGCATCCAGAGCCCCGCGGTGGGCGAGTTGGCAGACGCAACCGAGGGCCCGCTCCAGGATCGAGCGGGTGCGGCGTCCTTGAATATCCGCAACGATGCCGACACCACAGGCATCGTGTTCCCGGGAAGGGTGGTAGAGCCCCTGTGGCGGAGGCATTGCGTGGTTGAGGGGAAACCGCGGCATGGAAGGATAGAATACGGCACGAGCGGATGGGCGCAAGAGTGGGAATCCTCTTGAGGGGCAAGACGTTTCGGGGAATTGTGGAGTATGGCCCGTGCCCTTTCCGGTAAGAATCGAAAGCTCCGTCGGATCCTGGTTTGTCTGCGCCGCGGGAAACCCGGGGCGGTGGAGGTGGCGATGGTTTTGAAGTCGATTTTCCGCCAGGCCGGTGTGGCTGCGACCTGGGTTTCCGAGAGCGGATTGGCCCGAGCACGACACGCCAACATCGATGCGGTGGTCATCGGCGGAGGGGATGGGACGATGTTGCATGCGGCGCAGGCCACGATTGGGTGGGGAATTCCGCTGTTGGGAATCAATCTGGGGTCGTTGGGTTTCTTGACGTCGATCAAGGCAGGCGAATTGAGAAGGGTTTTGCCTGCCATTCTCGAGGGACGCTATGGGGTGAGTGCGCGGACCGTTCTTTCCGCCAGGTTGTCCGGGTCGGACCGAACGTGGAGTGCCTTGAATGAGGTGTCCGTTTCCCCCAGTGGAGGGCAACTGATGGTGCGGGTTCGGGTGAAGGTGGGGGAGGAGGTATTGACCGAGTACCACGCGGATGGGTTGCTGGTGGCGAGTCCGACAGGTTCGACGGCGTACTCCCTCTCGGCGGGTGGGCCGCTGGTCAGTCCGCGGGCCAGGGCGATGGTCCTGACCCCGGTTTGTGCCCATGCGATGGCGCAGCGGCCGGTGGTGGTGGGGGAGCAGGAGGGGGTGGAGTTGTCGTTGAGCGAGGGTGAGCCGGGGGGAGTTGTCCGACTCGACGGCAAAAAGGTCGGAAGGTTAACCCGCGGAAAGCATTTACGGGTGTCCGTGGGACGTCCGGTGGTCCGGTTGATGCACCCCGAGGGGTTCGGATTTTACGGCTTGGCGCGCCAGAAATTGGGCTGGAGCGGGGCTGCAGGGGTGACGCGATGAGACTGACGGAGCTGTTACA
Organism: Verrucomicrobiota bacterium; assembly: GCA_009927835.1. Classification (GTDB taxonomy): domain Bacteria; phylum Verrucomicrobiota; class Verrucomicrobiia; order Methylacidiphilales; family Verrucolacustridaceae; genus Verrucolacustris. The sequence continues at coordinate 4,675 of RFMG01000164.1, read as the reverse complement.
ACCCGGGCACATCCTGCTGGATTTGCAGGAGACCAAGCGGACCGCCGCCATTCATCGGGTGGCGGCCTTGCTGGAAAAAGACGAGGGGGTGATTCAGTTCCAGGGATTTTACGACGAACTTTTGGCTCGGGAGCGGGTGGAGGCGACGACCTTGGGAAACGGGGTGGCGTTCCCCCATGCAAGGACGGATCATGTGAAGCGACTGGTTCTGGCGGTGGGAAGAAGCACGGCGGGAGTGAACTTTGAGAACGGCGGGGAAAACATTCATTTTATCTTTGTGATCGGGACTCCACGAAGGATGGTGACCGAGTATCTGGCGCTGGTGGGGGCGATGGCACGGATCCTGAGGCAGGATGAGGTGCGGGGAAAATTGATGGCGGCGAAGAGTCCGGAGGAATTTCTGGCGGCCATGGCGGAGGATCCCGAGGCGGTGTGAGGGTTCGGTTACGCGATTTGGCGGAGCGGTTGGGGCTGTCGGTGATGGCGGTGTCCAAGGCGCTGCGGGATGCGCCGGATATTGGAGCGGCGACCAAGGCCAAAGTTCAGGCGGAGGCGCGGCGGATGGGCTATTGGCCGAACGAGGCGGCCCGAAGCCTGCGGGTGAAACAGAGCGGGTGGGTTGGATTTATTCTCTCCGATTTGGCCTCGGAGGAGGGTGCCCTGATCTCGGGCGGATTGACCGAGGCGGCGCAGGAGGCGGGCATCGCGCTTTTGGTGGGTCTTGCGAGAAACGGAAAAGAGGAGGCGGAGCAGGTGCGGGCGATGATTGGCCGGGGTGCGGAGGCGATTTTTCTCCTGCCCAGGATCAGCACCGAGCATCGGTCTGCCGCGCTGGAGGTGGCAAACAAGTCGAATTGTCCGATGATTTTCCTGAAGCGGTATCCTGCGGACGTGGGATTGGGAAGCGGAAGGGTGAGTTGGGTGGTCCGCGACGTGAAGGGGGCGGCGGAAATGATTCTGGATCACCTGTACGATTTGGGGCACCGCAACGTGGCGTATCTGGGGGGTCATTCGGCGGCGAGAAGCCATGCCTTGCACATGCAGTCCGTTGTGGAGGGAGCCGAGAGGCGGGGAATGACCTTGATGGGGGGAGCCCTGATGGTTGGATTGGAGCCGGAGGATGCCGAGGGGGAGATGAGGAAAATTTTTGGGAAAAAGGATCCCCCGACCGCGACAATCTGCGGCACCGATACGTTGGCGCAGGGGGTGTTCCGGGCGTGTTTCCGGGCGGGAGTGGAGGTCCCCAAGCGAATGAGCGTGACCGGGGTGGGAAACGGGGAGTTGTCCCGGCATGGCATGGTGCCCCTGACGACGGTTGGCTTTCCCAGTTTGGGTAGGGCGGGTTTTGCCCTTTGGAAAAAGATGAGAGACGGGGAGGGCGGAGTTCAACCCGAGGTTGTGCAGGGAGAATTGATTGTGAGAGAATCCACCGGAAAGGCGTAGACGATGAAACCAAGTCCAGACGATGTTCGGTTGATGAAAGAGGCGGAGGCGGAGGCGCGGAAGGGCTTGGCGGAGGGGGGAATACCCATTGGGTCGATTTTGGTCCGAGGGGACAAGATTGTGGGACGGGGGCATAACCAGCGGGTACAGAAGGGGAGCGCGATTTTGCATGGGGAGATGGACTGTTTGATGAACGCGGGGAGGCAGAGGAGTTATCTGGACATGGTCATCTATTCGACCCTTTGCCCCTGCTACATGTGTTCCGGAACGATTGTGCAGTTCAAAATTCCCCGAGTGGTTGTGGGGGAGGCGGTGAATTTTCCCGGGGCCCCGGATTTTCTGCGCTCCCACGGGGTGGAGGTTGTGATCCTGGATCAACCCGAATTGATCCGGATGATGGGGGATTTTATCCGAGCCAAGCCCGAGCTGTGGAACGAGGATATTGCGGTGTAGTTGAGTGAAGGGGCTGAGGGATTCTGGAGTTGAGGAGTTCAGTATATTGTGTTTCGGATTTGGAATTGGGAATTGATTTAGGCTGGAGCCGGATAGGGCACTTTAGGCCGCTGCGGCCTCGATCGCCCGTGGCACGGGGATAAAAACGCACGCCCCTACAAAACAAAAAAATCTAACTCCCCTGCGGGAGGGTGCGAATGGAGGGGAGGGCGCGATAGCGCTGGTCAAGGTCGAGCCCGTAGCCTACGACGAATTCATTCCGAATCGGGAAGCCGACCCAGCGGGCGTGGACCGACCGCACCCGTCTCCTTTTTTTGCTGAGGAGAACACAGATGGCCACGCTGCGTGCCCCCAGCTTTTTCACGTGGGCGCAGGTTCGGTGAAGGGTCAAACCGGAATCCAGAATATCGTCGACCAGAAGGACGTCGCGACCCCGCAAATTTCCCCGGCAGTGTTGCAGTCCGCGGACTTTTCCCGTGGAGCGGGTGCCCTGGTAGCTGGAGATGTTCCAAAACTCGACTTCGGTGTCCGGATCGAGATGACGGAGGAGGTCGACGACAAAAAACACACTTCCCTTGAGAAGGGCGATGATTGTCAGTGGACGTTTCCGGTACGCCTTGCGAATCGATTGGGCCAGGGCATGAACGCGAAGGCGGATTTGGGAAGCGGAGAGGTAGGGTTTCCCGGGGGGGCGGGTCACTGACCGGCGGCCGTGGGTGTCAGCTCCGCCAATTCTTGGGTGATTTTCGCGGTCAAGGGACCCGAGATTTTGAGATCGAGACCTTTCTGGAACGATTCGCGGGCATTTTTCTCCTCTTCCAGCTGCGCAAAACAGAGGCCGGCGTAGTAGTAGATGGCTTGGGAGGTGAGGGTGTCGAGGCAGCCGGGATTTTTGGCGAGTTGGTCCACCAGTTTACGGAAGTCGTCGCGCGCTACGCTTCGACGGTTGAACATGGTGGGAAGATGATAATTGTTGATGGCTCGAATAAAGCGAACGTTCGGATCTTCGGGACGCATGGTGACGGCCCGATCCATGCAGTCCCGGCCAGCCATCAGGTAGCGCAGTTTGCCGGGGCCGATAAAAGCGTCCCGGCTGGCGAGAGTGTAGGCACTGCCGAGATAGACGAGGAGGATGCCGTTGTCAGGCTGCTCCGAGGTGAGCTCTTCCAGCCAGGCAACGAGTCGGCGGGTGGCATCCTTGTTTCCAGATTCGGCCAAGGAGTGCATTTCGTAGATCTGGTTCAGAAGCGGGTGGGAGTACGTGTCGGACACGGGGGCGGTGGCCTGGGATGTGAAAGCCATGACCATGGAGAGGAGAAGTGCCGGTAAAATTGCTTTCATAAGTGTCACGTGCTCCTTGGCGTACAGATAAGAACGATTTCCTGAATTTGCAAGGGAAAAGTATGAGAAAACACAAGCGGTTGTGGTAAAATTCTATGCGTTATGCAATATGATGGTGCTTAATCGCTTCTACGACCTGCCAGAAGGGGCAGCAGGTACCAAAGAAGGTAAAGAAGGGAGGTGATGAAGGCTGCCACGTAGGTCCAAGCGGCGGCGCGAAGGACGTTATCGACCGCTTTGGATTCGGTGCCGGGGGCGATGAACTTCATCTTTGGGAGAATCTGCAGGGCCCTGCGAGATGCATCGAATTCAACGGGAAGGGTGATCAGGTTGAAGAGCATAATGGTGCCCCAGCCGGCGACCATGATGGTGAGGTAGGTCTGGGAGTGAAAGCCGCCCAGGCCGGTGAAGAGTCCAAAGAGGGGTAGCCACGTGACGATCTGGCTGGCGAAGGTGGTGGCACCGACCGAGGCCATCCGCCACTGAAGGGGGGCATAAGCGATTTTATGCTGGATGGCATGGCCGCACTCATGAGCGGCGACTCCGAGGGCAGCAGCCGAGTGGCCGTGAAAATTTTCCGTGGAGAGAACGAGCCGATGGTGCATCGGATCGTAGTGGTCTCCCAGGAGCCCGTCCTGCTCCACAATCTCCACGTTTCGGATGCCGGCGGCATCGAGGATCTTGGCGGCCGCCTCGGCTCCGGTGAATCCGGAAGAGGCGGGAATTTGGCTGCCCTTGGCGTAGGCAATCTTGACTTTGGCAGCAGCCCAAAGGGAGAGGGCCATGGTGCCCAGAAACGTGAGAAGAAATAAGATGTTCATATTTTACAATAGTAAAGCCGAACCCTGTCATAGGCAAGGGGGGTGGGGTTGAAGCCCCCCGCCTGGATCCCCCCCGGGGGAGCTTACTTGCAGAACTTGGCGATGCGGCGGACGCCTTCCTCGATCTGGTCGATCGAAGTGGCGTAGGAAACGCGAACGGTCGAGTCGTCCCCGAAGGCTTTTCCGGGAACCACAGCCACGCGCTCCTTTTCGAGAAGTTTCTCCGCAAATTCCGTCGAGTTCATTCCCGTGCGGGAGATGTTCACGAGGATATAGAAGGCACCTTGTGGTTTGACAAAGGAGAGCTTGGGAATGAGACCAAGAAGATCGCAGAAGCGACGACGGCGTTTGTCGTACTCTTTGACCATTTCCTGGACGCAATCCTGGGGGCCGCGATATGCGGCGAGAGCGCCTTTTTGGGCGAACGAGGTGGGGTGGGAGGTGGAGTGGCTTTGGATCGAATCGATCACCTTGGCCAATCTAGCGGGGGCCGCCACATACCCCAACCGCCAGCCGGTCATGGCATAGGGCTTGCTGAAGCCGTTTACCGTGAGGGTGAGGTTGTAGACATCTTGGCTGAAGGAGGCGATGGAGGAGTGCTTCGCACCATCGTAGAC
>RFMG01000261.1 GCA_009927835.1 Verrucomicrobiota bacterium | reverse complement strand
GCGCGAACCGGAGGATATTCGAAGCGATATCTATTCTCTCGGCGCCACCCTCTACCATGCCTTGGCCGGAAGACCACCTTTTGAGGCTGAGACTGCTGAGGAGGTGGCCAAGAGACATATTTCGGACCGACCTCCCCCCCTCCGCAGCCTCTGTCCAGAAGCCCAAGAGCAGACCGTTGTTACAATTGATAAATGCTTATCAAAAAAAGCCGATTTGCGCTGGGGAAGCTACGCTGAATTAATCAGCCAATACGCTGACTCGTTAAGACGGACGACAAGCTAAAAAAAACAAACCCTGACTAGGGCTGTAAAACTGAATTCGAATTGGTCATACCTATATTTGCACTACCAACTGGAGCGCCATTCGCTCCAGCTTTGAGAAACTCAGCGGAGTTCCCGACACGATAAACGACAATCCCCTTCTTTTTCCAAGGGTAAGAGTCTTGCAGCGTTACATTGCTTTGAGACAGGGAAGTGGGTCCTTTCGTAAGGATTAATGGGATTTGACCATCATCCGATGTCGACAAATTTGGCACGTATCCAAAAGCAATGTTGGCGGCTGTAACTCCGTTGGTTGAGGTTGCTGGAATAACTCCTTGACCGGAGAGAATTTTTGCTGAGGTCAGCACGCCATTGCTGAACATACCTTGTACAATAGTCAGGAAACTTCCGGCGGCTTGAGTGTTCGTCAAATCACTATTTACCCGATACATGCCGTTGTTGTCATTGGCTTCAGAAAAGAAAATGATCCCAAGTTGGCGAGCATTCGAAACATCGACTCCCTGCTTTGCCTTGTCCAAACCCCCTTGAATCGCAGGAACTGCCAAGCCCGCCAAAAGACCGATAATGCTGATACCACCAGAAGTTCGACAAGGGTAAACGAGTTTGCTTTTAATTTTTTGAACTCACCGATGATTTTTCTCATAGTTGAAATGTGCCCCAATCTGCAGACTCTGTCAAACTGCCATGAGCAACGCCGCCATCAAAGAACTTCTCTCCATCGCTATCTCTCAGGATAGTATCGCAACCACCCCTGCCCATCCTCGGGACTCTGCCCGCCTTCTTCACATTGACCGATCAACCGGAGAAATGACCGATCGAACGGTTCGTGACCTCCCCTCCTCCTTTCCCCCACCGACCTTCTTGTGCTCAATAACTCGAAAGTCATCCCCGCCCGCCTGATCTGCTCCCAGAATCGCACCGAACTTCTCCTGTTGGAAGAAACCAGCCCGGGCTGGTGGACCGCCCTGGGTACCCCCTCGAAACGTCTCCAACCAGGAACCACCGTTTCCCCAGACCCCGTCCCCGGCCTATCCCCTGTCGGCCCCCCCCCACAACTGCGCGTCGAGAAAACAATACCCGGCGGACAACTCGTACTCAAAGTCCTGGGGGAATCGCTGAATTTGGAACAGTTCGGCCTGCCTCCTCTCCCCCCCTATATCCTCAAATCCCGGAAAGCCCACGGACAACCCGACTTCCAACCCACCGACCCCATCGACTATCAAACCACCTACGCCAAATCCCTAGGCTCCGTAGCCGCACCCACCGCCGGCCTTCACTTCACTCCCGAACTCCTTGCTCAATTTTCCCACGCTTTTGTCACACTCCACGTAGGTCTCGGAACTTTTCGACCCATCAAAACCCAGGACTTTCGTGATCACCCGATGCATACGGAACGTTATGAAATCCCGGCAGGATTTGCCGCAAAAGCTTCCTCCGCGGAACGTCTCATCGCCGTCGGGACCACCTCCGCCCGCGTCCTCGAATCCGCCCCCTCCCTCG
>RFMG01000064.1 GCA_009927835.1 Verrucomicrobiota bacterium | reverse complement strand
CGCGCTCGGCATCCGGTATCGGGCGTTGGGTGAGGTAGGCGGTGATGACGTAGAGAGGGAGCAGGAAGTTGGGCCCCGTGTAGGGGACCGACCAGCTGCCGTCCTTGAGTTGGGTGCGTTCGAGAAAACCCAGAAGCCGGCGGGTGGAGTCGGTGACCGATGCTTGCAACCGGCTCATTGGCTCGGCGCCAGTTTGTCGATCCGGGCAAGAGTTTGGGTGCGGAAGAGGTCGAAAATGGGGGCGAGGAAATTTTGCAGGGAAAGGTTTGTGTCGAGGAGGGGACGAAGATCGAGGGCCAGGACAATCTCCTGTTCCGAATCGGGTTGGTTTGGATTTCCGAACGTCGCTTGGGCATATCGACGTCCCAAGGCAGCTCGATCGTACCGCTTCCCGCCCGCAATTTGGGATTGAAAGCAGTCGAGAAGGGAGGTCCCGAGGGTCTCGGGGGCCGGGCAGGGAAGCCGGACGACGTGGGAGGAGGGAACCCAATCCAGATCCCCCCATACTTCGCAGCCGTAGATTTCCTTGGGTCGGGAGGATTCGGGCAGTTGTCGCAAGGCCTCGATGCAGGCGAGTAGGACGGCGATGTGGGTTTCGTGTCGGTCCGCGGGGTTGTGCAGGTAAAGTGTTTGGGGTTGGGCCGCCTCGAAAATTTTGACGAGATCTCCGATGACGGCGGATCGGTCGGATTGACGAACCGCCGGGCTGGGATGAGCGAGTTGGATGACGGAGGCGTAGTGCCCGAGATCGGCGGCCCGGCGTTGTTCGGCACGACGGAGCTGGATCAGTTCGACATCCGATGTTTGGGCGAAAGGGCCGGAGCGTGGGGCCCCGGCGCCATCGGTGACCACGATTCCGGAAAAACGATTTTTGGGATGTTGAAAACAGGCGGCGATTCCCGGAAAGGCGAGAATTTCGAGGTCATCGGCGTGGGCGCCGATTCCAAGATGGGTGGTGGAGGAGAGCCCGGCCCAAGGATCCTTGCCGCCGGGGGCATAGAGGTCGGCGGAGGGTTGGGAGAATTTCATCTGCGGAAGACCCAAAGGGAAGCGAAGAGATAGTTCAGAAGCGAACCGGTGGCCACGGCGACCGCATTCAGGACAGCCGTCTCAATGGGTCGATCGGTTTCCAGGAGGAAAAGGAGAAGATTGAGAAGGAAGATTTGGAAGAGAAAGGCGAGGGCGGCGGAGAGGTAGTAGTTTTTGGCCTGTCCCCAGGACGGGGGCCACGCACGGAAGGTCCATGCGGCATTGAGCAGGAAGTTTGTTCCGCAGCAGACGATCCAAGCCACGAAGGCGGCCGCCGTGGCAAGCCGATGCCCGCCCGGATCGAGTCCGAGGAAAGTATTTGCGAGGGATAGAAGTCCCCACATGAGGAGGGCGTTGAGAAGGGTTCCTGCGCCGCCCACGATACCGAAGCGAAGAATGCGGCGGATTTCCTTGGGAAGGGTTGGGGTCCGGGTGCGGGATTTGGGATGGGTGACTTGGGACACGGAAATCAGAGTGCCGAAAAAGGAGACGATCGGCAAACGGGGAAAGGATGTGGGGCTTGCCATCCAACGGGGGGGAGGCGAGGGTCGGCGGTGCCGAATCGGGATCAATCTTTCGAAAAACCGCCATGGGAATGAGCCAAAAAAAATCGAACGTGCGGTCTGGTCACTGCCCGGATCGCGTCCGGAGCCTAGGCAAGTCCCGAAGAGGGAGGAGTTCGGGGTTGGAGATCGTCAAGCGGCGGCCGTTAAGTCCGAAAATATTTTGGGCCGGTTGTATCCTGATCAGTTTGGTTGCCTGGGGGATGGGTCGTTCGGGCGAGGCGATCCCGGCCTCCGAATTGCAGGGCAAAGGGGATCTTTTTTATCGGCAGGGGGAGACGGAGCCATTCACCGGCACGGCGGTGACCCAGGTGGGGGGCAAAAAAACAGAGGCGGAGTTTTGGCAGGGCCGGATGCACGGGGCGTATCGGAGCTGGTTCGCCAATGGGCAGATGGAGGGTGAAGCGTACTTTGAGAAAGGGGTTCGTGAGGGGCGGGCGCGACTTTGGAACAAGGATGGGCAGATGATCCGAGAGACGCGGTTTCGGGAGGGGTTGCCGGATGGGCCCGCGACCGAGTGGTACCCGAACGGAACCATGGAGCGCCGAACCTCCTGGCGGGCGGGGAAGAGGCATGGGGAGGTCGAAACGTGGTTTGCGAGCGGAAAGCGAAAAGGGGTGGGGAATTATGATCAAGGGGAGAGGAGTGGAACATTCGTCGTATGGTGGGAGAGCGGAAAGAAAAGGCAGGAGACGAATTACAAAAAAGGGGTTCCAACCGGATGGTGGGTGGAGTGGAAAGAAAACGGGGAGCCGGAAAAAAAGGCTTACTTCGTGAATGGAAAAGCCACCTCGGGTCCGGCGCAGGGTGAGCCTTGAACCGATCGGGCTGTGGGATTAGGCTTTTCGTTCCGGAAGCACCCGTAGCTCAACTGGATAGAGTGTCGGCCTCCGAAGCCGAAGGTTGCCAGTTCGACCCTGGCCGGGTGCAGGTTCAAACCCAAGACTTCGCAAGGGTGGATGAGGGTGGCTCCGGAGGCTGGGATCGAACCAGCGACCAATGCATTAACAGTGCATCGCTCTACCGCTGAGCTACTCCGGAAAGCAGTTCGGAAACCTACCGAAAAAGGGAGGGGGACTCAACCCCCACGTGAGGGGGGAGATCAACTCTCCTTGGGCAGCAGAAAGAAGGAGAGGCTGTCGGAGAGTGCGAGGGCGCTTGCCTCGAGAATATTGGTCGATACGCCCACCGTACCCCATTCACGGGTTCCGTCGCTGGACTCCACCAGGACCCGGATCCGTGCGGCGGTGCCCCCACGGGAGCTGACGATGCGGACCTTGTAGTCGATCAGCTTCATTTTTCGCAGGGAGGGGAAAGAGGGGAGGAGGGCCTTGCGCAGGGCGGCATCCAGGGCGTTGACGGGTCCATCTCCTTTGGCGGAAGTTTTTTGAATTTTTTTCCCGATGCGGACGGCTACGGTGGCGCGGCTGGTTTCCCGGGCCGTGGGGCTCGTCCGGACGACCTCCACCTTGTAGGATTGGATCCGGAAGGGGGTGGGAATCTTTTCGAGGGACCGGCGGACCAGGAGCTCGAAGGAGGCGTCGGCGGCCTCAAATTCGTATCCGTCTTTTTCCAGTTTTTTTATCTTCGCAAGGATGGCCCGGGTGGGCGGGGATTTTTCCTCCACGGCGATGCCCAGCTCACGGGCCTTCATCATCACGTTGGCCCCGCCGGAGAGTTCGCCGACCAGAATCCGCTGATGATTCCCCACGCTGGCGGGATCGATGTGCTCGAAACTGGAGGCGATTTTGTTCACGGCGTTGACGTGCATTCCACCCTTGTGGGCGAAGGCGGTACGACCCACGAAAGGGGCGCGGGGATCGTGATGCAGGTTGGCCAGTTCGTCCACAAAAGCCGAGAGTTCGGAAAGTTGCCGAAGATTTCCGTGCGGAAGAATTTTTTTTCCGAGTTTGAGTTCCAGAAGGGGCAGGAGCGTGGTGAGATTGCAGTTTCCCGTGCGCTCCCCATAGCCGTTCATCGTGCCTTGCACCTGCAGCGCGCCCTCTTGCACAGCGGCGACGGCATTGGCAACGCCCAGCCCGCAATCGTTGTGGGTATGGATGCCGATTTTGGTTTTGGGGAAACGGGTTTGGACGGTGCGGAAAGCGGCGGCGATTTCGGACGGAAGGCGGCCCCCGTTGGTGTCGCAGAGAACGAGGTAATCGGCCCCAGCCTCGGCGGCGGCCTCCAAAGTACGGAGGGCGTAGTCGTGGTCGGCACTGCAACCGTCGAAGAAGTGCTCCGCATCGTAGATGACCTCCCGTCCCTCTTTTTTCAGAAGAGCAACGGTATCGGCGATCATGCGGAGATTTTCGACGGGGGTGGTGCGGAGAACTTTCTCCACGTGAAGCCCCCAGCTTTTTCCGAAGATGGTGACGACGGGAGTTTCGGCGTCGAGGAGGTGGCGGATCTGGGAATCGTCGGAGGTTTCGGCATTGGGCCGGCGGGTGGAACCGAAGGCGGCGAGTTTGCAGGAACCCCAGGAAAGTTTTTTTGCATCGGCAAAGAAATCGCGGTCCTTGTCGTTGGAGCCGGGCCAGCCGCCCTCCACATAGTCGAACCCGTAGGAGGCAAGACGTTCGGCCAGGCGAAGTTTGTCAGAAAGGGAAAAGTGGACGCCCTCTCCCTGCGCACCGTCGCGAAGGGTGGTGTCGTAGAGGGTGAGACGGGGGTCGGCGGACATTGGATGGGGATAGTAACTGGGAACAAAGAGGCGCGAAAGGAGGAAGGGATCGGTGGCGATGGGCTAGATCTGACCGGCACGGAGGTCGGATTCGGCTATTCGGGTAGCGGCCACTTTGCGCACATGGGCGGCAAACTCCGGAAACTGCTCCAGAACCATGGTGAAGGTTTCGCGGTCGATGACGGACAGGGCACAAAACGTTTTTGCCCGGACGTCCGCCAGACGGGGTCGATCGGGATCGAGCAGGGCCAGCTCACCGAAGTAATCCCCTCCGCCCAAGGTGGCCACCACACCTTGTTTGGGGTCCACTACCTCGACCTCGCCCCGGTTGATGAGATACATGGTGTCGCCCGGCTCGCCGTGGTGAAGGATGGTGTCCCCTGGGGTGTAAACGACGGAGGTCACCCCGCTGATCAGCCGGTGAAGGACCGCCGCATCGGCACCCCGCAGCATGGGGATCTGTTCCATGATATGCCGGTTCAGGAAAACACCCACCGATCGGCGCAGACCCGGGGAGAGATCTTCCAAAAGGGTCTCATGATCGTGGCCGAGACCGGTCTGCCAAAGGTATTCATGATATCCGAGGATCCTCTTCTGAAGCGGTTCCGGCATGTTTTTGTACTTCATGAACGTGTTCAATCGTTCGATTTTCGAGTCAAAAGCCGCCCGGGCGGAGTCGGCACGCGCGATGAGGGAGGCGACGTTGGCCACGACGGTGGCGTAGAGACCCGCGCCGAGGATCATTGCCAGCATGGTGTAGATCATCTGGGGTTCGGTTTTCGGGGTGATATCCCCGAACCCGGTCGTGGAGACGGTGGTGACCGACCAGTAGAGGGCCCGGATGTAGGTATGGCCGGGTGTGAGGCCATGCGTCACTCCTCCCACGGCGATCCAGCCACAAGCGAGCAGGTGGATGACCAGTGCGATCCACAGGAGAAAGACGGTGAGTCGTCGTGCGATGAAGAACCGGGATGGTTTACGCACAAAATTTTGGCTGAATGCGGCCACCCGTGCCAACCGGAGCAGGCAAAGAAAGGAGATCGGCACCGACCAGTTGTCTTGGGTGAAAAAGTGGTTGCTGGTGAATCCCCAGGGGAGGGAGCCGATCAGATCGAAAAGAAAATAGGTGCGGAGATAGTGCAGGCGGGCGGGATTTCCGTGCAGGGTGCCCCGGGTTGTTTGGGCAGGGCGCAGGAATCGAAGGGGGATATCGAGCAAGAGAAGCAAGCAGGTCGTGAGGTTGATGGCGAATTCAAGGGAGGCGGAGGATGGAAGAAACTTCAGAGCCACGGATGCGGGGACCTCCACGCTTCGGAACAACGCCACCAAAACGATCCCCCAATCCCACCACTGCCAGAATTGCGACATCGCATCCTGTGGAGTGATTTTGAAATCCTTGGTGTTCATTTTTGCGTTGGGAGGGCCCGATCTTGCGAAACCAATACTTACCAAAAAACTCCCAAAAATGAGACGATTTTTAAAGTGGGTGGGGCGATGGAGAATATTTTACAAGTGTTTGATTGTTCGCCTTATCCCATCTTTTTTGATTGAACTTTTAAGGTGAGATTTTGTCTAAACTTGAAAGTGGCGAAAATCGAATTTGGGACTAAAATGCATGCAGAGCTATTTATGGGATATTTTTAAAATTTAAGACCTTGATGAACAGACGCTTAAGATTACTGATCGGGCTTGCTATTACGGTCCTTTTGGCCGTAGGAATCCGTTTTATTTATTTTTCCTTCGCTCCTGTTGAGAAAGATGTTTCGTTTCAAGTCGACAAAAAAACAGCAGATCATGGCGATGAGGTTTCTGGTTCGGGAAATCGCGGGATTGGGGTAAGTCCAACGCAAAATCTTTCCGGGAATGATCCTTCCCCGGTACAGGAGAAAAAATCAAAAAGCCGGGCAACTGTGAAAGAGCATGCTGGGAATTCTTCTCAAAAAGAAACAGAGGAATCCGAGCCTGAGAAACCAGGACCAAAAGTAACGCAGGGAGCGGGTGTTTTGGATCAGGGAAGACCGATTCTCCCCACTCTTCGGGAAAACGTTGCGGCAGGTCGGACGATTCAGAACATTCTTGAGGGAAAAGATTTCAGTGTTCCCGGTGTGCGTGAGCAAGCCGTGGCGGAAATGAGGGCACTGGAGGAGCGGCAACGTGCCGCCGTTTTGGCCAAGGCCAAGGAATTGAATGTTCCCTTGCGAATTGATGGAGCGGGGGGAAATGTCTCCGAGCTCTATGACTTCCGGGGGGACGAGCCGATTTATCGGAAAACTCTCAATGTGAACGCAGCGATTTCCAGTGGAGCAAATTTGCTGAATCCAGCGCCTTATAATCTGGATGGAACAGGAATCCGGGTGGGGATTTGGGATCAAGCAAGAGTCCGGTCCACCCACCAAGAGCTTGCGGGTCGCGTGACCATTATGGACCCAGGCACAAGCACAACCGACAGCGACCACGCTACCCACGTGGCGGGAACCGTGGGCGCAACCGGGGTCGTGACGAATGCGAAGGGAATGGCGTCGAAAGTGAACATTAATTCCTACGACTGGAACTCAGATTACACGGAGATGACTTCGGCTGGAGCGGCTTTGGCAACCGACAGTTCGAAGATTCCGCTCTCGAATCACTCCTATGGGTATGACGCGACGGTAAATGATATGGGGGTGTACAACAGTGAACCAAGCAACACGGATGCATTGGCGACCAGCTTTCCGTACTACCTGATTTTTTGGGCGGCGGGCAACGATCAGGGTAATCTGACGAGCCAAGGTGGATATCAGACGATCACGTATGATGCCTTGGCAAAAAACATCATGACCGTTGGCGCGGTTCAAGATGCGGTTTCGGGCGGACAAAGGTCTCTCACTAACGCTTCGATGACCTATTTCTCCAGTTGGGGGCCTTGCGATGATGGTCGGATCAAACCGGATGTTGTGGCGAACGGATGGGATCTTTACTCATGTAGTTCAAGTAGTGACTCGTCCTACACCTCCTATTCGGGTACCAGTCAGGCTACTCCTTCGGCCATGGGATCGGCGGCCTTGCTTGAACAGCTGTATGCCCGGCAATTTTCCGGGCAGCGGATGAGGGCGAGTACTTTGAAGGCATTGATGATCCACACGGCGGACGACTTGGGGAATCCAGGGCCGGATTATCAGTACGGCTGGGGGCTGATTCATGTGAAGGCGGCAGCAGATGTCATTTTGGCCCATAAGGCCGATACGAACCGGCCCAAGCTGATCGAGGGAACTCTGTCGCGGACGGTATCCGGGGTAAAAACCTATACGAATAATTACACGTTTGTGTGGGATGGTGTGAGTCCGATTCGTGCGACTTTGGCTTGGACCGATCCCGCAGGTTCTGCGCAGACGCTGACGGACAGCCGAACTCCGAATCTTGTGCGGAACCTGGACTTAAAAATCATTTCACCCAACGGAACCACGAATTGGCCCTATGTGATGCCATTCGTTGGAGCTTGGACCCAAGCCTCGATGTCACTGCCCGCAATTCGTGGAAAGAACAACGTGGACAACGTGGAGCAGGTATATTTGGAATCCCCGTCCGCAGGGACGTACACGGTCTCAGTGGCATTGGATGGAACTTTGAACAGGGGAGTCGCCCAGGTCTACTCCTTGATTATCACCGGTGGAGAGGGAACTCCGGTCAACCCCGCTCCTACGGTTGCCCTGACTTCCCCGGGGAATGGAGCTTTATTCCCCAAGGGCACCATCGTTCCGATTTCCGCCGATGCTAGTGACCTGTCCTATGGTGGAGTTGCTGGTGCTGTTGCTAAAGTGGAATTTTTCGTTGGTGGGACAAAGATAGGGGAGGATGTCTCCGCCCCTTACTCGATTTCTTGGAGTCCATCCGGCAGCGGGGGTTATGTGATCACGGCAAAAGCCACGGATCGCGAAGGGGCGGAGACGATATCCGCACCGATAACAATCACGATATTGAACGATTCCCGTACTCCTGTGATCAGCAGCCTGCCGGATTTAGCAGGGAAACTTAAAACTTTGTTTGAATACCAGGTCACCGCATCGGATAACCCGACCTCTTTTGTCGCAACCGGGCTTCCTCCCGGGTTGCACTGTTCGACAAGTGGCCTGATTTCCGGAACGCCCACCTCGCTTGGCTCTTTTGAGTCCACCGTCACTGCAAGCAACTCGGTGGGGACCGGGACCCCCATCACATTAAACTTTCTGATCTCCCCCCTGACTTATCTGGAATGGTTGGCCTTTTACAATCTCTCCGGGTTGGACGTAGACAAGGACTCGGACGGGGATGGAATCAAGAACCTGATGGAATATTTTATGGGACTGGATCCGAACCTAAGAGATGGGGCGGGTCTTATCGCATTTCAGGCAAATCCAAATAATGACTTTGTCTCTCTGACTTATCGTAAAAGCAAAGAAATCAGCGGGGTGAACGGAGTGGTGGAGTGGAGTAGCGATCTTTCCGGGGATAACTGGAGTTCTGATGGGGTTACTGAAACCCCCCCCGTTGATCACGGAAGTTACGAAGTAAGAACCGCGACTGTTCCCAAAACCCAAGGCGAAACCAGGAAGTTTTTGATTCTAAGGGTGACACAACCCTAAAAGATCCCTCCTGCTTCCCCTTTCATCCTTTTTTTGCGAAAGTGAATCAACCTTATATCATTGTGAAATAGTTAGTTAAGAAAACATAATTTGACACAGAATTGTCACAAGAAAAGGCCAAGTTTCCCTAGGAAATAGTCGGACGCGCACTAAGTATTAAGTGTGCTCCCTTTGCCCATTTTTAGCCTAAGTTTCTCATGAAAAATCGTTTAGGGATTTTGATTGGG
>RFMG01000150.1 GCA_009927835.1 Verrucomicrobiota bacterium | reverse complement strand
CCCCCGTTCCACCCGAACTTTATCTTCTTCCCACGTGGGTGCCGGTTCAGCCGATCAACATCTCCGGCTATGTCCGGATCGTTTATCTTCCGATGGCGTACTTGTACGGACGCCGATGGCAGGCACCGCTGGATCCCCTTCTCCAGGAAATCAGAGCGGAACTTTTCCCGCAGGGATTCGACCGGATCAACTGGCCCCGTCATCGTGCCGATCTAGCTCCCACCGATCATATCGTTCCTGAAAGCCTTCCCGTCCGGCTTGCCATGCCGATCGTGCGGATCATCGAAAAATTCATACCTTCGTTTCTTCGCGAAAAAGCCCTGCGCCTGACCTACGAGCATATCTGTTACGAGGACGAGCAGTCGGACTACATCCGTCAGGCTCCGGTCAACGCCTGCTACAACACTCTGGCCCATTTTGTGGAGGGCCAGGCCGATCGCGTCGAGCGCAGCTGGCGTCAGCTCCCCCGCTATCTCTGGCACCACTCCGACCACACCGCCTGCCAGGGGTTCACCTCCTCGAAAGTCTGGGACACCGCATTCACCCTTCAGGGTATGACCCACCTCGGCCCTGAACTTGCCCCCCGGGATGGGATCGAAAACGGATGCCGCTACCTTTTGGAAAATCAGGTGATCGACGAGCTCCCCGACCCCCGTCGTTATCACCGCCTCCCAAGAAAAGGCGGGTGGCCCTTCAGCGAACGACGGAACGGTTGGTCGATTGCGGATTGCACCGCCGAGAGTCTTCTCGCTTTGGTCGGTGCAGAGCCTTTTCTTCCCACCCCCGCTCCCCGTCCTGCGATCGAGGCGGGAGTTCGGTTCATCCTGAGTTACCAGAATCGCGATGGAGGCTGGGGAAGTTGCGATCGGGTGGTCGGCCCCTTATGGATCGAAATTTTCAACGCCTCCCATGTCTTTGCCGATATCATGGTGGATCACTCCTTTGCCGAGTGCACCGGCTCCGTTCTATCCGCCCTGGCCCTGATCCGGAAAACCCACCCCGAGATGCATCGAGACGGCGTGGATCAGGCCGTTCGCAACGGGGTTCGTTACCTGACCAACACACAAAAACCGGACGGATCCTGGGAAGCGGTCTGGGGAATCTGTTTCAACTACGGAACCTCCTTCGCCCTCCCCGGCCTTCGCGCCGCCGGCCTGCCCATCGACGACCCGCGGTTGGTTCGAGGCAGGAAATTTCTTCTGGAACACCAGCTGGCCGATGGCGGATGGGGGGAGCATCCCGATTCCTGCATCGAACGGCGCCCGATTCCGGCTCGAAAAGGGCTGATCGAACCCACCGCTCTGGCTGTGATCGCGCTTCTCGCCACTGGCCCCAAAGACGATCCCTCGGTCACGCGAGGACTGGAATTTTTAATGCGCCACCAACAGCCGGACGGGGATTTCCCCCCGCAACCGATTCCGGGCCTCTTTTACCGGACCACCCTGATTCGTTACGATCACTACAAGCGTGCCTTCCCGCTGAAGGCGTTTGCGGCTTTTTTGCAGCCGTAAGTCCGGCTGCCAGCAAAAAGGGCACGGGCGGGAAAACGATCTACGATTTTGCCCGCACCCAACCCGCCATCGCGTATGCCATCGGCAAACGGATCCAACTGGCGATCGAAGCCAGATCCGCTCCCATCGTCGTGGTGTTGTCCCGCCCTCTCCATGCACCGACCAAAGCCTTCAGAAAAGGTCCGGCAAACGTCAGGAAAGAGCGACCATTGCCCATCAGCAGCCCCATCGTCCGGTCCCGTTCCTTCTCGTCGTTGCGCCAGAGCGTAACGACCGCCCGGCGCAGGGATTGGGAAAAGGCGTCCTCTTTGGAAAAACAGTCGTACAGAGCGCGGGACAGAAGTTCCGGGACCCGGCAAGCCCGGCGACGGGAGCGGGCAAACTCGCCGAAATCCTCCCTCTGGACGAGCTCCATGGCATCGATCAATCCGTTGGTGATTCCCGTCGCCGTCAACGGGTGGGTGTGGCCTGCAGCATCCCCGATCAACACCCTGCGCCCGTTCCCGTAGTCGGCCCGGGCCAAAAAGTGGTTGGCCTGCCAACGCAGATGACCTGCCCGGATCTGCTCCTCACAGGGCTGCCTCCATACGGGCGGCAAGGTTTCGCGGGTGGCGGCAATCAGCCATTCGGGATCCTTCATCTCCGTTTTGTACTTCAGGGGAACGTCAACGCAGATCCGGACGACGGAGGGGGCAATCTCGTATCCCAGCAGAAAACTGGGTTTTCCGAGGAACACGTGGCCGTAGTCAGGGTAAGGGGCATTCACTCCCTCCAGCAAAATTCCCGTCATGGCCGACATCGCCTTGTGCGCGCCAGCGCCGCGCAAACTTCTGCGGACCACGCTGGATCGACCATCGGCACCCACAACACGATCCGCTTCCAACCTCTCCCCACCCTCCAAGGTGACCCCGTGGTCATCCACCGCGGCGACACGGACTGCCTGCCGAAAATCCACGCCGTCCGTCTTGGCCACCCGTTGACGCATTTCATCCACCAAATCCCCGTGATGAAACGCCAATCCCCGTTGCCCCTCCACGTAGTCTAATTTTACCGGCATCTCGCCATGCCCGGGATAAACCACAAAACCTTTTCCATGGGGCCGCCCCTGCACCGAGGTGATGTCCCCAAATCCCAACTCCTGCAATGCCTCCACCCCTTGCGGATGCAGCCACTCGCCGGCAAAACGTTTGCGGCTTTTTCCCTCCGGCTCTGCCTCAAGCAAAAGCACAGATTTGCCTTTCAAGGCGTAGGCCCGGGCCACGGCACAACCAGCGGGTCCAGCCCCCACCACCAGGATATCGGTTTTACTCCTCATGAAATCGGTACTCAGGTATTAGCACCTATGACAATGAATACCAAGGAAAAGGACGCGGATGCCGACCTAATTCACTCTTGGAGAATGAGTTCTATCATCCATGCGAGAAAATGAATCTCCACCAAAGCCACCCGTTTATCCCCTTTGGATTTTTCCATGGCCCGGACTTCCAAATCTCCCTCCCCCAAGTCAAACTCCGCCGCACGGCGCAGCCGGTGGTCGTTCAACGTGGCGACGAACGCTTCCACCTCCTCCTTGGGCAAAAACCAGCGCCCTGCCTGTCCAACCAGCGGGAGGGTTTTCATCCAACGACGCCCCAACCTCTCCCTCTCCAGTCTCACCTCGTGAAGTCCCTCCACCCAGTGAAAGGCATCCTCGCCCCGGATTCCCGCCTCCCGTAACCCCGCTTGCCGATACCAAACATTTCCCACCATCGGGTCCAGCTCCACGGGGGGAGTCTGGTAAGCCAACAGCGTTGTCTCCAGTGCCTGCCGCAAAAGAGCGGCCTCCGGGGCTGCGAATTCGAAATCCCGCCCCCCCGTAGGTCCCGTCTCAATTCTCAAACCGGCCGGGCCTCCAGGGTCGATTGCAAACCAAACTCCTGCAAACGATGGCAGTACATCTCCGCTTTTTCCCGTGTCTCAATCGCAACCACACTCCGGCCCTGCTCATGAACCTCCAGCATGTGCTTCCTGGCCTTGACCTCGTCAAATCCCAAAACTTTTTGAAAAACAAAAACCACATAACTCATCAAGTTCACAGGATCATTCCAAACCAGCACCTGCCAACCTTTCGCGAAAGCCTCCGATAAATCACTTTCCTGCGTGGGGGAGGAAGCGGGCGTTTCCACGATTCCGGCGTTCATGATTGAATGATAGTTTCGCATCCTCTGCTTTTCAACCCGCTTCCCGCATCGCCTTTTTTCCGATTTCCGCTACAAGGGATCATGTTTGTCTCCCGCACCCTCGCCCTCTTTTCCGCTGCCGCCTTTGGCCTCTGGGTCGCCGTTCTCCTGGTTCCCTACTCCCAACTCCTCCTTCCCCATCTGCCCCCGCCGTCAAAACCAGCTCCCACGCCGGTCCTGATTTCGATCGAGGATCTGGCCGGCGAGGCGTGGCCTTGGCCCCGGCTGGATCTCACGCTCGCCCTCCGGGCCATGTCTCCCTATCGACCCGAGCCCGTTGGCCTCCTTCTTCCCTTGGACGCTCCCGACACCTTCGAGCCTGTCCAGGACGACCAGCTTGCCCGCGCCCTCGCCGCCTACCTGTCCCCCGCCTTGCCCGCCACCGCCTTCGCCTCCCTGCCCAAGGCGGAGGCCCTCTCTCTTCCCAAAATTCCCCACACCGGTTCGATTTCCTCCCTCCGACCTGCCGACTCTTTTCTTGCTCCTGAACCACGCCTGCGGCGTGCCGGGCAAACCGCCGCATGGAAGGTTACCCCCGAGTCGGACGGTGTCCTTCGACGCCTTCCACTGGTCTTTCGCCACGAAAATGCCGTCACACCCTCCTGGCTCCTCCAACTCTATGCACAAGCCTTGGGTGCGGACCTTTCCCACTCCACCCTCCAGGGACGCCGGCTCATCCTCCGCGACCGCCAAGACTTCGAACTCCAGTCCGTTCCCCTCGACCTGCGCGGATCGGTCCCCGTGGATTGGAGCCAACCTGATCAGCTTCCCGAAAAAATGGAAATTCGCGGGGTCGTGCTCGCCGCCGAACAGGTGCGGGTCGGCGTTCGGCCCTACTATGATTTGAAAAATCTTTCCAAAAGACCCGTCATCATTGCCGGGGGATTGGCCGAGGTGGATCCGATCATTGACTCCCCGATCGGCCAACGTTCCCTGGCGGAGGCGGTCGTCCGGGCCTGGACCGGATTAAGTCGTGGCCCCGCCCCGGTCCTGCACCCTCCGTCCTGGGTGATTGTTCTGGCCCTTCTCACCGCCTCCCTCCTGGGTCTTTCCTCCGGGCACCGGGGAAGAGTTTGCCTGCTCGAGGGCCTCGCCTTTGCCGGAATTGTGATGGGTGCGGGTTGGATGGCCGCAAAAACGGAGGGATATTCCGGCGCACTGCCCCTGGCGGTCGGAGCCCTTGTTGCCACCCTCCTCGCCCCGCGGCTCCGCCATTGGATGGAGTCCTCCCATGTTCGTTGATCGCGTCCGCCTCCACGCAAACGCGGGAAACGGAGGTCGGGGAGCCGTCAGTTTCTTGCGGGAGAAATTCGTGCCCAAGGGCGGCCCCGACGGCGGAGACGGGGGAAAAGGAGGGGATGTGGTTCTCATCGTCGACCCCCAACTCAACAATCTCATCGATCTTCGGTACCGCCCTCACGCCCGCGCCCGCCACGGCGGAAGCGGAAGCGGAAAACAGTGCACAGGTCGCGGGGGCGAGGATTGCGTGCTGAAAGTCCCCCCCGGAACCGTCGTCTATCCACTGCCGCCGGGCGAGGCGGGAGATCCGCTGGTGGACTTGACTCATCCGGGGGAAAAGTTCGTCCTTTGCCATGGGGGGCGCGGTGGTCGCGGCAACTCGCGCTTCGCCACCTCAACCCGCCAAACCCCCCGCCATGCGGAGGACGGGAAACCCGGGGAGTCAGGCGAATTTATCCTGATTTTGAAATCGATCGCGCAGGTGGGCCTGGTTGGACTTCCCAACGCGGGAAAATCCAGCCTCTTGGCGGCATTTTCCGCCGCTCGCCCTAAAATCGCCTCCTACCCCTTCACCACCTTGGCTCCCTACATCGGGGTGGTCGGATCGCCGGAGGAAACCCGGTTCACGCTGGCCGATATTCCGGGACTGATCGAGGGAGCCAACGAGGGCAAGGGTCTGGGCCACGATTTCCTCCGCCACATCGAACGGTGCTCCGTTCTCCTTCTGGTCATCGACACCGCCGGGGTCGACGGTCGAAACCCCGCCGAGGACTATCGCCTGCTCCGCAAGGAGCTCCGGTTGCACGATGCCGCCCTCGGAAAGCGACCCTTTCTCGTTGCCGCGAACAAAAGCGACCTTCCCGAATCGGCCAAAAATCTTGCCGCACTGCGCTCTGCCGCTCGTCGGGCCATCTTCCCCATCTCCGCAAAAAGTGGGGAAGGCCTGCCTGCCCTGCTCGATGCCATTCGGAAATCCCTCCCGGCTTGACCCGGTAGGCGAGATACTTCACATTATTAACCATTCATAGTATGAAACATTATTTCATTCCATGCCTTCTTTTTGGCCTGGCGGGCTGCATGAAGGGGGGCGGTCCCCCCAAAGATCCTCCCGTGCCGGCCGAACTTGTCGCCGTCCAGGTCGGCCCTCTCAAGGAGACCCTCGATGCGATCGGCACTCTCGAGGCGGAGGAGTCGGTCGATATCCGACCGGAGGTCGACGGAGAGGTCACCTCGATCCAGATGAAGGAGGGGGAATCCGTCAAAAAGGGGGATCTGATTCTACAGATCGATGAATCGAAACAGGCCGCCACCGTCGCCGAGGCCGAGGCCGACTACAACTACGCAAAAGAGACCATGCAACGCTCCGACACCCTTCTTGCCGACGGGACCATTTCCCAGCAGGAACACGATCAAACGCAGGCCAGCTTTCAGCGTACCGAAGCCGCCCTGCATCTGGCGCGAAAACGCATGACGGAATATACCCTGACCGCGCCTTTTGACGGCATCCTGGGTCACCGCGCCGTCAGTATCGGCCAGTATGTCAACCCCCAGACGGTTCTCGTCAGCCTCTACTCGATGGACCGGATGAAACTCGGATTCAGCGTTCCCGAACGGTATGCCGCTCGTGTCCAGCCCGGCCAAACTCTGCGTCTGAAAGTCGCCGCGTATGGGAACGAGGAGTTTTCCGGTGAGATCTACCTCGTCGAACCCCAGGTGGATATGGCCACCCGCTCCTTGGTGGTTCGCGCGTACATTCCCAACGCCGACCATCGGCTGAAACCGGGGATGTTTGCCAACCTGAAACTCTCCGTCGGGACAAAACCCAACGCACTCACCCTGGCGGAAGAGTGCCTCTTTCCCCACAGCGGGGGATTTGCCGTCTATCGGTCGAACAACGGAATCGCCGAGCTGGTTCCGGTTGAAACAGGCATTCGTATGGCGGGGACTGTGGAAATCCTCGGCGGCCTCAAGGCGGGCGACCTGGTGGCCCGCTCCGGCAACCTGCGGCTTTCCCCCGGCAGGAAAATCATCGCGGAAAATCCTGCCCCGTCCTCCCCTGCTCCATGAATCTTCCCGAGTTCTGCATCCGGCGCCCGGTGGCTGCCACGATGTTCAACCTGGCCCTCGCCCTCGTCGGCATCGTGGCCCTTTCCCGGCTTCCCGTCCGCGAGCTGCCCAACATCGATCCGCCGGTTGTCTCGGTCGTTACGATCTATCCGGGCGCCAACGCGGAGCTGGTGGAGGCCGACGTCACCGAGCCGATGGAGCAGGAGATCAACAACATTCCCGGCATCAAGATTCTCCGCAGCGAATCCCGGGAACAGGTCAGCAGCATCACCGTCGAATTCGAACTCAACCGTGATGTGGATGTCGGGGCCCAGGACGTGCGGGACCGCATCAGCCGCGTTCGGGACAAGCTCCCCGACGACATCAAGGAACCCGTCGTCGCCAAACAGGACGCGGACGCGCAAGAGGTCATGTGGGTCGCCCTGTCCAGCGCCACCCGCTCCACTCTCGAGCTCACCAACCTTGCGGAACGCCAGATCAAGGACCGTCTTCAGGTTCTTCCCGGGGTGGGCGGGATCAATTTCGGGGGGGAAAAAAGAACCTCGATGCGGATCTGGCTCGATTCGGAAAAAATGGCTGCCCGCATGGTGACGGCGGCGGACATTCGCGCCCTTCTGTCCCGCGAGAACGTGGAGCTTCCCTCCGGCCAGATCGAGGGCAAAGAGCGCTCCCTCAGCATCCTGGCCAGGGGCCGGATGGATGAACCCGAGGAGTACGGAAACCTGATCGTCCGGGAGTTGGGCAACAACCCGATCCGGCTGCGCGATATCGCGACCGTCGAGGTCGGCCCGGCCGTGGAGCAAACAATCGCCCGTTTCCGCGGCCAACCCGCGGTCGGGCTCGGCGTCGTCAAACAGTCGGACGCCAATGCCGTGGAGGTCGCCCAACGCGTCCGCCGGGAACTGGAAAAGATCAAGGGGATCCTGCCCTCGGACGTCCAGGTGGATATTCCCTTTGACTCCTCCCTTTACGTTGAGGATGCCATTCATGAGGTCGTGGTCACCCTGATCATTTCCATCCTCCTCGTGGTTGTTCTGATCTTTCTTTTTCTCCATGAGCCCCGCTCCACGCTCATTCCCGCCGCCGCAATTCCCATTTCGGTCCTGGGAACCTTCGCCCTGCTGTACGCCCTCGGGTACAGCGTCAACATCCTCACCCTCCTGGCTCTGGTGCTTGCCATCGGCATCGTGGTGGACGATGCCATTGTTGTCCTCGAAAATATCGTCCGACATATCGAGGAGGGAATGAAACCCTTCGAGGCCAGCCTGGTGGCCATGAAGGAAATCACCAGTGCCGTTCTTGCCATCACCGCCAGCTTGGTGGTCGTCTTTCTGCCCATCGCCTTTCAAAGCGGAACCACGGGGATTCTGTTCCGGGAATTCGCCGTCACCTTGGCCGGTTCGGTCACGATTTCCGCCTTTGTCGCTTTGACCCTCAGCCCGGCTCTCGGCGCCCACTTTCTCCGACCCCCTTCCTCACACATTCCGGCCTACGCCAGAATCCTCGAGACGTTTTTACAAAGAATTTCCTCTTTCTACGCGGCCAGCCTGGCATCCGCCCTGCGGCACCGCCGGATTCTTTTGGGTTTGGGTGCCGGCACGTTCGCCCTCACCGTCCTCCTCTACCAGGCCGTCCCGCAGGAGTTTCTGCCGGAGGAGGACAAGGGAACCATCGTCGCCGTCATCGTCACCCCCGAGGGTTCCACCAGCGAGGCCACCGACCAGTATGTCCGGCAGGCGGAGAAGATCGCCTCCGAATATCCGGAAGTGCAGGGCTACTTTTCCGCCGTGGCCCTCGCGCGGGGAGCCCCCGGGCAATCGAATCTCGGAATCATGTTCATGCGCCTGAAGCCGGACCGCCACCGCTCGGGACTTCAGCTCGCCCGGCCCGGGGCCCGGGGCTCGATGTTTACCCGGATGATCAGCGAAATCCGCGGGGCGGTCGTCCTTCCCTTTCTCCCCAAGGCGATTGGCCGGGGCTTTGATGCATCCTTTCAGGTCGTTTTGCAGGGCCCGGATCTGGTGCAGCTGGAAAAAAGCGCACGGCAGCTCCGCGATGAGATCGACAAAGCGGGTTTCCTGAGTCAACCCCGCACGAATTTTAACTATGAAAAACCCCAGCTGAACCTGGAAATCGACAGGAACCGGGCCGCCGCTCTTGGAATTTCCGTCCGCGACATCTCCGAGTCCCTCCAGATCCTTCTCGGCGGGCTGGATATCTCGCGATTCAACTTTGAGGGGAAACAGTATGACGTCATTGCCCAACTTCGGCGGACCGATCGGCTCGTCCCGGATGAACTCAACAGCCTCTATGTCCGTGCCCGGAGTGGTCAGCTCGTCCCCATCCGGGACCTTGTCCATGCCAAGGAGCAGGGGTCGGTGAATTCCATTTCCCACTTTGCCCGCCAAAGAAGCGCCCAGGTCAGCGGTCAGCCCCAAGGATGCACCCTGGGCCAGGCCATCGATAAAACGGAGGAGATCGCAAAACGAATCCTCCCGCCCGGGGTGAAACTGGAGTTTGACGGGGAGGCCAGGGAGCTCCGATCCGGACGCGGCGAGGCTTGGCAGATCCTCCTTCTTGCCATCCTGATCGTTTACATGGCCTTGGCCGCCCAATTTGAAAGCATCATCCATCCGATCACCATCATGGTGGCCCTGCCGCTGGCCGCGGTGGGCGCCCTGCTTTTGATTTTCGTTCTCGGGTTTTTGAATAACTTGGCCCTCATTCCACAATACGTCCCGCCGGGCGTGCTTCCCAAACCCCTCGCCTTTCTTTTTGGCCTGATCCCGGAAATCCCATCCATGAATTTGAATCTCTACAGCCTGATCGGGCTCGTTCTGCTCCTGGGATTGGTCACCAAGAACTCCATTCTTCTGGTTGAATTCGCCAACCAGAAAAGGGCCGAGGGAATGCCCGCCCTCGAGGCCATGCTCGAGGCCGGTCGCCTGCGGTTGCGCCCCATCCTGATGACCGCCCTCTCAACGGTGATCGGCATTTTTCCCGTCGCACTGGGACTTGGTGCGGGGGCGGAAAGCCGACGCCCCCTGGGTGTCGCCGTCGTCGGTGGAATGTTGACCTCGACGTTCCTCACCCTTTATCTGGTTCCGGCTTTTTACGTCACGGTGGACCGGTTCCGCTCACGTGCGAAACCCTCCTCGCCGACCTTGTCCTAGGCTCTTTTGCTTCCTACTTTCAGACGATGACGATGGCCATGCCGCCGGATGGGGTCTCTCCCCTCCCCTACGCCTCTGAGGACGCACGCGAACGCCGGGATATGATCGTCGCCGCGATTCTGACCCTTCTTTACTTTCTCCTCTTTGCATTCTTTTGGATCTCCTCCCAGACACTCACGGCACTACAAAAAAAAGCTCCCGAGAGCACCCTGCGGACCAATTTAAAAATTCAACGAATCATGCAGGCCCCGGCACCCATGGCACCCCCCATGCAAAGTCAATTTGCCGACGCCTCAGGTCTCAAGGAAGTGGATAAACCGGACCCCCGGACCGCCCTGCAAAGTGACCGAAATACCGCCGCCTCCAGCAAGGTGGTCAATGGGACCGATCCCACCCTCGGCGGGCAGGAGGGGAAAAAAGATGACTCCCTGACCATGCGTGACAGCCAATTTTCCCCCAACCCCGCCTCCCCTCCTCCCTCGGCAAGGCTCAGCCCCTCCACCCCCAAACCCGCCGCCCAACCCCCCAAAC
>RFMG01000121.1 GCA_009927835.1 Verrucomicrobiota bacterium | reverse complement strand
CGCAATCGAAACTGCAGCCCGGCGCATTTGTGCGACCAAGCCGAACATTTCCTCTTTGGGCAAACTTTTGGTCGACCGATAGGTCTCCAAAACCAGTTCATCGGCGAGCATAAACGCTCTTAATCTTCGATGGTCCCGCATACCTAAAACTACCTTAACCCCTTAATCCCTTAACCCCCTAACCCCCCGATTCCCGCTGAATTACTCTAATTTCTACGTTTAAACGTTTCGCCAGCTCGAACGGCACGGGATGGGTGTCCGGTTCGGGGCTGGGGCGGCAGACGATGATTTTCACCCCGTAACGGACGGCATCGACCAGGCAGCGGTCGCAGGGGGGAAGGGTGACGGCGAGGAGGTAGGGTTCACCTGGTTGGCAGAAGGCCAGGGCATTGCTTTCGGCGTGGGTGGTGAGGCGACGACGGAAGTCGCGGTGCAGGGCCTCGTCCTCGGTCAGGTCGACGCCGGGAGGTTGGCCGTTGAAGCCGATCCCGCAGACACTCCCTTCCTTGCGCAGGATGGCGCAACCGACCTTGTGATAGCGGTCGGTGCTGGTGGGGGCGGTGGCCTCGGCGAGGCGGAGGGCGAGCTGGATCCATTTGTCTTTCACAGGCGCGGTTTATTTTTCCGAGACGTGGAGGCGGTGGAGGATGCGGTGGAAAACGGGGGCCAGGACGATTCCGAAGAGGGCGATCAGGACGAGGCCGCAGAAGAGGGCGTAGCCGGCGGAGAAAAGCTTTGCCGCTGTGGTGGCCATTTTGTCTCCGTAGACGGGGCCCATTCCGCCCATCAGCATCGCGGCCTCCAGCACGGCCTGATCCCAGGCGAGTCCTCCGATTTGGGTGTAGCCGAGGATTCCGATGCCCATGGTCACTCCCAGAACCCCCAGGGCCATGGCGAAGTGGAGGAGCATGCGTCGGAGAAAGACCCCTTGGGAGGCCACGGGTTGGCGGTGGTGCTCGTAGGGATGCGGAGAGAGGGCCATGGAAGAGGGGTAGCGGATATGAGGTACGACGGAAAGAGATGGGAGGGGGCGATGGGGAAAAGAGGGGAAAAGGTTGGGGTTTGGGACGGGAAGTTGACGCACAACAGATAGCTATTAGGATGATGTGCATGAAAATGATGGCTTCCCGGCAGTTGGCGGCCGCACCGGGGAAGGTGTGGAAAAGTCTGGCGCAGGAGGGGGTGCTGGTGGTGACGAAGGATGGTCGCCCACGGGGCATCATTACGCCGACGAGTGACCAGACGTTGCTGGAGGACATTCAGGATCTGGTTTTTGTGCGGGCGCGTCGTGCGGTCAGCGCGATTCGGTTGGCGGCGGGGCGGCGTCCTGTCGTGACCGAGGTGGAAGTGGAGAAGGAGATTGCTGCCGTCCGCCGTCGCTGAGGTTCCTCTTTGGGTGCTCGACACCAACGTGTTGGTGTCAGGTCTGCTTTCATCGGTCGGTCCACCCGCCCGGTTGGTGGATGCGGTGCTGGGGCAGCGGCTTCGGTTGGTCCTGGATGATCGAATCGAGGAGGAGTACGGAAGGGTACTGCGCCGGCCCAAGTTTGCCATCGATCCTGTTCGGTTGGAGGCGCTGACGGCCCTGTTTGCCTGGCAGGAGAGGGTGGTGGCGGGGGTTCGCCGGGGAAAGAGGGCGTTGCATGAGGAGGATGAGAAATTCATGGAGGTGGCGGCGGTGAGTCGGGATCGGATATTGATCAGCGGAAACCTGCGTCACTTTCCGGTCGCCTGTTGGGGCGGGGTGGAGGTGTTGAGTCCTTTGGCCGGCTGGCGGAGGTTGCAGGGTCTGGTGGGGTAGAGGGGAAGAAGTTGGGCGGAGCTGGATTCGAACCAGCGAAGGCGTGAGCCAGCAGATTTACAGTCTGCCCCGTTTGGCCACTTCGGTATCCGCCCGTGAAAGGGAAAGACTCGCAAAAAAGCGGTGTGGGGTCAAAAGCGTTCCCGTGGAAAAATGTGGTTTCCCGGCGGCTTTCGCCCAGTTTGGGAACGTATGAGACATGCATGGGGTGCGCTGGTATGCGCGATTGCGGTTTTGGGGGCGCGGGTTGCCGCGGAGGAGGCGAAGCTGGACCGGGCGAAGGCGCTGGAGGAGTTGAAGGCGATTGAGGAGAAGAACGAAAAATTGACCCAGGGGGTTTTGCAGAAGGCGGCGAAGGAGTTGACGGAGGCGGGGGCGGACAAGTTCAAGTCGGTTCAGGTTTATGTGGAAAGTTACCGGAATGTGGAGTTTGGAAGGGCGCAGGATGGGGAGACCCGATTCCAGCAGTGGAAGGTGGACAACAGGGACAGGATCGCCTCCCCTGATTTTGGCGCGGCGGCGCAGCTGCATGTGCAGTATGTGGCGCTGGTGTGTCGCCAGGCGTTGGAGGAAAAGGAGGCACCGCAGGCGGGGGAGTGGGGAGGGTACTGGGAAACTCTTTTCAAATCGCGGGAGATTGCGGAGAGTCCGGGTGAACCGGCGGAGGCCAAGATTCCTTCGCCGAAAAAAGGCGGCGGGGGGCGAAAGCAGAAGAAAGAGGGTGGCAATGATTTTGACCGGCCGGCGTTGGAGAGTCCCTTGGTGAGGGACCGGCAGATCCAGGGTTTTTTGGAGGGGGTGCAGGAGGCGAAGTTGTCGTCGGCCTCGTTGGTGCCCATCTTCAATCAGGTGGTGCGGCCCCGTTTGCGGAAGGCGAAGAGCCGGGATCTGATGCGGCTTTGGGATCTGCGGATTGCGGCGATGGATGAGGATGTGGAGAAGGAGGGGAAGACGCTGGGGGCGGATGATTATAAAATTTTGAAGCGGCCGG
>RFMG01000193.1 GCA_009927835.1 Verrucomicrobiota bacterium | reverse complement strand
CCTGTTTTTTCGCAGCGGGGACAAACCTGCCCACTCAACCAAATCGCCAGTGCCAACGCCAAAGGCGGATAGATCGGAAGAATATACGTCAACAGCTTCGATCCACTGCAACTCACCACGACAAACGGAATCACGATCGCCGCCCCAACACCCCACTCAACCGGGGACAATGTCTTGCCCCTCATCTTGATCAAGGACTGCCGGATGAGACCCGGCAAAAATCCGGTCCAAGGCACCATCCCAATCAGCAGGATAGGAAGAAAGAACCACCAGGGCTTCGAACGACCATGCGTCGTGCTGGCAAATCTCTCAACCAGTTCATACCCAAGAAAATATTTCCATAATTCGGGATACCTCCAACACACCGTGACGAACCAACTCATCGCCACCCCAAAGGTCATCGGAACCCCCCATGCCCAAGGAAGATCCAGTTTTTCCCCCTTCCGTTTGGCCATTCCACCCCAAACAAGGGCTGCCGAAAGCGGGACAACCCATGCCATCGGCCCTTTGGCCAAGAATCCCAACCCCATGCAGACAAAGAAAAGGTATCCCGCCCATCTGCTCCCGCTCCCCACTCCCACCTCGACCAGGCAGGCCAGCGCCGCCGAAATCCAAAACGTCAGGCTCATATCCAAAGTGATCTGACGCCCCAACGCATAAGGCTCCACCATCGACGCCAGGATCAGTGCCGCCATCCATCCCACCTTCCGCCCCGCCAATCGCCACCCCATCCAGCCCGTCAGCCAGATCACTCCCGCAAACGCCAACGCCGAGGGCAACCTCGCCACCCACTCCGTCACCCCGAAAACCCGATAACCGATCGCAGAAATCCAGTACACCAGGGGCGGTTTGTAAAACTGCTCGATCCCATTCAACCGGGGCACTAAAAAATCCCCGCTCGCCGCCATCTCCCGCCCGATCTGCGCAAATCGACCCTCATCCGGCTCCAAAAGACCAAACGAACCCAAAAAAGGAAATGCCACGGCCAGCGCAAGAACGAGGAGCAGGATCCGATCTTTCCGTAGCATCTGATTTTCCACCCCTCAATCCTGCCTCGATTCAGAAAATCATCCAAGCTCGGGCCTTGAATGAACAACCTCTTCGGTCGAGTCTGTACTCCTATGTGCGGCATCGCAGGATTCACCACCCATCGACACGCCCCGGAAAACCCGGCGGCCGCCCTGTCCAAAATGACCGATGCCTTGACCCATCGCGGGCCCGACGCGGAAGGTGCGTACGCCGACCCCGCCGTCCGCCTGGGTCACCGCCGCCTTAGTATCCTTGACCTCTCGGGTGGTTCCCAACCCATGTCCTCCGCCGACGGTCGCTGGCACCTCGTTTTTAACGGCGAAATCTACAACTACATCGAGCTGCGCCGCGACCTCGAGGCCCGCGGAGCCCTCTTCCGGACCCAGTCCGACACAGAGGTCCTTCTTCAATCTTGGGCGGAGGACGGAGCCTCCTGCCTCTCCCGGCTCAACGGCATGTTCGCCTTTGCCATCTGGGACTCCGCTGAAAAACGCCTCACCCTCGTCCGTGACCCACTCGGAATCAAACCTCTCTACTACGCCAACCATCGCGGGGAACTCCTCTTTGCCTCCGAACTTCGCTCCCTACTTCGCTTCCCCGATTTTCGTCCGGGTCTCGACCCAGCCTCGGTCAACAAGTACCTCGCCCTGGGTTACATTCCCGCTCCGTCGACCGCCTATGCAGGCGTCCGGAAACTGGAGCCCGGACAACTCCTATCCTGGTCCCCCGCGGGTCGCCGAACCGAATATTTTTATGACCTTCCGATCGAGGACAACCCCGTCGGTGCTGGCACCTTTGACGAATCGGCGCAAACAACCCGCGAACTTCTTCGCGAAGCTGTCCGCTACCAACTCCGAAGTGATGTGGAAGTCGGAATCCTCCTCAGCGGAGGGATCGACTCCAGCGCTGTCGCCGCCCTCGCCGCTCCTTTGGCCCAAAAGAAACTTCACTCCTTCTCGATCGGCTTTCAGGAGGCCTCCTACAACGAACTTCCCTTCGCCGAAATGGTCGCCCGCAAGGTGGGCACGGAGCACCACCACCAAACCCTGACACCAAAAGATGTTTCGCAAGCCCTGCCCGCCATCTACCGCGGACTGGATGAACCGCTGGGGGATGCCTCCCTCGTTCCAACCTGGTTCCTCGCCCGTCTGGCAGCCGGAAAAGTAAAAACCGTTCTCGGTGGCGACGGGGGAGACGAACTTTTCGCGGGATATCCCAGTTTCCAGGCTCACCTCCTCGTCGAACGCCTCTCCTTCCTCCCCGTTGGCGTCCGTGTCGCCATCAATCATCTGATCCAACGCCTCCCCGTTTCCCACAACTACAAAAGCCTTCCTTTTCTCATGGCCCAGTTTCTGAAAGGGCTCGGTCTTCCCGCCGAAATCCGCTTCCTTCTTTGGATGGGAGCCTGCGGGAATGGCGAGCGCAACGATCTCCTCTCCCCCGATGCCCGCCAACAGCTCCATCGCCACAATGCCTTCGAGGACGTCACCCGCCTTGCCTACCGCAGCGGCCTTTCGGGGGGTCTGGAACGTATCTTCTACCTGTGCACGAAACTTTATCTTCAGGAGTGCGTCCTGATGAAGGTGGATCGTGCCAGCATGGCCCACTCCCTCGAAGTCCGCGTTCCCTTCCTTGATCCCGATCTCGTCACTCACGCCTTCTCCCTTCGTTCCGATTACAAAATGCGTGGACGCCAGACCAAGCTGATCCTTCGGGAAGCCCTAAAAAACGATCTCCCCCACGAGATTCTTCACCGCAAAAAAGCGGGCTTTGCCATGCCTGTCGCCTCCTGGCTTCAACAGGATCTTCGGGAATGGGCCCAGGATCTCACCCAACCCTCTCTTGTGGCTTCCACAGGAATTCTCGATCCAGCAACCGTTCACAGAATGACCCAAGAACATTTAGGCCACAAAGCCGATCATCGGCGCTCCCTCTGGTCTGTTCTGGCGTTCCTCGCTTGGTGGCGCGAAGCCAAGAATTCCTAATCCCAATCACCGTTTGGCATCGATTGCCAAACCACCTCCCTAACGAATCCTTCCAGCCCGAATCACTGTATCTTTGGGCGTCTTTCGTAGCTTTGGATAATCCGCGTTGGCATTGAGTCCCCGGCTCTCTTTGCGTGCGAGAGAAGATTCCACAATCAAAGCCGCGCAGAGCGCCAGATTTCGAAGCTCCAGAAGATCCCCGGTGACACGGAAATTCCAGTAAAACTCCTGCACCTCCTCCAGAAGCAATCGTAAGCGCGATTGGGCTCTCCTCAATCGTTTGGTCGTCCTCGCAATTCCCACATAGTCCCACATCAACTGACGAATCTCTTTCCAGTTGTGGGTGATGACCACCATCTCATCCGCATCATGCGCTTTTCCCTCTTTCCAGGAGGGAATCGAAACAACAGGCCCCGCTTTCGCAAGGAAGGCAGGAACGTTCTCAGCCGCACGATGGGCCATGACCAAGGCCTCCAACAGGGAGTTGCTCGCCAACCGGTTGGCCCCGTGTAACCCCGTGCACGCCACCTCCCCCAAGGCCCACAATCCGCTCAGCTCCGTGGTACCGTTCAACTGAGCAGGGACTCCCCCGCACTGGTAGTGGGCCGCGGGCACGACCGGTATCGGTTGCAGGGCAGGATCGATCCCCAAACCACGCAAAGTCGACGTGATCGCGGGAAATCTTTTTTCCAAAAAGACAGCCCCCTTCGATCGGATATCCAGATAAACGCACGCGGCCCCGGACGCCTTCATCTCCTCGTCGATGGCCCGCGCCACGATATCCCGCGGGGCAAGGGAGCCCCGGGGATCGGTCTTTCGGGTAAAATCCTCCCCTTTGGCATTCACCACCACCCCTCCCTCCCCCCTCAACGCCTCCGAGATCAGAAAACTTGGGGCGGAGGGATGAAACAGGCAGGTCGGATGGAACTGCACAAACTCCATGTTCGCAATGGCCACCCCCGCACGGTACGCCATCGCCACACCATCCCCCGTCGCGATGCCGGGATTCGTGGTGTAGAGGTAGCACTTGCCGCAACCCCCCGTTGCCAAAACAACCACCTTCGCCGGGATCGGCAACACCCGTTGCGTCGCCCCATCCAGCACGTAGAGGCCCAGAACGCGGTTGGGCCCGGAAAGTTTTCTTTTTTTCGATGTGACCAGATCGATGGCCACAATGTCCTCTCGGATCATGATCCGGGGGGAGGCCCGGACGGCGGAAAGCAAAGCTCTCTCCAATTCCCGCCCCGTGATGTCCCCCGCATGCAACACCCGCCGCTTGCTGTGACCTGCCTCCTTCCCCAAATCCGGTTCCTGCTCCTTTCCATTCCTCCTTTCCGTAAATCTCACCCCCAGCTCGATCAACTCCGCAACCCGGGCGGGGCCGTCATGAATCACCTCACGCACCACCTTCTCCCGGCATAAACCCGCCCCCGCCAACACCGTGTCCCGGATGTGAAGCTCCGCCGAATCCTCCGACGAGGTCACACAGGCAATCCCTCCCTGCGCGTAGTTGGTGTTCGATTCCGCCGCGTTCTTTTTGGTCAAAAGGAGGACCCGGGCGTGCTTGGCCGACTTCAGGGCAAAACTCAACCCCGCAATCCCGCTCCCCACCACCACCACCTCGGCGTTAAATTCCTGACTTGGTCTGCCCGCCATGGCTGGGTATCTTTCTTCCTTTG
>RFMG01000063.1 GCA_009927835.1 Verrucomicrobiota bacterium | reverse complement strand
CGCCCCGCCGAGGGTGACGGTGGACCCCTCCGCGATCGAGACGGTGGCCGCGTCGGACAACATGTTGGCCGCAGTGGTGACAAGGAATCCGTTGTTCACGTCCACCGCCGCCCCGCCGCTCCAACCCAATCCGCTCAACGTCAGCGTCCCTGCCCCGTCCTTCCGCAGGCTATTGACCCGGGCTGAAGTTGCATTGGTCGAGTTGATCGTGACGTTCACGCCTTCCTTCACGATATCGAAGGCACCGAAGGTGTTGCGGTCACTCCAGAAGGTTCCGGTCTTGGTCTCGGAGTTGGTGCCGGTGAACTGCAACGTGCCGCCGGACATCCCGAGGTAGCCTGAGCCAATCTTGGAAAACGAGTCGATCGAAAGAATACCCGCATCAATGTCCGTTGCGCCCAGCATGTTGTTGGCACCGGTGAGGATCCACTTACCCACCCCGAATTTGGCCAGGACGCTGTTCGTCCCGCCGATGAACTGACCCGTCTGCACCACGCTTCGACCGTCGTCTCCGCTCCCGAACCAGCTGTTCTGCAGGTTCACCACACCTGCATTGCTGATCGATTGGCGTGTGTATTCACTTCCCCCCACCCGGAAGGTCCCGTTCGTGCCGACCAGAATACGGGAATCATCCCCGATCCGATCCGCCGCCGACGTGGCCAGCGTTCCCTCGTTGATCACCGTGTCTCCGCGATAGCTGTTGGCTCCGCCGATCGTCAGCGTGCCCGACCCACGCTTGATGATGCCCCCCTGCCGCTGGCTTCCGTTCACAATGGCGTTCGCCAGGGTGACGTTGTTGGTGCCCACATTCAACGTCGGCGTGGCCCACTCCTCCAGATACATCCCCATTCCTGCACTGGCGGATTGGGTGATATCCTCGGTGTTTCCGGCGTCCCATGTCAGGGTGGGCGCGTTGTAGAAAGCCACCTTGTAGGCTTTGCTGGTGATGCCATTTCCAAGACCCCCGTTGCCGAAGATCACCTCACCTCCACGGATATAGGTGCCGGCCGTGTTGTTCCCCCCCGCGCGAATCCGCATCGTG
>RFMG01000065.1 GCA_009927835.1 Verrucomicrobiota bacterium | reverse complement strand
CCACCTTGGCTGAACGCAAATCCACCCAACCTCCAACTTCACCTTTTCGCATTTCGCATTTCGCATTTCGAAATTCGAACCCCGAAATCCCCATGCCCCCGCGTCCGCGCCCCGTACCTGCCCCGACCAGCTCGGGCCTCCTGTCGGGGCTTAACCCCTCCGCCCCGTACTCCTGTCGGGGCTTAATCCCTAAACCCCTCGTCTTCATTGCACCCTCCCCACACTCATCACCGTGCCGCTTCCGCCGGAACCGATGTCGGTCAACTTGCCACCGGTGAACGCGCCGGTGATATCCCCTGAATTTCCGATCGTCATGGAGATCGGGTTGCCATTGTTTCGATTCAGGAAGTAGTTCCCGTTGGCACCCGTAAAGCTGGTCGTCCCTGGCACCACTGAACCGTAGGTGCGGTTGACCAGCCCGTCCCGGGTCCGCACGCCGATCACCCCGTCGCTGGCAATGTTGGCGTTGTTAAACACCACCGTGTGGGCGGCGATGGCCAGCTGACCGGCGATGTTGATGTTGGGCGTTACCGACGCCGCTCCAGGGCCGTCGATAGTCAGGGTGCGGTCAGCCCCAGTCACAAATTTGAAACCGGTGGGCGAACTATTGTCCCGAACGACACCCGCCAAAAGATCGGCGTTCCGGAGGGACTTCACCTCCTTAAAGGTGGCATCGCTGTTCAGCACTGCCTCCAGCGTCTGGCTGGCCTTGACCACCATCTTGGTGACATCCGGATCATTCAGCAGCGTCGCGCTCATCAACACGCGGTT
Source organism: Verrucomicrobiota bacterium (assembly GCA_009927835.1). Classification (GTDB taxonomy): domain Bacteria; phylum Verrucomicrobiota; class Verrucomicrobiia; order Methylacidiphilales; family Verrucolacustridaceae; genus Verrucolacustris. The sequence goes on along the minus strand of RFMG01000065.1, from coordinate 2,507 downwards.
GTTCAGGTCGGTCGTGCGGACATCCACCTCGTCCATCCCCTCAAACTTCACGTTCAGCAGCCGCACGCCGTCCGGCCCCTCGATCAGGGCTTTGGTGTTGTTGTTGTACTTGAGACGCACGTCCGTCACCTTGCCCTCGCCGCTGATGACCGGCTGATCGACGGTGACATTCCAGCTGCCAACCGCCCCGCCGGATGCGGTGGCGATATCCAGGTCGGACATCTGCACCGAGCCGTCCGGATTGAACTCCCCTTTTACCAGGGCGTCGTACCGTACGTCCCGCAGCTCCCCCGCCGCACTGTCTCGGAGAACCAGATCCGCGGAAGGGGACAGGGACCCGATCCCACTGGGATCTGTGGCGACCCCTGGGAAGGTAAAGAGCGTGGCACCGACGGAGTTGGCCGTGGCGGGATCGGCATCCGGATCCCTTTGCAGACGGAGACGGTAGTCACCCAGGAGCATGAAGTTGGGACTGTTGGCCTCCATCTTAACTCTGAGAACGGGGGAGTTCACAGCGACGTTCGCGGTTTCATTGAAGGATAGGGTCGTCCCTGCGGTCGAATTGATGACGGTAGGACGATTATCCCTCTTCATCCACCCGTCAAAGGAGCTGTTCTCAACGAGTATTTCCCCCGCACTGGTCTGCAGGGTCACACCATCCTGCATGCGTGCAGACGTGGTGTTACGTATGTGGAGGAAATCGGTGGCGTTGACGTTGAGAGCAGCGCCATTCTGATTCAGGCTCACCGAACCGGTGATCTCTCCCTTCAAGCCGCTGGGCTGCCCCCGAAGGGTGTAGTTGTCATTGACGGCGTTGCCGCTGGCCAACTTCACCGTGGTGCTGATCGGGATCATCGTTCCCGGAAGACTGCGTTCAAAGGTTCCCGCGGCGTCCACCGCCAGGGTGACGTTTTCCGTGCCGATATACTTTCCGTCAGCGGATCCTGTGGAACCCCCCGTCAGGGCGGAGGCACCAAAGGAGACATCGGTGCCACCGTTGATCGCCGTGTTCCCGTTGTAGACCTTGCTGACGGTGATGTCGCCGCCATTCACAACCAGGTCCTTCCGGGTTACCGTTCCCTTTAACTGGTAGGCATTCAGTGCATAATTTCCCACAGCCGCTCCATCCAACTCCACTTGGGTTGTGACATTTTGTAGTCCCACGCTCGCATCCTTTGATGTCAGGGCACCCGCGGTGTTCAGCTTCAGCTTCACATCCTCACCTGAGTAAAACTTACCGTCGTTGGCGGTCGCCGCCCCGTTCCGCAAGGCAAAGGTTGTCGCATCGATCGACACATTCCCGTTGGCAATCGCGGTCGTGCCATCATACACCTTTGTCACCGTCACCTCTCCCACCACCACGTCCAATCCCTTGGCGGTGATGGCTCCCGTCAGGGTTGGCTGCGTGTTCAACGTGTAGTTGCCCACATCGACCCCGCCCAAGGTCATCGCCGTGGTCACCGTCTGCCCTGCGCCCACATTCTTGCTCGCGAAGGTTCCTGTGGTGCTGCTGCCTAAAACCAGCGTTTCCGTGCCGACATACTTTCCGTCGGTAGCCGAGGAGGAATTTCCGATCAGCCCCGCTCCGGTGATCACCGCATCGGTGGTGCCGTCATACACCTTGGTCGTCACCACCGCGTTGAACACCTGCAGGTCCTTGGCGAGGATCCGGCCGCTGATCGTGTCGGTTTGGTTGACAAGGTTGTAATTAGAGACCACTCCACCGCTGGCCAGGTCATCCGCCAGCGTGTAGGTGACCGTCACCGGGATGGTGCTGCCGCCCACGTTCTTGTCGCTAAACGTGCCCGCATTTCCAGCAACAGAAACCTGCAGCTGCTCCGCGCCCACCAATCCGGTCAGACTCCCCAGGACGATTGTGGCCGCCGTGTTGCCGTCATACACCTTGTCCAGAACCGTCCCGCTCATGGTGATATTTTTGGCCGTGATCGTTCCGGTCAACGTGGGTTGCGTGCTCAAGGTGTAGTTACCCGCATCGGCCCCGCCCAATGTCATCGCTGTCGTCACCCCCTTGCCCGTGCCCACGTTCTTGCTGGCAAACGTTCCGCTGGTGCCACCACTCAGCGTGACTGTCTCCGTCCCGATATACTTCCCGTCGTTGTCCGCCGTCGAGTTGCCCACCAGCACCGCTCCCGTCACCACCGCACTGTCCGATCCGTCGTAGACTTTCGTTCACCGCCGCGCTAAACACACTCAGATCCTTCGCCGTGATCGTTCCGGTCAGCGTTTCCCCGGCCAGCGTGTAGTTGGAGGCCAGATGCAGCGGATTGACCCCGTCGGTCAGCGTGTAGACAGCCGTCACGTTCTTGGTCCCGATATTCTTGTCCGCAAACGTTCCCACCACCCCGGTCGCTCCCAACGCCTCCCCCGACACCAACCCAGCTAGCGCCCCCACGTTCACCGTCGCCGTCCTGTTGCCATTATAAACTTTGCTCACCACCGTCGATGGTGTCCCCACCGAGATCGTCAACGCCTTGGCCGTGATCGTT
>RFMG01000067.1 GCA_009927835.1 Verrucomicrobiota bacterium | reverse complement strand
AGCAACAAAGAAATTTCCTGCACCCTCCTTAGGCTGAGGAGGGGGTGAATATTCCCCTTCCTTCACTTTCAGGCACATCATGGTGAAGCTGAGGCCATAGACGAGGCCGATCCCCAAAAAGACGAGGGGAAAATGCTGTTCCGCTTTGCCGAAGACATAGTAGTTGAAGAGAATACTTGCGATCAGGCTGATCGCGCGGAAAACACCGTAGAATCTCCCGAGCAGTGAACTGGGAACCACATCATTGATCAATCCGTAGAAAACCGCATTCGCCACCACCGTCGCCAGTTCGAAGACCCCCCAACCCATGGCGATGATGATCAGGGTGCATGTGGAAAGGCCCGGGGAAAACTGTCCCAGGATCTGATGCAGCAACTGGCCGAGGGATGGACTGAAGGCCACCGCCACCATCGACAGGACGACAAAAGGAATGTGAAGGGCGAGAAAGGGAATTCGCCTACCCCAACGACTGCGGTGCCGGTCACTGCGGTAACTCACAATCGGCCCAATCAGTAAAATCAGGCCGTAGGGAAGGGTGGAGATCAGCAGGCTGGAGACAAAGTTGGAAGCGCCGAACTTCTGAAAGAGAAGCTGCATCACGCTCGGAACGGAGCGGTCGCGCATGGACCATGCAACGTCTCCCCAAAGCAGCCAAAAGGTGAGGGTGGCCAGACCGAACGCAGAGTAGGTCAAGGTCCCGACCTGCCACAGGCCAGGCGATCCCTTGGAGCCCTTCGTGGAGGGAGAGTTGGTCATGGGAGGGGCTTAGCGCTCGACGCGTGCCCCCCCGCCACCCACAAGCTTTTCGACCTCGGAGAGGGAGGCCATCGAAGTATCCCCGGGCGTGGTCATGGCCAAAGCCCCGTGAGCTGCGCCATATTCGACCGCTTTCTGGGGGTCTCCGAATTTCAAAAATCCGTAAATGAGACCAGAGGCAAAACTGTCGCCTCCACCCACCCGGTCCATGATTTCCAGATTCGGCCGATGTTTCGATTCATAAAACTTTCCCCCA
>RFMG01000124.1 GCA_009927835.1 Verrucomicrobiota bacterium | reverse complement strand
TGCCCTGATGGAGTTGGTGGAAAAGTATGGTGCGGATGTAGTGAGGTTGTGGGTGGCGAGTGAGGATGCGAAAGAGGACGTTCCGTTTTCCACAGAGATCTTTGGCAGGGTAGGGGATAGTTATCGGCTGATTCGAAATTCGCTGCGAATCCTGTTGGGGAATTTGTCGGGATTCGATCCGAAGAGGGATGCGGTGAGGGAGCGGGAGGCGTTGGACCGGTATATTTTGGCGAAGATGGCTGAGTTGGTTAAAACGGTGAAGGAGGCGTATGAAAGCTACAACTTCCCTGCGGTGTATCATGCGTTGAACCGGTTTTGTTCGGTTGAGCTGAGCGCGTTTTATGTCGACGCATGCAAGGACCGGATCTACTGCGATGCGGAAGGGAGTCCGAGACGGCGTTCGGCGCAGACGACAATGTTTGAGGTTCTGGATGGGTTGGTGAAGCTGGTGGCGCCCGTGCTGGCATTTACGGCGGAGGAGGCGTGGCAAAGCATGCCGGGTGGTAAGACTAGCTCGGTGCATTTAGAGAAGTTTCCGGAGGTGGTTGTGCCACCCCAGTGGAGTGCTCAAGAGGCGGCAAAGTGGGAGAAGCTCCTTGCCGTTCGGGCGAAAGTGAATGAGGCGTTGGAGGAGCAGAGAAAGCTGAAGAAGATCGGGAAAAGTCTGGAGGCGAAGGTTCTCATCAAAGGGGGAGGCCTGGCGGAGCAGGATGCCGGATTGATCGAGGAGGTTTGCCTGGTTAGCGGGGTCGAGGTGGTGGGAGGAGCGGGGTTGGTTGAAGTGACCGTATTTCCTGCCGATGGGTCGAAGTGTGAACGGTGCTGGAGGCACTGCGAATCGGTGGGTCGGAGCAGGGAGCATGCGACCTTGTGCGAACGTTGTGCCGAGGTGGTATCGGCGGGAATCCGAAGTTGAAGGCTGGAGGAGTGGGAGGGGGATTGTTTTTGCCGGTGTTGCTGGTTTTGGTGGCTTTGGATCAGATCAGTAAGTTTTTGGTGGAGGGACGGATGAGATTGGGGTTGGAGGTTCCGATTGTACCCGGCCTTTTTTCCCTGACGCGGGTTCATAACACGGG
>RFMG01000185.1 GCA_009927835.1 Verrucomicrobiota bacterium | reverse complement strand
GGTGGCATTCGGGATGGCGCAGGGCAACAACCTGCTGACCGGTTTGCTCGCCGTTGGAATCCTGATTTTTGCGGGTTGGATGGCGTGGACATGGGATTGGCGCCAACGCTGGGTCCAGGGGGTGGCGGGGTTGGTGGCGGGCGGGGCGGTGGGAAATTTGATCGATCGGGTTCGGGTGGGACACGTGATCGATTTTCTGGATTTCCACTACGGGCACTGGTCGTGGCCCGCCTTCAATGTGGCGGATGCAGCGATCAGTGTTGGCGTGGGTTGGTTGGTTCTCAGCTGGCTGGTGGGCCAAACGCCAGAACCCAAGTAAATCCCGGGTGGGGTCGCAGCCTTGTCCTGACCTCAGGGGGTTGGTTGCAATGGATTGTGGAGCTTGCGGACATGGTTCATGGCGAGAGCACCAAACAGGCCGAAGGCGGCCATGATGACAAACCAAAAGGTGTAGCCGTAGTGGGCCTTGGTGACCTCGAGAACGCGTCCAGTGAGGGAAAGAGAGACGGCGGCGCCGTAGTACTGGAAGGAGTCGATGACCCCTGCGGCAAAGCCGGCCATCTTTTTCCCCCCGATGTCCATCGGGGCGGCGGAACCGACGATCGAATGGGTGGAGTTGGCCGTGAAGGAGATCAGGACAAGAATCGTGCAACCGAGAAGGATCCCGCCAACGGTGGGGCCCACGTGGCCGAGGAGGAGGATGACGGCGGCACAGGCGATCACCACCGACTCAATGATGTAGAGGGACATGGCGACGGGGGAGCGGTGGCCTTTGAAAAACCGATCCGAAACCCAGCCGGAAAGAAAGGAACCCGCGATTGCCACCAGAGGCATCAGCTCGAGGGTCCGGCGGGCGGCGGCGGGAATGTTGGTTTTCATGTCAAAACCCATCTGGTCCTGAAAGAACAGGATGGCGATCTGATCCGAGCTGGAGCGGACGGCTCCCGTGCAGGCGTAGGCGATGGCGTAAAACCAGACCAGGGGATGGGTGAAGATGGTGCGAAAGGATTCCATGAGGGAGACGGTGACTCCCTCCGAGTTGTCGAGTTCATCCCGGATCGCCCCCGGGAAGCCGGCTTCATCCGGGGTGGGTTTTGCGGCGAAGTACATGAAGATCGCCGCAAGGGCGGTGAAGAGGGGGGGAATGCGAAAGAGGGAGCGCCACTCCCCGGGGGGGACGGTGAAGGCAAAGAAGGTAAATCCTGCCAGGATCAGGGGGGCCAGAAAGCTGATGGCAACCTGCCCAAGCTGAATCATCAGCCCAAAAATACCGGCAAACGTCCCACGCTCCTGCCGGGCAAACCAGGCGGCGTTGATCTTGACCATCCCCGGACAGCCGAAGGATTGGAGGTAGCCGTTGAGAAGCCAGATGAGGGAGAACGTGGTGAAGGTTCCCGCGAGAGAGGCAAAGCCGAAGATTAAATTAATGGCGATGGTTCCAATGGCACCGATGAGGAGAGAGAGGCGACCACCGATGCGGTCGGTCAGAAGGCCGTTGATCAGTTGACCGGTGCCGTAGGCAAGGGACCAGATGGCGAGCATGTCGGTGATCTGGGAGGTGGAGAAGTGGAACTCAGCGATCATTCCGGGGGTGGCAAAGCGGAAGTTGTAGCGGCACATGTAGTAGGAGGCATAGAGCAGACCGATGGAGACCCAGTTCAGGGCGCGGCGCGGGCGAAACCCGGGGGGATGATCGAGGCGGGAGAGGAGAGGCTTCAAGGGCATGGGGAACATCCTACCGAGGGAGGAAGAGCCGATGGAACCCGAAAGGAGGCGATGGGAAAATAAGAGGATCATGAGTTGGCACGTAAGAAAAATGTCACCCCTGGGGAGAGGTCTTGGTAAGGTGAGGGGATGAGGGCGGGAGTGATCGATTACGGCAGAGGGAACCTGCGAAGCGTGGAGAGAGCGCTGGAAAAGGCGGGAGCAACAGTGTCGCGTGTGGAGGAGCCGGAGGGGCTGGAGGAAGCCGAGGTCGTTGTTTTGCCCGGGGTGGGTTCCTTTGGCGACGCCGTGGAGGGTTTGAAGCGGCGCAAATTGTGGGATCCGTTGCGGGATTGGGTCAGGACGGATCGGCCGTTTTTGGGAATTTGCCTCGGGTTCCAGCTTCTTTGGGAAGAAGGAGAAGAGGCTAAGGGAGTAAAAGGGTTAGGAGTATTGCCCGGGAGAGTCTCGAAATTTTCCGGGAAAGATTTAAAGATCCCCCTGATCGGTTGGAGTGAGGTGAGCCGAAGGATAGTGCGAAATCGATTTTTGAGGGTGGGGATCGATATTTCTACCATGTGCACTCGTATCGTCCCGACTCCGCTCCTGCGGATTGGCTGGTTTGTGAGACGGAGTACGGTGGTTGGTTTCCGAGTGGGGTTCGGAAGGGGCGAGTTGCGGGGTTTCAGTTTCATCCTGAAAAAAGTCAGGATACAGGCATTTCCCTGCTTCAGCGGACCTTAGGGATGATTGGCATAAGTTGACTTGCGTCAGTCGAGGGCAGCCCTAAAATATGGCTATGACAAATAAATTGATTCGTCTTGCCGTGTTGGGGTTGGTTGTTGGTTTGGCGTCCGCAACCATGGCTGGTGAAGGCTGTGGTAGCTGCGGAGACAGCGATAGTGGTGCAAAAAAGAAAAGCACCAACAACGTCACCCCCTCCGACAAGAAATAACGTTTCGAAAAACAAAAACCCAGCCCCGATATAATCGAGGCTGGGTTTTTTGTTGTCGGGTGAGGTCTAGTTTTTTGGGCGACCGAGTTTTGCCTTCATCGTGACGGGAGTTTTGGGGTTGTCCCGGGCATCCCGCGGTTTGGCCACGATCTTGTCGGCCACATCCATGCCCTCGATGACCTCGCCGAAGGCGGAGTACTGTCCGTCCAGAAAAGCGGTGTCGGTCACACAGATGAAGAATTGGCTGCCGCTGGAGTTTCTCTGCGGGTTGACGTCGTCTCCCGTGCGGGCGGCCGAGACCGTGCCCCGCTTGTGCTTATTTTTGATTTCCGCAGGGATGGTGTAGCCGGGACCACCGGTGCCGTGCGAGGCACGGTCATCCGCATTTTTGCTTTTGGGATCTCCTCCTTGGATCATGAAGCCGGGGATGACCCGGTGGAAGGTGGTGCCGTCGTAGAAGCCCTCTTTGACGAGTTTTTTGAAGTTTTCGGCATGTTTCGGGCAGTTGACCGAATCCAACTTGATGACAATGACGCCGTCGTCGGTCGTGAGGGTTACAATATCTTCTTCCATTGTGGCGGTAGGTTTCATGTCTTTGGATTCCTTTGGGGTGGGGGGGTTGGTTTCCGCCGCACCAGCGGCAAAAGTGAACAAGAGGGAGGCAAACAGGGTGGTGAAAATGTTTTTAAGCATGACCAAGAATGGTCCAAATGGTCCCTCCGGCCAACAACGAATTTCCGGGCAGGGCGTGGGAGCGTTGGATCATGGCGAGGGCGAGGGCTGGGCCATCGGCGAAAGCGAAGCTGGTGAGGGAGCCGATGGCTTTGCCGTCTTCCGAGCTACAGGAGGCAGGCGTGGAGATAGTCGGGCAGGTGGAAGGGGACAGGCGTGAGGTAAGAATGCAGAGGTGGCGGTTGACGTGACCGACGCTACGGAGACGGGAGATGACCTCCTGGCCGATGTAGCAACCTTTGGTGGAGCTGATGGCATCGGATTCAAAGCCTGCCTCGGGGGGGAGGGTTTCAGGCCCGACGTCAACGTTCCAAAGGGGCAGGCCACGGGCGATGCGCACAGGCTCCCAATCTTCCATCGGGGCCGAATCCGGTTTCCAATTCGAGGAGGACGGGATCCACAGATCCAGACCGGGCTCGCGAAAGCGGGGGCATGAAAAAACGAGTCCGTCCGCGGGGCAGCCCCGGGGAGGCTGGCTCAGCCCGGGGAAATGAGCCAAGCGGTAGTCGGTGGAAACGTCCTCGAGGGTGACATCGTCGGCGACGATGAACTTCTCCAAGCGGGATCGGATAGTTTCGCGAAGAATCAAATCGGTTTCCAGCCACAAGGCATCGGTGGAGGCGGCGATGCGGGTATCGGCCTCCAGTTTTCCCTTGGCGTTGATGATGGCGGCGCGGACGGCCTGTCCCGGCTGGAGTTTTTTCAGATCTTGGGTGACCTGTCCGTTGAGGAAACGGAGCCGATCGACGCCGGTTAGGCGGAGGAGGGTGCGGGGGCCGGGAAGCCATGGTCCGGGGGGAGATTTGATCTTTTGGAGAAGGTCGGGATTCATCAGAGTGGTGGGGTGACGGATGAACATTTCATGGAAGAGGCGCTACGCCAAGCACGCAAAGCGGGGGCCAAGGGTGAAGTCCCGGTGGGTGCAGTTTTGGTGATGGGGGGGAGAATCGTCGCCAAAACCCACAATCAGGTGGAGGAGTTGAAGGATGCCACCGCCCATGCGGAGATGCTGGCGGTGACGGCGGCGGCGGGAGAACTGGAGGATTGGCGCCTGACCGAGGCGACGGTGTATGTGACAAAGGAGCCGTGTCCGATGTGCGCCGGGGCGATGGTGTTGTCCCGGGTGAAACGGGTGGTCTACGGGGCGGCTGACCCGAAGGGTGGGGCGGCCGGGGGAGCTCTCAATTTGTTGCAGTTCGATGGATTGAATCACAAGTGTGAGGTGAGAGGAGGAGTGAAGTCGGAGGAGTGCCGCGACCTGTTGCGGGAGTTTTTTCAAGCCAAGCGGGGGGAGAACGAGAAAAGTGGGCCTTAAGCCAGCGGTGAACTGGCCTTTGGGTCCGGGGGTCACGGTGGTCGAGGTGGGGCCCGAGGGGTTGTATGCTTTGGCCAAACCGGAGGGGGTCCGATCGCAGCCGAAGGAGGGGAGTCGGGACGCAAAAGCTCTATTGACCTGCAGCTACTCCCTGAAGGATGAAGCGTATCATCTGCCGCCGGACAAGGGTGGGGGAAAGGTGTGGTTGTTGCACCGTTTGGATGGGGGCACCTCCGGGGTGATTTTGGTGGCGGATCAGGAGGCCACGGCGGCGGAGGTGAAGTATGCCTTTGCGGAGCATTGGGTGAAAAAAAGGTATGTGGCGATGGTTTTTGGTTGGCCGG
>RFMG01000148.1 GCA_009927835.1 Verrucomicrobiota bacterium | reverse complement strand
TGGACGCTACTGGGATTGAACCAGTGACCTCCTGCGTGTGAAGCAGGCGCTCTACCACTAAGCTAAGCGTCCTGTAGAGCTTGAATCATAATTCAGAGGCAAAAATAAAGCCAGTCCTGGAATTGGAGGCTGGTCACCTCCACGCCTTGGGGGAATCATCCTATCGTGAATCTTTTGCGCTTTTCTTTTCTGCTAGCTGTTTCACTGACCGTCTTCGGATGCGGTCTCTCTCGACGGGTTGAGACTCCTGCGGGCGAGAAACCGGTCGGAATGGTTTGGATTCCCGGTGGCAAGTTCCGCATGGGGGGGCCGACGGAGGAGGTGTGTCAAAAAGTTCTTCAGGCTGCCGATCCACGAAAGCCCTGTTGTAGTTTGTTGCAGGCCGGGTTCACGGATGCTCAGCCGGCTCATGAGGTGGAGGTGGATGGATTCTGGATGGATGAGACGGAGGTTACGAACGCACAGTTTCGGAAATTTATCGAGGCAACGCATTACGTCACCGTGGCCGAGAGAAAACCCCGACGTGAGGATTTTCCCGGGGCCGCGGAGGAGCTCCTCGTTCCAGGTTCGGTTTGCTTTGAGGCACCCGAGCACGCTGTGTCATTGAATGATTTTTCCGCCTGGTGGAGATATGTCCCTGGAGCTTGCTGGAAACATCCTGGTGGGCCGAACAGCGATCTGACAGGGAGGGATGATTTTCCAGTGGTCCATATTGCGTACGAGGATGCGGAGGCCTATGCCAAATGGGCGGGAAAGCGGTTGCCAACGGAGGCCGAGTGGGAACGGGCGGCAAGGGGGGGCAAGGAGGGTGAGACATATCCTTGGGGAAATGAGTTTCGCCCGGGGGGTAAGTGGATGGCCAACACATGGCAGGGAAAATTTCCAAATACGGACACCGGCGAGGATGGTTGCAAGGGGATTGCCCCCGTTCGAAGGTATCCGGCCAATCCCTACGGCTTATTGATTTGTCCGGAAATGTTTGGGAGTGGTGTTCCGACTGGTATCGTCCCGACACGTACACAATGGATGCGAAGCGCGGATGCGTAAGAAATCCAAAGGGTCCCGAGGATAGCTTTGACCCAGAGGAACCTGGGGCAAAAAAACGGGTTCATCGCGGCGGTTCATTTCTCTGTTCGGACCAGTTTTGCGCCCGTTATATTTTGGGAACCCGCAGCAAGGGAGAAATTAGTACGGGAACCTCCCACCTTGGATTTCGATGCGTTAAAGATCCCTGATTTTCAGCAGCTCTTCTATGCACCTCTGACCCCAAAAATAAAAAACTGCCTCGTAAAATATTGATCTTTAATAATTTACAATACCTCTGACCCCATCGAAACCATTCATTATCAATGACTTGAAAGGCTGTTTTTTGAAATAGACCTCTGACCCCACAAATCAAAAATGCCCATGTAAATCGTTAGTAGAGAATGCCTTACAAGACCTCTGACCCCACAGAAGTGATTGGTAATTAGTGGTTTACGGTGGCGATTTCTGTGATTTTTTCGATTTTATTATTGGATCCGAGAATAACTGATTTTGCACTGTGGGTTTTAATTTGTTCAGGAGTCAGTTGCGCAAAAGCCATGATCGTAAGGAGATCCCCCTTTTTTCCCAGATGGGCGGTGGCGCCATTCAGAACGATCGAGCCCTTACCAGCCGGGGCGGGAATCAGGTAGGTTTCAAAGCGCGCCCCGGTATTGATTACACCCACGAGAATTTTTTCTCCCGCATGCAAACCAGCAGCGTCCATCAAGTCGACTGAAACCGCCAAGCTTCCCTCGTAATCAGGGGAACCGTCGGTCACGGTGGCACGATGAATTTTTCCGCAAAGAAAAGTCCGAAGCATCATCTCAACCTATCAAAGAAGGGCGATCGACGAGACAGAAAAAAGAGTTACGCCTTGATCGCGACCGGGGCCGCCATGGGCTGGGCAGGTGGCAGGGTGGATACAGGAGGGTGGGGAACTACTTTCCAGAACTTCGAAGACGCGCTCTCCCATTGCGCCAGGATTTCCTTGGCCTTCTTGCTGTCGGTCGCCTCGAGGTGTTGATAAATGATCGCTTGCAGGCTTTTGCTATCTTCCCCGCCGGAAAGTCTCTCCAGACCAACCATCCCCGGGTTGTGGCGTTGGGCAAAGGTTCCCTCCTCATCCAACACATAGGCCATACCCCCCGACATGCCCGCACCGAAATTCTTCCCCGTCGGCCCCAAAACGACCACGGTGCCACGCGTCATATATTCGCAACCGTGGTCCCCAACCCCCTCAATCACCGCTGTCGCACCGCTGTTGCGGACCGCAAACCGTTCCCCCGCCCGCCCGTAGGCAAACAGCTTTCCTCCCGTGGCACCATACAAGCAGGTGTTTCCGCAGATTGAATTTTTCGATGGGTCGAAAGTGACCCCCTTGGCAGGAATCAGGACAATCTCCCCCCCCGACATCGATTTTCCAACATAGTCGTTCGCCTCGCCCTGCAACGTGAATTTCACGCCGTTGACAAGAAAAGCCCCAAACGATTGCCCGCTGGAGCCGTCAAACTTGATGATGATGCTTCCCTCAGCCAGTCCCTCATCGCCGTATCGATACGCGATTTCCCCGCTGAGGGCGGCACCCACGGATCGGTGGGAGTTGTTGATCTTGTAGCTGAGCTTGGCTTTCCGTTTCTTGGAAAGGGCGTCTTTGGCATCCTGGAGGATGCGGGCGTCGATCGGCTGATCCTCCAACTTGTCGTTCCTCTCCCACGTGTGGTGACGGGGGGCGAGAGGATCGATGTCGGGAACGGAGAGCAGGGGTTGGAGGTTCACCTTGGCGGCTTTCGAATGACTCTCCGGTACGAAGGCCTCGAGAAGTTCGGGATGGCCGATGATTTCATCCAGTTTCCGAACGCCAAGGGAGGCCAGAATCTGGCGCACGTCTTGGGCGACCGCGTTGAAGAAGTCGACCACCGCCTCCGGAGTTCCGCGGAATTTCGCCCGGAACTTGTCGTCCTGCGTCGCCACTCCGGTCGGGCAGTTGTTGAGGTGGCATTGCCGGACAAAAACGCAACCGAGTGCAATCAGAGCCGAGGTTCCGAAGTTGAACTCCTCCGCACCAAGGAGGGAGGCAATGATGATGTCCAGCCCCGTGCGGATGCCGCCGTCGGTGCGCAGGGTGATCCGGTTTCGCAGGCCGTTGAGAAGCAGAACCTGTTGGGTTTCCGCGACCCCCAGCTCCCATGGACTTCCGGCATATTTGATGGAGGAAAGCGGGGAGGCACCCGTCCCACCGTCGTATCCAGCGATGAGGACAACATCCGCGTGGGCTTTGGCAACACCCGCGGCGATGGTTCCCACACCCGCCTCCGCCACCAGCTTGACGCAAACCTTGGCGCGAGGGTTCACCTGCTTGAGGTCGTAAATCAGCTGGGCAAGGTCCTCAATGCTGTAGATGTCGTGATGGGGCGGCGGGGAGATCAGCATCACGCCCGGAGTGGATCGGCGAAGAGTGGCGATCAGGGGGGAGACTTTGTGACCCGGAAGCTGGCCGCCCTCGCCGGGTTTGGCCCCTTGGGCAATTTTGATCTCCAGCTCAGTCGCGCTCGCGAGATATTCCGCGGTGACACCGAAGCGGCCGGAGGCGACCTGCTTGATCCGGCTGTTCTTCGAGTCCCCGTTTTCCATGGTGGCAAAGCGGGCCCGGTCCTCGCCGCCCTCACCTGAGTTTGATTTTCCCCCTATCCGGTTCATCGCTATGGCCAGCACCTCGTGTGCCTCGGGAGAAAGCGCGCCCAGCGACATACCCGCGGTGGTGAAACGGCGTCGTATGTCCTCGATCGGCTCCACCTCCTCGAGGGGGATCGGGGTGCGACCCTTTTTGAGACGGAGCAGATGTCGGATCGTCACGGGCGTGTTTTTGTTCAGGGCATCGACATACGACTGGTACTGGGCAGGGGAGTTGCGCTGGTCGGCCCCTTTGAGGCCCACGAAGGCCTGGAGGGCTTGGATGACGGGCGGGGTAATCGAATGGACCTCCCCGTCGCGCCGCCAGCGATAGACGCCTGCATCGGGAAGTCTTTCCGTGGTCACGGCAGCGTATCCTTCCGCATGGCGGCGGAGGGTTTCCTCGGCAAGCTCCGCAAGTTCGATGCCGCCCACCTGGGAGGGTGTGCCGGTGAAGTGATTTTTGATGAGGCTGGGTCCGATTCCGACCGCCTCGAAAAGCTGGCTTCCGTGGTAGCTGCTGAGCATGCAGATCCCCATCTTCGACATGATTTTGAGAAGGCCCTTGTCCACGGCCTGCCGGTACGAGGAGACAATTTTGGCGGCATCCAGATCCGGGAGAGCACCCTCCTCCTGCCATCGGGCGGCCAGCTCCCAAACGAGGTAAGGTGATACGGCGGCGGCTCCAAAACTCAGGAGGCAGGCAAAGTGATGCACATCCCGACAGTCGGCCGTGTCGGCTATCAGAGAGGCACGCATGCGCAGTCCGGCCCGGATCAGGCTGTGGTGAACGGAGGAGATGGCGAGGAGCATGGGCAGGGCGCACAGTTCGGCTTGGGAACCGCGGTCCGAAAGACAGAGAATCGAGACACCCTCCCGCACCGCGGCCGCGGCCTCATCGGTGATTTCGCGGAGTCGTTTTTGGAAGGCCTCCGTCCCCCCCGAGACAGGGAATAGCACGGAGATGGTTTTGGAGCGGAGACCGGGCTCTTTTCTCCCGAGAATGGCGGGGAGTTCGACCGGGGAGATGACGGGAGAGTCGAGGCGGAGCAGCCGGACATGATCAGGCCCATCGGTCAGCCAGTTGGGGCGTGTTCCGAGGTAGACGGTGGTCGACATGACCAGCTTTTCGCGGATGGGATCGATGGGTGGATTCGTGACCTGGGCGAACAGCTGGCGGAAGTATTGATACAGGAGGCGGGGACGGCGCGAGAACACGGCGAGAGCGGCGTCATCCCCCATCGATCCGGTGGCCTCCTCCGCCTTCTGGATCATGGGAAGAAGGATGACTTTCAGCTCCTCGTCGTTGTATCCGAACGAGAGAAGAGTGGATGTGAGGTTTGCCGGGACGGGAGGTAGTTGGGCGGGGGCAGGAGGAAGTGTTTGGAGGCCGTCCTTGACCCATTGCCCGTACGGTTTTTCCGAGGCGGCAAAGTTTTTAATGTCGGCATCCCGAAGAAGCTTTTTGTTCACCGTGTCGACGGCAATCATTTCGCCCGGAGCCAAACGTCCCTTTTCGATGACCGATTTTTCAGGAATATCACCGATGCCGACCTCCGATCCCATGAGGAAGAGGCCGTCTTTTGTGATTTTGTAGCGCGCGGGACGCAGGCCGTTGCGGTCGAGACATGCGGCCACGATTTTTCCGTCGCTGAAGGCGAGAGCGGCGGGGCCATCCCAGGGTTCGTTCAGGCACTCGTGGTACTCGTAGAAGGCGCGGACCTCCGGGGAGAGCGTCTCTTCCGAACGGAAAGCGGAGGGGACAAGCATCAGCATCGCGTGCAGGGGGCCACGTCCGGAGATGGACAGAAGCTCGAGGGCGTTGTCGAGACTGGAGGAGTCGCTTCCCCCGGGCTGAATGATCGGGTGGAGGAGAGGAAGATCGGCGGGATCGAGGCCGGGGTGGGAAAGATCAGCCTCGCGGGCGTGGACCCAGTGGCGGTTTCCCCTCAGGGTGTTGATCTCTCCGTTGTGCGCAACCATCCGGAAGGGGTGGGCGAGAGGCCAGGTGGGGAAGGTGTTCGTGCTGTAGCGTTGGTGGAACACGGCCAGGGCCGTCTCGTAGGCGGGGTCCTG
>RFMG01000205.1 GCA_009927835.1 Verrucomicrobiota bacterium | reverse complement strand
GCTGCCGCGCTAGGACTCGAACCTAGAACACCCACATTCAGAGTGTGGTGTGCTACCAATTGCACCACGCGGCAATTCCCCAAACCTTAGCGATGGCAGAAAATGAGGGCAAGAAGTGGTGGCGGAGCGAAAGGGGCGGTTATTTTGTCCACAATCTCCAGGCGGAGTAGAGGAGGAGGACGGAGAAGGCGCGGCGGGCATAAAGCTCCGGAATTTTTTGAACCCCAATGGATCCAAGAACGGCCCCCAGCATGCCTGTCAGAGCGCAGGCCGCGGCGATTCGCCAATCCACGGCATGGAGCTTCCAGCTGGTGAGGGATCCCGCCAGGGAGATGGGGATAATGAGGGCGAGGGAGGTGCCGACGGCAACGTGGTAGGGGACCCCGCACAGGAGGGTGAGGGCCGGGACGATGATGGTCCCGCCGCCGATACCGAAACAGCCTGAGGCAACCCCCGCGGCGATTCCGATCAGGGCATAGAGAGGGAGGCTCGGGGGCATGGAGGGGACGATTCATCCAGAATGGGGGCTTGGCAAGTGGTAATAAGAGTCCCGCGAAGGCTTGCCAAAAAAGGAAGAATCGCCTTACCTAACAGGTTCTATGCAAAAACGTTTATCGCTCTGTTTCACCCTTCTTGCCGCAGTTTTGGTTGTGGGTTGCGCCGTCAAGGATCCGAAGGATCCGCGATTTGTTGTGGCGGAAGGCAAAGGCATCAAGATCACCCGGGCCCAGCTTGATGCGGAGGTGGACCGCGCCCTGTTGAACTTCAACTTGTCGCGGGAGAAGGTTCCCGCGCCCCAGCTGAATTCGCTGGAGATGAACATCTTGAACCAGATGGTCAACCGCCAGGTGGCTTTGGAGGAGGCGCGCAAGTCCCCCCTGACAAATGCTGCCGTGTTGGCGAAAGAGCAACTGGAGAGAATGAAGAAAAACTTCCCCGACGCGAAAGCGTTCGAGGAGCAGTTGGCCAAGGCCAAGACGACCGAACTGGCGATGCTCAAGGAGATTGAGCAGAAGCTGGAGGTGGACAACCTCATGCGCGCGCGGGTGGAGCCGTCGATGAAAGCGCCCACGGATGAGGACGTGCAGAAGTTTTATGCTGAAAATCCGAAGCTCTGGCAGCGGGGCGAGTCGGTGCAGGCACAGCATGTTTTGGTGAAGGTGGACGCCTCCGCCGACGCGGCGACAAAGGCGGAGAAAAAGAAGGCCGCGGAGGCCGCCCTGGCACGCGTCAACAAAGGGGAGGCTTTTGAAAAAGTCGCCCAAGAGGTCTCGGACGATCCCGGCAGCAAGGCACGGGGGGGAGAGTTGCCTCCGTTCAGCAAGGGGCAGATGACCCCGAATTTCGAAAAAGTGGCCTTTTCGACCGCTCCAGGCAAGACCAGTGCGGTGTTTGAAACCCCGTTTGGCTTCCACTTCCTGAAAGTGAAAGCGAAAGAGGCCGCGAAGACGCTCAAGCTGGAGGAGGTGAAGAACGAGATCATGTCGCACCTCAAGAGGCTGAAGCAGGGGGAGGCGACCCGGCTCCTGTTGGAAGATTTGCGCAAGGAGGCTGCGGTGAAGATTCTTCTTCCGCCGCCGCCCGCGCCCGCACCCGTGACGGCAACGACGCCTCCCGTCTCAGCGCCTCCCGCCCCGCCTGCACCTCCCGCGCCTTCCGCGCCCGCGAAAAAATAGGCCGGGGCAACCCGGATGAAAGGCTCACCTCCCGCAACTCCAGGCGGGCCTGAGAATTTTAGCCCCAAGTTTGATGCTCAGGGGCTTTTGACAGCGGTAGCCGTCGATGCCGATTCAGGGGAGGTATTGATGACCGCATTCATGAATGCGGAGGCTCTGGAGGCTACGAGAAACTCCAAGAGGGCGACTTTTTTCAGCCGTTCGCGGCAGAGGTTGTGGGTCAAGGGGGAGAGTTCGGGCAATTTTTTGGCGGTGGAGGAGATTTGGGTGGATTGCGACCAGGATTGCTTGGTCCTGCGGGTGCGCTTGCCGGATGGTGGAGCGGCGTGTCACACAGGGGAGAGGAGCTGTTTTTACCGGCGCATGACCCTGAGCGGGCCGGCCAAGCTCGAGCGACGGCCGCTCAAGGCGTAACGCCGATTGCGGTTTCAGCGAGTTGGAGAAAATCTTTTTCGGCGGTGGTAACGGCGGAGAGTGAGCCAGCCAATTTCATGATGATTTGCTCCCCGTCCGCCTCGAGGATGGCGCCGAGGAGAAGCGCATGGGGAAGATCTTTGGGTGGGCCTCCCGGAGTTCCGCCGCGGAGCGTGCCCTCGAGACGGACGAATGTCATCGATCCCTCCGTGCCCTTTTTTGTTTCCGGGCGGGACGTGGGGGGGGCGGTGAATTGACCCATCCAGCGATCCAGGTTGGCTTGCACGGAGCCTCCCTGGCCCGAGGGAAAACGGGAGAAGGCAAGGGTGAGCAAGGTTCCGTCAGGCGCCTTTTTTTCAAGCTGGGCGGCACGGAACGATCCGGAGGGGGGAGCCCAGCGCCACGACTCCGGACGGTCGAAACGGAGTGGACCGACACGAAAAGCCACCGGCTGGGGTGGAGGCGGGGGAGCGGAGTGGGAGAGGGCGATGCTGGCGAGGAGAAGGAGGAGCGGGCTCATCCCTGGAGCCGACGGGTCCACTCATCGATCGCCATGGGGCGGCAGCGGAGGAGGCTTTCGTATTCCTGATGGATCTTCTTTTCATCCCAGTCGGGATGGTTCGACTTCATGAATTGGATCATCCAGGAGCGGGCGAGGGAACGGTCGTGGGGGGCGAGCCGAGCCAGGTCCCGGCGATAGAGCAGATGATTGAGCCGAGCGACGACGGAGAAAAAGCTCATGCCCGCGACCGGTGAAAGAGTCCTGCAACTCCACCTGCCAATGCGCCAAAGAGGAGAGTAAGAACGGAGGCACGAAGACCGCCGCCGGCGAACTCCCGATAGTAGGCCGGGGCATCGGCGGTGAGGGGGTAGGGGACGGCGGTAAACACAGCACCCGGGAGGCTGTAGATCAGGCCCCAAAGGGCACCCGCAAGGTACTTGGGCGAGAAGGAGGGAAGGACCGCAACGAGGAGGCCGATGGAGGCGTAGGTCAGGAAGAGGCCGGTCGAGAACAGTGCAGCCGCCTGGAAAGAGAGCCCCTGGAACCACGGACCCAGTGCGGTGAGAAGTCCAAAGAGGCTGCCTGCCCCTACGGAGCGCCAAGAAATCTGCATAGGTCGAGAATGCCCCTAGTGCCGGGAGGTGGCAAACCACGGGGGATAAATTTTGCGGAAAGGGAAGAGGGGTAAGCGCGCTCGACAAGCGGTTCGGGGGCGGGAAAAATCAACCGATGAATCCTGATTTCCCTATCTCCTGCCGGCAGGCGGAGCTTCTGGCCAAACTGGAGGCGAGGGCGAGGGAGTGTCCCGGTTTGTATCCGCTTACGACAGCGGAGGATTTTCGGAGGGTGGCGGTGGATCATGCGGGGGCGGGGGATGAGGAGGTGTGCCGGGTTTTGGAAGGCATGTGGCGGCGCCCGGATGAGGCGGTCCAGTTGAATGCGCAAAGTTTGATCGGGCGAGGGCACGGACTGGCGGATCGCAAAGGGGAAGAGGAGAGGAGGGGTGGGACCGCACGACGGGGGTAAGGGGGGCGGGCAAAGAATCGCTCGCCAAGCGTCCGCCAGACGCTCATATCCGAAGGGCAGAGAAGAATGAAGGAAACGCTCAGCCCATCCTCCGCCACGCCCGAGCCGGAACTGCCGTTTGACACGGCCCAGGGCTCCTCGGTCCCCCAGGCGGATCCGGAGGTGGTGGTGATCAAGGGCCCTCCACGGCCCGCGGGCTATGTCCCTCCCACTTCTTCTCGCAATCCGGA
The DNA here is from genome assembly GCA_009927835.1 of Verrucomicrobiota bacterium. GTDB lineage: Bacteria > Verrucomicrobiota > Verrucomicrobiia > Methylacidiphilales > Verrucolacustridaceae > Verrucolacustris. The sequence goes on along the minus strand of RFMG01000205.1, from coordinate 178 downwards.
GGAACCCCAGATGAATCCCATGAACCCCAGCGCATTAAACGTGAAACGCAGTGTGGATCGCCAAAGAAAAGAGCAGAGGGCCGTCTCCTCGATTCTGAGCGGCGTGGGCTTGATGCTTCTGCTGATCATCGGGGGATGTGCCGCGTTGGCAGGTTTTGGAGGCTATGTCCTTTGGAAG
>RFMG01000068.1 GCA_009927835.1 Verrucomicrobiota bacterium | reverse complement strand
CAGATCCAGCGGCAAAGTGTGACGGTGGATCAGATGGAGCAGCGGATCAACCGGGAGATCGCCTCCCTGCAGGCGCGCAACGCGGAGTTGACCAGCGGATTGGAGGCGGCGGGGGCGCAACTGGCGAAACAACTTTCGCTTCTGGAGCAGGCGAAATCCCAGCTCAACCGGCAGGAGAAAGATGTGGATACGGTGCGTCGGCGGCTGTCGATTTTGGAGGGGGATTCGGGTGAACGGAGGCGTTGAGGTTCATGGTTAGCCCCGTCGAGTTGCGCCGGATCGTGCAGGAGTGGAGGACGCGCCTGCAGAGGGTGCAGCAGATTTTGCAGCCGAGCGAGTGGGGGGTGGATGATTGGAATCGTTTTGCGCGTGCGCTGAGTCAGATGGTCCGGGCTCACGGGTCCACTTGGAAAGAGGGGGAGACGACGTATTGGGATGTGCGATGGTCTTTGCACGATGGGGGGGAGCTGATTTGCCAAGCGGAGGATGGCACGGATGGAAAGAAAACCCTGGTGGTGGCCCAGACGGGGGGATTCGCGGAGGGCCTGGACAACTACACCTGGTTTTACGGGGAGTTTGGGCAGACGGGTGATTTTCTTGGAAATCCGTATTGGGTGGATGGGACATGGAAAGAGGCGCTGGCCATGATGCTCCTTCCCCAGCAGGCGGGGGCCGGATTTTACCTGAGTGGCGGAAGTGCGGGAGCAGCCCCCATGCTAACGGCTCCGTCGGCCAGCACGCAGCAGGCATAAGCATATGCCAGACAACAATTTGCAATTGCTTGCAAGAGATTCAATTTTCGGATAGATTTGAACCCTTGAAAGGAGTTCGGCGGGGAGTCGAACAAGGGCGTGCTGATCCGGTTTCCGTGATCGACCCAGATCGAATTTCGGATCGAAGGAACGCCCCACCCTCGCAGACCTAAAGAGAACGATAAGAACCTCACGGAAGAGATTGTGGTTGGCCATCGAGGCATGACCCATCCTTCGTCGACCGGGCGCTGTGCGTCCGGTTGGTCCGCCCGGGCACTATCTTCCC
>RFMG01000235.1 GCA_009927835.1 Verrucomicrobiota bacterium | reverse complement strand
GTGCCCGACCTTTGGAACACCCCGGTTCAGTTCACCCAACCCCCCGACTACATGGTCCCGGGTCGGGTGAGCGGGGACTGTGAAGATCACGCCATCGCCAAGTATTACGCGCTAAAAAAGCTCGGCTTCACGCAGGATGAGCTCCGGATTCTGGTGGTGAAGGATCTCAACCTGGGCGTCGGCCACTGCATCCTGGGTGTGATCTACGGAGGCCAATGCCTGATTTTGGACAATCAGATCAAAAGCGTCTGGCCCGCAAATCAGATCCAACACTACAAGCCCATCTACGCCATCAATGAAACCCACTGGTGGCAGTTCCTCCCAGCTGGGGCTGCAGCTGCTCCTGCAGCGGGCGGAGATGGTCAAGCCGACTAGCGGTCGACACCCTCCAAGCTTTTCACCTGACCCCAGGGAAGGCATTCTGCCCACCCTATGTCCGAACTGGCGCCCGCGTACGACCCCGCCCAAGTGGAGGACCGGCTTTATCGGCGATGGACGGAGCGGGGCGATTCCAAGGCCGACCCCGCGTCCCCCAAACCGGCCTACTCGATCGTCATTCCTCCCCCGAACGTGACCGGGATCCTGACCCTGGGCCACGTCCTGAACAACACCCTTCAGGATATCCTGGCCCGCCGGGCCCGCCTCCTCGGCAAGGAGGTTCTCTGGCTTCCGGGAACCGACCATGCGGGCATCGCCACCCAGACGGTGGTGGAAAGGACTCTTAAAAAAGAGGGCAAAATCCGACACCGGGATGACCTCGGTCGCGAGGAGTTCCTAAAACAGGTCTGGCAGTGGAAGGAAAAACATGGGGGCATCATCATCCAGCAGCTGAAAAAACTGGGCGCCTCCTGCGACTGGTCCCGCGAACGCTTTACCATGGATCCGGAGTATTCCGCCTGCGTTCAAAAGGTGTTCGTGGATCTGTTCCAAAAGAAGCTGATCTATCGGGGTCGTCGGATGGTTAACTGGTGTCCTGTCTCACGCACCGCCCTTTCCGACGAGGAAGTGATCATGAAGGAGCAGAAAGGCCTGCTCTATCATTTTCGAGTTCCTGTGGTTGGTGAAGCCGGCCGATTCCTCACCATCGCCACCACCCGACCGGAGACAATCCCTGGGGACACAGCCATTGCGGTGAATCCAAAGGACCCCCGTTACTCTTCCCTCATTGGGAAGCATGTGCTCCGTCCCCTCCCCCCTGAACTTCCCGAGGAGCAACGCCGCATCCCGATCCTGGGCGACGAACATGTCGATCTGGAGTTCGGCACCGGCGTGCTCAAGGTGACTCCGGCCCACGATCCTGCCGACTTTTTGATCGGACAAAGGCACCAACTACCCTCCATCGAGGTGATCGATGAATCCGGCCTGATGAACGCCCACGCCGGCTCGCATCTAGCCGGTTTGGATCGGGCCAAGGCCCGCACCGCGGCGGCGGAGCAACTGAGGGAGCTCGGCTTGCTGGAAAAGGAGGAGCCTTACACGAATCAGGTCGGATACAGCGAGCGAGCCGATGTGCCGGTGGAGCCGCGCCTCTCCGAACAGTGGTTTCTCCGCTACCCCAGCGCGGAGAAGTCCCGTGCCATCGTCTCCTCCGGAAAACTCCGCTTTTTTCCGGAACGCTGGACCAAGGTGTACGACCACTGGATGGAGAACCTTCAGGACTGGTGCATCAGCCGGCAGCTCTGGTGGGGCCATCGGATTCCCGTTTGGTACCGCGGGGACGAAGTGCGCTGTCAGGTGGACTCTCCCGGAGCGGACTGGCAGCAGGATCCCGACGTCTTGGACACATGGTTCAGCTCCTGGCTTTGGCCCTTTGCGACGATGGGTTGGCCCGAAAAGACGGCGGAGCTGAAAAAGTTTTACCCCACGAACGACCTGGTCACCGGTCCCGACATCATCTTTTTTTGGGTCGCCCGGATGATCATGGCCGGATTCGAGTACATGGGAGAGCTCCCCTTCCGCAATGTCTACTTCACGGGACTGATCCGGGACGCCAAGGGACGGAAGCTCTCCAAATCCCTGGGCAACTCCCCCGATCCGCTCGATCTCATCGCCAAGTATGGGGCCGATGGGCTGCGCTTCGGACTTCTGCGGATTGCGCCGCAGGGCGCTGACATTCGCTACGACGAGAAACAAATGGAAGAGGGTCGCAATTTTGCCAACAAACTTTGGAACGCATGCCGCTTTCGCCAACAGCAAGGTCCTTCCGATCCTGCCGCGGATCCGTCCCGGCACCCCAAAACCCCCTTTGCGGATTATCTTCTCGCGCAGCTCGATCGCCTTGAACAGGAGCTGGACCGCCTTTACGAGGCGTACGAGTTCAGTCAGGTGGCCCAGACCCTCTACACCTTTGTGTGGGAGGAGTTCTGCGCCCGCTTTATCGAGACCGCGAAAGCGGATTTCAGCAATCCGTCCTCCCCCACGCGCGCCGGAACCCTTGCCACCGCCGATTACGTGCTCTCGCGGGTACTTCGCCTCCTGCACCCCTTCATGCCCTTTATCACGGAGGAGCTGTGGCTGACCCTCGGGTTGGGTCAAAAAACAATCCAGTTCAGCACTTGGCCGAAACATGGGACTGTTCCTTTCGATCCGGCCAATGCCCGGCTGGCCGAGACTTGCTACGAAACCGCGGAGGCAGGGCGCCGCCTGCGTGGAGAGTTCGGCTTGTCGGGCTCGGCCAAGATGAAGTTCCTTCTCAAGCCCACCCCCGACCGCACCCCCTCCGGGGAGGATCTGCGGACCTTGGCCAAGCTTTTGCAGGTGGGATCGGTCGAAATCTCTTCCACCCCACCCACCGCCCCGATGGCCCTCACCCCATGGGGTGAGCTTTATCTCCCCCTGGCGGGTCTCCTCGATCCTGCGCAGGAGTCGGCCCGGCTGCACAAGGAGATCGCCGCGACCGAGATCTCCCGGGCGCGCGAGGCGGCCAAACTTGCGGATCCAAAGATGACGGCCAAAGCCCCACCGGAAAAGCAGGCGGAGTGGAGAAGGCTGGAGCAGGAGGCCATGGATCGGATCACCCGTCTCCGCGAACAGCTCAAGCTTTTCACAACTTAATCAATAACCTCTCCTTTTCCGCTGGGCAGAGCCTGATCGTGGCTCAATTGTAAAAGATTCATGGAACCCGGCCATACCCTCCCCATCCTTGGCCAAGGCTTTGTCCGGTACATCGATCACTTGGGCTCGGACCTGCGGATCGTGGAGTCGGCCAGAATTTCCTACAAGAGCCCCAGCAAGGGGATCGAGCAGGACAAGAAACTCCTGATTTACCTGTATAAAAACCGCCATACGAGCCCCTTTGAGCAGTGCTCCATCACCTACAACATCAAGATGCCCATCTTCATCATGCGACAGTTTGTGCGGCATCGGACCTTCCGCCTGAACGAGTGGAGCGGCCGTTACTCGGAACTGGCGGATGAATTTTATCTCCCCACCCGGTGGCGCGCTGCGGATGCAAAAAACAAGCAAGGCAGCCAGGTCTCCGACTCCTTGGATCACCCCGCGCTGACCCGCGAGGTCAAAGCGTGCCACGACTCCGCCTACGCGACCTATCAGAGCCTTCTCCAGAAGGGCGTCGCCAGGGAATTGGCACGGATGGTTCTGCCGGTAAGCATTTTCACCGAGGTCTACGTCAACTGCGACCTCCATAACCTGATTCACTTCCTGCAACTCCGGGAAGATGACCACGCCCAACAGGAGATCCGCGAGATGGCGGCCGCGATGCGCGTGGTGGCGGAAAAACTATACCCCTGGACCTTTGAGGCGTTTCATAAATACCGTTTGGGAGTGACGGATCAGTCCCCCTCTGCATAATGAAAACCTATGGCAAAAAAACCCGTTCCCTCCAAATCCGTAGCTGAAAAAAAATCCTGCTCCTGTCCTCTCCCCCTTCTTGCCGCGGGTGCGGCGGGCTTCCTGGCGGCGGTCCTGCTTCTGAAGGGACTTCCCATGATGGGGGGGTGCCCCATGTACTCGGATGTCTGCCCCGTGACGTCGACCGTCCATCAGATTGAGGTGGCCATCGAGAAAAACGACCTTCCCATGGTCCGCTCCAAGGCGGAAAAGCTCAGCCAACAGCTGGAACGCACCATGCCCGATTTGGCCAGCTTGGCCGATCGTCTCGCGGAAAGCTCCTCCATCAACCAGGCCAAATCCCAGCTCCAGGTACTCGAGCAGAAGATGATGTCCGATATTTCGACCGCGCCGAAAAAGTGATTCGAACCTTTTTGATCGCCGCTTTCCTGGGATCGGGCTTCATCCATGCAGGGGAAAATAACACGATGAAGGTGGGCTCCCCCCTGCCCCAACTGACGGCAAAGGACCAGGAAGGACGCGATCTGGACATCGCAACCTACGGCAAGGACGGACTCCTCCTCGTCTTTTTTTATCCCAAAGCCAACACGCCAGGTTGCACCGCCCAGGCCTGCAGCCTTCGTGACGGAAGCGCCGAGTTGACCCGCCGCGGGGTGAGGATCCTAGGCGTCAGCGCGGATCAGGTCTCCGCCCAGAAAACCTTCACAACCGACCACAAGCTTCCTTACCCCCTTCTGGCGGACACCGATAACCGGATCATCCAGGCTTTTGGGGTGGGAGGACTTTTCGGGTTCGCCAAACGCTCCGCTTTTCTTTTCAAGGATGGAAAGTTGATTTGGCAGGATCCCAAGGGCTCCACGCAGGATCAGTCAAAGGTTGTTTTGGAATATTTGGACTCCCTGAAGACGAAGTGAAGTCGTTCCGTCAGGAACTCACCCTTCATACCCCCACCCGGAGGGCGTTTCTCAACCTGACCCCGAGAATTGAGGCCGCGTTGTCCGCCTCCAGGATCCAGGAGGGGATCTGCCTCGTGAACGCCATGCACATCACCGCCTCCGTTTTCATCAATGACAATGAGTCCGGCTTGCATGCCGACTTTGAAGCCTGGCTGGAAAAGTTGGCCCCGGAAAAACCGTACAGCCAGTACCATCACAATGGATCAGAAGACAATGCAGACGCCCACCTCAAGCGCACCATGATGGGCCGGGAGGTTGTCGTTGCCGTCACCGGGGGACGGCTGGATTTCGGCCCATGGGAGCAGATTTTTTACGGCGAGTTCGACGGGCGCAGGGACAAAAGGGTCCTTGTTAAGATCATCGGCGAATAACGTGGCCTTTCCCACTTCCACGCCCTTCGGGCCGATTCTATAAAAGGCCATGGCTTCGATCTTCGGCAACCGCTTGCAGATCTTTTCAGGCAATGCCAACCGCGAACTTGCCCAAAGGATCGCCGATTTTATCAAAGTGCCCCTCGGGAAGGCCTCGGTCACCTCGTTTCCGGATGGCGAAACGTTCGTGAAGTTTGAGGAAAATATCCGCGGGAACGACCTCTTCATCGTCCAGCCAACATGCCCTCCGACCAACCAGAACCTGATGGAGCTTCTGATCATGGTGGATGCCGCCCGCCGCGCCAGTGCCTTCCGGATCACGGCGGTGCTCCCCTTCTTCGGATATGCGCGCCAGGATCGCAAGGATCAGCCCCGGGTGCCGATCACGGCCAAACTGATCGCCAACCTTCTCGTTGCCGCGGGGGTGAATCGCGTCCTCGCGATGGATCTCCACGCCCAACAGATCCAAGGCTTTTTTGACATCCCGGTGGACCATCTCTTCTGCGCGCCGATCTTCTATCGCTACATTGCGGACAAGAAAATCCCGGACCTGGTGGTCGTCACCCCCGATATTGGGGGAATGAAGATGGCTGCCGCGTACGCGCAGATGCTGGACTCAGGGCTGGCCATCGTGAGCAAAAAACGCCTGAATGCCTCCGACACCGAGTCCACCCACCTCATTGGTGACGTGAAGGACAAAAATGTGCTCCTGGTGGACGATATCACCGAGACCGCAGGAACCATCACCTCCGCTGTGGAAATTCTTCGCCGTCACGGGGTGAAAGACATCTACGTGGGCATCCCGCACGCTGTCCTCGGAAACACGGGATTGGAAAGGCTAAAAAAGCTCGGTCTGAAGGAGTTCATCACCACAAACACAACCCCCCAGCAGGACTCCCCCATTCCTACCAAGGTTCTTTGCGTGGCCCCGCTTCTGGGGCAGGCCATCCTCCGGATTCATGAGGGCGAATCGGTCTCCTCCCTGTTCGAGATCCGAGCGGGCGTGAAGACCTGAAAAAATTCAGCGGCCCAGCACGTAGGCGAAAATCAGGGGAGCCACGATGGTGGCATCCGACTCGATGACGAAGCGCGGAGTCTTCGACCCAAGTTTCCCCCATGTGATCTTCTCATTCGGCACCGCCCCGGAGTAGGAACCGTAACTGGTTGTCGAATCGCTGATCTGGCAGAAGTAAGCCCAGAGAGGGACTCCGGGCTTCCGAAGGTCCTGGTGCAGCATCGGCACGACGCAAATCGGAAAATCGCCCGCAATTCCTCCCCCGATCTGAAAAAAGCCCAAGGGTGTCTTTTGTGTTTTTTGGTACCACTCCGCGAAATAGATCATGTATTCGATCCCGCTCTTAATGATCTGGGGCGACCCGACGGTTTTCTGGATGCAAGCCGCGGCAAACATGTTGCCCAACGTGGAGTCCTCCCAACCGGGCACAACCATGGGAAGGTTTTTTTCCGCAGCGGCCATCATCCATGAATCTTTGGGATCGATCTGATAATGTTTCTTGAGAAGCCCCTTCTGCAGCACCTCGTAAAAGTATTCGTGGGGGAAGCGTCGCACACCCGCTTTCTCATCCCGTTTCCAAAGCTCAACCACGGTGCCTTCGATCCGCCGCATCGCCTCATGCTCCGGAATACAGGTGTCGGTCACGCGGTTGAGATGCTCCCCGAGAAGCTTCTCCTCATCCCTCGAGGTGAGGTGGCGATATTCGGGAATCCTGCGGTAGTGGTCGTGCGCGACTAAATTGTAAACATCCTCCTCCAGGTTGGCGCCCGTGCAGCTGATCGCATGAACCTTGTCCTGCCGGATCATTTCCGCAAGGGAGAGACCCAGCTCAGCCGTGCTCATCGCGCCCGCCAGGGTCACGAGCATTCGACCACCTTTTTTGACATGATCGCGATAGGCAACGGCGGCGTCTTTGACCACGGCGGCATTAAAGTGCCGGTAATGATGATCGATAAATTTCGAAACCGTTCCTTCAGGCATGCAGGGTTATATAGACCCTCCTGCGGACAACTTGACAAGGCTAATCGCTATTTTTTTCCGGATTTTTTTTCACGAACATGCGGATCGCAAAAGTGATCCATCGCCAAAAAAAACGATTTCGCATGTCGTGCCACCAGAATGCTGACGAGAGGAGCGGGTCCCATTGCGATCCACAAACATGTCGCGGTGCTCCAATCGGTCCACTGCCGGATCGAGAAGTAAACGGTCATCCCAAGAACGGCGACCACCCCGTAGTTGACTCCCCACAGGGCCAGCAGGAAATACCCGGGCTCACGGTCGTACGCATACCCGCATTTTGGGCAGCCATCCAGAGGGGAAAACCAGTCGCGCAGGGAGCGGACCTGGAACCAGGGGAGAAAAAGCGGTTTCTCCCCGCAGGTTGGACATTTCCATCGAAGGGCACGATCCCCATAGATCATCGCCTTTTTGAGCGTGCGCGGGGATTCCGCAAAACTCATTCCCGATGGTACGGATGACCCGCCCTCCAGCTCTCCACCCTGTAAATCTGCTCCAACAACACCACCCATGCCAGTTCGTGCGACAAGGTTTGCGGCCCCAGGGAGCGCACGAGATCACATCGGGATCGAAATTCTTCCGAATGCCCATCGGCTCCTCCAATCATCCAGATCAGTTTCGTCCTTCCCTGCCTTTCCCACTGTTCCCACTCCTTTTTCCAATCTGCCGTCCTTTGGGACTTTCCTTGGGGATCGAGGCAGATTTTCCACCATCCCTCCCCTTGATCCATCATCTGCTTTTCGACGTTGGGCCCCTCCCGAAGGTGAATGCACTGCAGTTCGCCAAACCGGCCGATCCTTTTGCTGTACTCCTGCCCGGCCTCTCGGGCCCACCCTCCGGGTCGACCCACGCAGCAAACCCGATGCTTCATCCCAGAGTCTTTTCCAACTCATCCACCCGTCTTGCAAACAGGGACAAGGCCTCGCTCACCGGCTCGGAGCTTTCCATGTCGACTCCGGCAAGACGCAGGGTCTCCAGGGGCGGACGCGAACCCCCGGAGCGGAGAAAGGCATGGACCCGTTCCACCGCTCCTTTCTCCTGGGCCAGGACACGGCTCGAAAGCGCGATGGAGGCGGAGAGTCCAATCGCGTACTTGTACACATAAAAAGCGCTGTAAAAGTGCGGAATCCGGAGACACTCCAGTTCCAAAGGGGCTTCGATTTCCAAAACTTCCCCCAGGTAACTCTCCAGCAACTCCCGGTATGCGATGCGGAAAAAATCCAGGGTCAGAGCCAACCCTCGCTCCTCCGCCTCATGGATCTTGTGCTCAAACTCCGCGAACATCACCTGGCGATAAAGAGTCCCGCGGATGTCGTCGATTTGACGATTGAGGATATACGCCCGCAACCAAGGGTCCGTCCCGGCCGGACCCTCGAGGTAAGCATGAGTCAAAAGCTCCTCGTTGAAGGTGGACGCCACCTCCGCCAGAAAAATCGGGTAGTGCGAATCCTGGAAAGGTTGGGCGCGATGACTCAACCAGGAGTGCATCGAGTGGCCAGCCTCGTGCGCCAAGGTGTACACATCCGCGAGAACATCCTCACGGTAGTTCATCAGGATGTAGGGGGGATTTCTGTAGCTGCTGCTGGAAAAGGCACCGCTCCGTTTCCCCTTGTTTTCATATCGGTCGACCCACCGCTCCGATCCCAAACCATGTTCGAGGATCCGGACATACTCCTCCCCCAGCGGCCGACAGGCACTGCACACCAGCCGGGCCGCCTCCTCATAGGAGGTCTTTTTCTGCACCTGACCGACCAGGGGAACCTGCAGATCCGCAGCGCGAAGCTCGTGCAATTGCAGGACTTTTTTCCTCAGCCGATGATACTTTTGAAGGGGGGCCAGATTCTGCCGTACGGTCGTGACGAGCCTGTCGTACACAGCTTCGGGGACACGGTCGGGAAAAAGGGATTGGGCACGGGCACTGGAATGACGACGGGCCTTGGCCCGAAACACATCCCCTTTGACGGACGCCGCCAGCGCAGCCGAAAGGGTGCACGCGTGCTGCTCAAACTCCGCATAGTACTGAACCCAGGCATTTCGACGAACCTCCGCATTTCTTCGCTGAAGAAGGGAGGCAAAGGTGCCGTGGCTTAACTCCACCTCGCTTCCGTCCTCGTCCCGGACCTTGCCGAAACGAAAGTCCACGTTGGTGAGTTGGGAGAAGATTTCGTCCGGGCCCCCCAACACCGGGCCGGCGAGGGACAGGATTCGCTCCTCTCCCTCCTCCAGAATATGGGGTCGGTACCTGCGGATTCTTTCCAGCTTCCCCACCCACTCCTTGAGACGTGGATGCTGGAGGATGCGAATCCAGTCCGAATCCTGGATTTTCATCAGCTCCGGCAAAAACCATGAGGACTCCTCCGCCATCTGGGTCTGAAGATGATCGAACCGGAGGGAGCGATCCCGGGCGGCTCCATCCCCCTCATCCTCGGAGACACGCAGGCTCGCATACTGACCGACCCTCTCCATCCGGAGATCAATCTCCCGGTCCACCTCCAGCGCCTCGGCCAATGCCTCCGGATCCGACAGTTTGCCTTTCCAAACCAAGAGGCGTCCCCTCATCGTTTTGCAATCCTCGAGAGCCTGTTCCCAGCCTTTGGAGTCGGGATAGAGGGGACGCAGGTCCCACGTGTCCGTCTCCCGTACCTCCGATCGGATCGGAACCATCCTTGCCTGGGGTGATGCCGTGACGGTGGACATGGATCGAGATTGCCAAACTCTTTTCCGCGCACCATCCTTGGCTCCTCTTGCCGTCCCGAAATTTTTCCTCCAACCTTCCATGATGCCTGAGAGCTCGTATTTCGCACAAAGGGGCGCCTCCCGCGTCACGCCAAAAATCATGAAGAACCTTCTTCATCGTCTCCCGCTTCTCAAGGCGGAGTTCACCCAAATCCACGCGCCGAAGTTCCCCCATCTCGTCGATCAGCTGGAATTCCTTGCGGATGTGGTGGAGGATTTCGCCGAGGGCGCCTACCTGGACATTCCTTACACCGCCGCAGCCGCCTCCGCCTTCGCCATCATCTACACCCATCGCCTTCTCGACATCATTCCCGACTTTGTTGCGCAGGTCAGCTTTGAGGACGACTCCGCCGTTGTCCGTGCCGTCCTCATGCTGTACGAGAAGGATTTTGAAAAATACGCCCACGCCCAACACCTGAATTGGAAAAAGATCACCCTCAAGCCCTGACCGGCTTCCCCGGCGCATGAGCCCCGCTGGCTGGACCGACACTCTCGAACAACACTTCGGCCGTTGGGCCGTACCCTATCTCACCCGTGGGTTGGTCGCCATGAATGCCGGTGCGTGGCTCCTCAATCTGGCCTCCCCGGGTTTCACGGCTATTTTGAAGCTCGACCCCACCCGGGTCGCCCAAGGGGAATACTGGAGGCTCGTCACCTTTCTTTTTGTCCCATCCAACTCCGCCCATCCCATTTTTCTGCTCCTCTTCCTCTGGTTTCTCTGGTCGATCGGGGATGCATTGGAGGAGGTGTGGGGTTCGTTTCATCTGAACCTTTTTTTTCTCCTGGGAATCGTATCGGTCATCGCTGTCGCTTTTTTTCAACCCTCCATCCCCGTAAATCCGTTCTACCTTCATAACTCTCTCTTTCTCGCATTTGCCACGACCCTGCCCGACCAGAAGGTTTTCTTTTTCCCCCTTCCCATCCCCCTGTCCGTCCGCTGGGTGGCTGCGGTGAGCTCCGGTCTTCTGTTTCTACCCGCGTTCTTTGAACCGGTCCTCCTTCCGGGTATTCTTGCGGGTCTGGCGGGGTACCTTGCTTTTTTTCTGCCCCCTTTCCTTCACCTCGCATGGGAACGTTTCCAACGTCGCTGATCTGAATGCTTCGCTGTCTTGTCATCCTTTTCCTGTTTCCTCTCCCTCTTTTCTCCGCCACCGACCCCATCCCCCCTACATGCCGGGCTCTCCTTATCGCTCAGCCTGAATCGTGGAACTCCACGAAGGCGACTCTCCGTTTGTATCGTCGCACCTCTCCCTCACTTCCTTGGGCCTGGGATGGACAATCCCACGCCGTTCACTTGGGCCGAAACGGTTTGGCCTGGGGTCGGGGTCTCCAACCCCAACAACCGGGCCCGCAAAAGCGGGAGGGGGATGGAAAGTCGCCTGCGGGATTGTTCCACCTGGGCAATATTCTTTACGGGTATGAGAGGGAGACCGATCTGAAGGGTTGGCGCTATCGCCAGGTCACAGACCGCGACCTGTGGATCGAGGACCCCTCCTCCCCCCTTTATAACCGCCACTTGATCCTGTCCCCGCACGAACCCTTTCCTCCTTCGGAAAAGTACCACCTGATGCGACAGGCAGACCCGGCCCACGCGTTGAAACTGTTCATTCTCCACAACGCCCCACCCGACACCCAGCCGGGCGCCGGAAGCGCCATCTTCTTTCACTTATGCCGCAATCCCGAATCTGTCACGACTGGATGCACATCGATGGAGGAGTCCGGTTTTCGACAACTCCTTGGCTCGTTTACCCCGGCGGATCAGCCAATCTATGTCCTTCTTCCAAACGCGGAGTATCTTCGTTTTCAGGATCCCTGGAAACTACCTTAACGAATCGTCATGAATCCCTACCTCCTTGACGGACTCATCCTGGTCGGCTACTTCACCGCCATTTTGGGGATCGGTCTCCGTTCTTCCCGGGGCCAGTCCACCCTTCAGGATTATGCGTTGGGCGGCAGATCGATTCCGTGGTGGGCGGTTCTCGCATCCATCCTCGCCGCCGAGATCAGCGCCGCCACCTTCCTGGGAGCCCCCGGGGAGGGCTATGAACTGCGCAACTTCACCTACGCCCAGCTGGCCCTTGGAACCATCCTGGCACGGATCTTTGTCAGCTGGATCTTCATCAAGCCTTACTACCAATATCGAGTTGTCTCCATTTATGAGTTTCTGGAGAAACGGTTCGGCCCATGCTCCCGCCAGGCGGCCAGCGCGGTCTTTCTCATCACCCGGGCCTTGGCCAGCGGCACTCGGCTCTACGTGGCGGCCATCGTTCTGGTCCTCGGATATGAAATGTACACGGGAACCCATCCGGTTCCGTTGGTGGAGCTGGGGATTTATCTTCTCGCCCTCTTCGTGCTGGTGGCTCTGACGGCCGTTTACACCGCCGTAGGGGGGATCAAGGCCGTGGTCTGGACGGATGTGATCCAAGCTTGCGTGATGTTTTCCGGATTGGGGTACGTCATCTGGCACCTTGCGAAATCCATACCAGGAGGTCTTCCCACAATTCATGGAATGCTCCAGGGCCCCGACGATCTCTCCTTCTGGAATCTTGGTCCTTACTTTCAGGGCGATCTCTGGGCCACGCTGAAAGCAGCGTTCGAGACCGAGTACACGATATGGACCGCTTTTTTTGCCGCCACCTTCGTCACCATGGCCACACATGGAACCGATCAGGACATGGTGCAGCGGATGCTTACGGCCAAAAATCCCGCCAGAAGCCGTTTGGCCTTGGTGGCGTCCGGTTTGGCCGACCTCCCCATCGTCCTCGCTTTTCTTTCCATCGGAATCCTGCTTTGGGTTTTCTACCAACGAAACCCCGATCCGCACCTCCCCGCACGAAACGCCCACGTTTTTGCCTACTACATCCTCAGCCAACTTCCCCCCGGATTGCGCGGCCTGCTGGTGGCAGGGATTTTTGCCACGGCGATGGGCTCTCTCAGCACCGCACTGAATGCCTTGGCAACATCTTGGGTTCGTGACTGGTACGAACCCTTTTTTGCCCCGCGCTTGAAAAATCCCGATTCCCTCCGGGCAGCCCGCTGGTCCACCGTGACCTTTGCCGGAATCCTTGTGTTGGTCGGTGGCGCCACCGCATGGGTGGTCATATCCAATCCCGCCTCCCGCATCCTTCCCATCGTTCTGGGCGTTTTTGGCTACACCTACGGATCGTTGTTGGGAATCTTTCTGCTGGGTGCCCTGACCAAAAACCGGGGCAGTGATACCGGCAATCTTGTCGCCATGGCGGCGGGCTTTGTGGCGGTGGCAGTTCTCTCGGGACTACCCTCCGACCTCCTGAAACTATTCGGGTTGCCGCCTCTGCCCCGACCCGACTGGCTCCCCCTGATCGCCTTCCCTTGGCGCATCACCTTCGGCACCCTCACCACGTTTTTCGTCGCCTACCTCTTTCCCGCAAAGTCCTGATAAATCTTGGTTTCATTTTCTCCTTCATGTTCATGACCAACCCTCTTCTAACTCCCACCCCGAAGGATGATAAAGAATATCTACCAGATTGACATTTGACTTATCCATGCATAGATTCATGCATGGCAACTAAAACAATATCGCTTGAGATGGATGCGTATGAAAAACTAAGATCTGCCAAGCTTCGTGAGAGAGAGTCCTTCTCTTCTGTAGTTCGCCGGGCCGTTTTCACGGCCACCCCGAACACCGGCGCAGCGGTTCTGGAGCGTCTCACTTCCCTCGGATCCGGTTCCCTCCCCTCCCCGCAGGCGTTCGCCCATTGGGAGCGGATGCGGAAGGAGGATCGTGCCGAGCCCAGGATTTCACCGTCCCCGTGGGAACGTTCGCGTGCATCTTGATACCTCCTTTTTGATCGACCTGCAGCACGAGCGGGAACGCCGCCAGCCCGGTGCATGCCACGAATTTCTTGGTCTCCATGGTGATGTCCCAATCCGGATCTCGGCCATCGCCGCCATGGAATACCTCGAAGGGTTTTCCGATGCGGAGGTGGCAGGCCAACTTCCGTTCCTCGCCGCCTTTGACCGCGTATCCATCGACCTGCCGGAATCCGTGCAGGCCAGCCGAATCCGGCGTGAACTCCGTCTTATCGGCCAACTGATCCCGGATAACGATATCCTCATAGCGGCCTGTGCCATTCATCAGCAGGAGCCCCTCGTCACGGACAATACCGCCCACTTCCGTCGCATCCCCGGCCTCCAACTCCTCTCCTACAAATCTTAAACCATCCTGCGCACTACTCGGCCTTCGAGGGACTTCGTGCGAACCATGAATCCATCCTCCAGCATGCTGAATCTATGGACCGGGATCCTCTAACACCTGCGGCGCCAGCCGTTCCCGCTTCGAGTGCACAGCACTCGCCCTCCATAGCTCCTCCGCGAAGCGGTTTTGGAGTGACGGAGGGCCACATTCCACCACTACGGAGCTAACCGTTCACGCCTCCAGCCTCCTGCCTCCCGCTTGTACCTCAGCCGATCATGCAGACGACTCTTTCTCCCCTGCCAGAACTCCCACAGCTCCGGGTTTAACCGATATCCCCCCCAGTTTTTCGGACGGGGCGGATCTTGGGGATATTCCTGGGAATACTTTGCCGCAGCCTTTTCGATGACGGCACGGTTGGCAATCACCTGACTCTGGGGCGAGGCCCACGCTCCGATCCGATGATCGTGCGGCCGGCTGCGAAAATACGCATCGCTCTCCTGATCACTGATCTTCTCCACCCTGCCCTCAATTCGGACCACCCGCTCCAGCTCCACCCAATGAAATTGCAAAGCCGCCCAAGGGTTGCCAGATAATTCGACCCCTTTTCGACTTTCGTAATTCGTGTACCAGACAATTCCCCGCTCGTCGTATCCCTTGATCAACACCGGTCGGGTGCTCGGGCGATTCTCCTTGGAAACGGTGGCCAGGGTCATGGCGTTGGGTTCGGGAATTTCAGACCGAATGGCCTCCTGCAGCCAATGGTCAAACTGCTTCAGCGGATCCGCGTCGGAGGAGTGCTCGTCCAGCCTCGCCTTTTCGTAGCTCTTGCGCAAATCCGCCACATTGGTGTTTCCGCTCACCATCACACCTTACCACGCCACCCTCTTCCTTGGAACCCACCATCATCCTACTTTCCTAGGAATGTAGGATGATCCTGGATGGCCGGGAGGGTCATCGATCCTATCCTGCCTGTGTCTCTTGGGATCAGGTCCTTGATTGCCGGTAGGGCAACCTCGATGAGGCTGCTGGAATTCCACACACCCCGATTGGTGGGGATGAGAGACCTTTCGACAATCTGCAGAATGTCGAAATGTTGTCGGCATTACGTCACGCCAATGATCCAATGGGAAAACATTCCATGGAATGTTTTCTTGTTCTAATCTTTATCAGATCCGTGAGCCCTCATCTCAAAGCCAAATATCAAAAGCTGGAGGATCTCATCCGCCCCTGGCCATCCGCCCTGGTCGCCTACTCGGGCGGGGTCGACTCCGCTTTCCTCCTCTGGACCGCCCACCAAATCCTTGGACCCAAGGTCACCGGCATCCTCGGCGACTCCCCCAGCCTGCCCCGCTCGGAACACTCCGCCGCCCTCGCCTTTGCCCAAAAGTACAAACTGCCGTTGGAAGTCCTGAAAACCCAGGAACTCGACGACCCCTCCTACGCCTCCAACCCGCCCAACCGCTGCTACTTCTGCCGCTCGGAACTTTTTCAAAGGATGGGCGAAGTCGCACGCTTGCGGGGTGTGGCGGTCCTCGCCTACGGGGAAAATTTTGACGATGCCCAGGAAATCCGACCCGGTCGCACCGCCGCCGGAGAGTTCTCCGTCGCTGCCCCACTCCGCGACGCCGGTCTCACCAAATCCGATGTCCGCGCCTTAGCCAAGGAGGCCGGTCTGGAAGTCGCTGAAAAGCCCGCCTCCCCCTGCCTCTCCTCACGCCTCGCCCCCGGACTGCCCGTAACACCCGCTCGCTTGGCCGCCATCGAAAAGGCCGAGGAAGCGATCCATCGCCACGGCTTCCGGATCGTTCGGGTCCGCCACCTGGGCGAAAAGGCGTGGGTGCAGGTCTCGCCGGAAGAAACCCCGCGTTTAAAGGACCCGTCTCTTCAATCAACAATCACACGGGAACTGCTGGCAGAGGGATTTTCGGGTGTCGATTTCGATCCCAAGGGATACCAAGGAGCGGGGTTACGCTAGTTGTTTGCCTCCGTTCCTTTCAACTTTTCAAACTCCGTCAACGCCATCGCCACCACCTGATCCATGTTGTAGTAGCGATACGTGGCCAAACGGCCGACAAAAACCACGTTTTTTTCCTGTTTTGCCTTGGCGGCATACTTTTCATACAGCTGCCTCGAATCGGGAGCGGGCACGGGATAGTAAGCCTCCTTGCCGGGCCCGAAATCCTGGGGATATTCACGGACAATCGTCGTGACGGGGGACTTCTGTCCCGTGGCGTGCTTGATTTCGACCACACGGGTAAACTCATGATCGTTTGGATAGTTGACCTGCATGGCAGGTTGAAAAAACTCCCGGGCCAGGGTCTCAGGCTCAAATCGCATCGATCGGTAAGGCAGGCGACCCTCCGAAAAATCGTAAAACTCGTCGATCATCCCCGTGTAGATCATCCGGTCATACTTCACGGTCGGCGGCAGCTCACGATAGTCCGTGGAGAGGCGCACGGTGATCCGCGGGTGATCAAGGATCTTCCGAAACATGGCGGTGTAGCCGTCTCGGGGAAGCGCCTGAAAGGTTTCCGAGACAAACCGGTCATCCCGGTTTGTGCGGACCGGAATTCTGCCACACACCGATGCATCCAATTCGGAGGGATCCCTCTTCCACTGCTTCCTCGTGTAGTTTTGAAAAAACATCTCATAAAACTTCCGACCCACCTGCGACAAAACCATCTCCTCCGAGTTTTTGGGGTTCGGAAAGTTCTCCCGCCACTTGGCCAGCGTGGCCTCCATCTCCTCCGACGTGGATGACCGCCCCAGATACTGCTCGAACGTGTTCAGGTTGATCGGAAACTGCCAGTACTTCCCGTCCGTCCAGACCAGGACCCGGTACGTCACCTGATGCCACTGGGTAAATCGGCTTAAATAATCCACCACCCGCGTCGAGTTCGTCCGAAAGTAGTGCGGGCCATAGGCATGAATCAGGATCCCCGAGGCATCCACCTTGTCATACGCATTCCCCGCAATGTGATCCCTCCGGTCCACGACCAGACACTTTTTCCCCAACTCCTCGGCCAAGCGCTCCGCCAGCACAGCGCCAGCAAACCCGGCACCGACCACCAGATAATCGAATTTTTCGACCACGTAAGCCCGTCCTAGCGCCTGGTAAGGCCGAGTCTTTCGCCGGTATACCCTTTGGCACGCACAGCCTCGCACCAACCGGGATTTTCAAGATACCACCGAACGGTTTTCTCCAGCCCAGCCTCAAAGGAGGTCTTGGCCGCCCACCCGGTATGCTTCCTGAACTTCGAGGCATCGGTTGCGTACCGACGGTCATGACCCGGACGATCGGTGACCGTCTCCATCAGATCCGCATGCGGTTTCCCATTGGGCCGCGGCCGCATCCGGTCCAGAATTTGGCAAATCGCCAGAAGAACCGTCCGGTTATCCTTTTCCGCATCCGCCCCAACCTGGTAAGGCTCCCCTAGACCACCCTTCAACCGTGCCGCCTCGACAGCCAGTGCCGTATCCTCCACATAAAGCCAATCCCGAACCTGCTTACCATCACCGTACACCGGTATCCTCTCACCCGCCAAGGCCCGCAAGATCGCCAAGGGGATCAGTTTTTCCGGAAACTGATAAGGACCGAAGTTGTTCGAGGGCCTCAAAACAACCGTCGGAAGTCCGTAGGTTCGAAAGTAGGCCCGACACAAATGGTCCGCCGCGGCTTTGGAAGCGGCGTACGGGCTGTTGGGCGCGAAGGTTGACCGTTCCGAAAAGGGCGGATCCGAAGGTTCCAAGGAGCCATGAACCTCGTCTGTGGAGAGATGAATGAAACGAAAGGTTCCGGATGCCTTTTCCTTTGTGGCAGCCATGTGCTTCCGGGCCGCCTCCAGCAGGGTGAAAGTTCCCGTGACATTGGTGTGCAGAAAGGGGGCAGGTTCATCAATCGAGCGATCCACATGGGATTCCGCGGCAAAGTTAATGATCGACCCTGGCTGATGCTTTTCCAGGAGCGACTCCACAAGTTTGGCATCCGCGATGTCTCCCACGACCACCTCGCAACGTCCCCCCTTCTCCTCTTTATCCAGATTCGGGCGATGTCCCGCATAGGTAAGCTTGTCCAGAACGACAACCCTCGTATCGGGAGACGCGGCCAGCAGGTGCCTCACATAGTTCGATCCAATAAAGCCGCATCCTCCCGTCACCAGGATCACTCGGTTTGCACTTTCCATCGATCCTTCTTACCTCCCCGGCTCCCCCTAGACCAGCCCCTGCGAAGAGCACTTTCCTCATAACTAGAACTCGCCCTGGCACGCCTGAATTTGCGAAAGTGAGAGGGAATGGCTTTTGAAAAAGACACCATCACCGCTTGCGCCACACCCCCCGGGGTCTCGGCTCTTGCGATGATTCGAATCAGCGGGCCCCAAGCCATCCCCATCGCAGCCAAATTGGCTGCCTCCCCTCCCAAGCCCCGCTCCCCGGTTGCCGTCAAAGTGCACCATAACCAAGCCATCTTGGACGAGGTTGTCATGACCTCCTGGCCCAATCCGAAATCCTACACAGGGGAGGATCTGGTGGAGATCTCCTGCCATGGAAATCCCCTGATCGTGGAGTCGATCCTGCAAGCCGTCTGCTCTTTGGGTGCCCGCCCCGCCCGCCCGGGCGAGTTCACCGAGCGCGCTTTTCTGAATGGCAGAATCGACCTGACCAGGGCAGAGGCGATCCTCGACGTCCTTCATGCAAGGTCGGAACGCGCGCTCCTGGCGGGACAACGTGCCCTGGCCGGGAAGTTGAGCGCCCGCCTGATGGCCGACCGGGAATCCATTCTCCAGTTGCTGGCGCGGATCGAGGCCTGGATCGACTTTCCTGAGGAGGATATCCAACCCGAGGTGGGGGAGGGATTCCGATTGGAAATCAGCAATCTCCTGAAATCCTCTGCCGCCCTCCTGGCCACGGCCCCCCTCGGTCAACGCCTTCGTTCGGGCTACCGTCTTGTCCTATCCGGTCCGCCCAACGCCGGAAAATCGACCCTCCTGAACGCCCTTCTCGGCATGGATCGTGCTCTCGTCAGCCCCGTTCCGGGCACAACACGGGACACGGTGGAAGAGTCGATCGTCCTCAACGGCTTTCCTGTGCGTCTGATCGATACCGCTGGCCTCCGATCATCGACCGACCCCGTCGAAATCGAGGGCATCTCACGCACGCGGGCCGCCCTTGAATCGGCCGATCTTATTCTGGCGCTGATCGACTCCACCCAACCGGATGACCCCTGTGCCAAGGAGTGGAGTCGATACGGGACAAAAGTCATTCCCGTTCTCACCAAGGGGGACCTTCCCCGTTCCAACAACCTCCCGGGCCTCACCGTGTCCGCCCAAACGGGGCTCGGTCTGGACTCTCTCAAAGAAAAGATTGCCCAACATCTGAAAGCGGATCTTCACGCACCCGGTGCGGACGAAATCGCCGTGAATGCCCGGCATGAGGACGCCCTTCGTCGTGTCACGGAGGCCCTCGCTTGTGCCTCCGCCTCCCTTTGTAACCGCGCCGCACCCGAGCTTGTCGCCTCCGATCTTCGTCTCGCCCTTCAAGCCCTCGAGTCCATCCTCGGCGTCGGCACATCCGAGGATGTGCTCGACCGCCTTTTCGCGCAGTTTTGTATCGGAAAATGAGCCTCTACACCACCCTCGCCCGCCCCCTCCTTTTTCAGCTCGATCCTGAGGTTGCGCATCACCTTACCCTCGCCTCACTTCGCCTCCCCCTACTCTCCAAGCTCCTCACCCTGGGTCGAGAAGCACCCCGCGATCCCGCACGACTCCTCCACCTTTCGTTTCGGAACCGCCTCGGAATCGCCGCGGGCCTCGATAAAAATGCGGAGGCAACCCTCGCTTGGCGCAATCTTGGGTTCGGCTTTGCGGAATTGGGCACGGTGACGCTTCACCCGCAACCCGGCAACCCCAAGCCCCGAGTCTACCGTTACCCCTCCCAACAGGCCCTGGTGAACAGGCTGGGATTTCCCAATCCAGGCGCCGAGGGGATCGCCTCCCGCCTCCGCTCGCTGCGAGAGAAACATCGTCTGGACGATTTCCCGATCGGAATCAACCTCGGCAAATCCAAGGTCACCCCCCTCGACCAAGCCGCTCACGACTACCTGGGATCCCTGAAACTGCTCCACCCTTTGGGGGACTATTTTGCGATCAACATCAGCTCCCCCAATACTCCGGGTCTTCGCGACCTGGCGAAACCGGACGACCTGCGGCGTCTGCTCTCCACGCTTCAGGATTTTAACCGCTCCTGCTCCACGACCAAACCCATGCTCCTCAAGGTTTCGCCCGATATGGAGCCCTCCACCCTGGGGGAAATCGTTTCCATCACCCGGGAGTTTCAACTGGCAGGGATCATTGCCACCAATACGACCCTTCATCGCGAGCCGAACGACCCCTTCGAGGCGGGAGGAGTGAGCGGACAACCCCTTACCGGGCGTGCAACTGCCATCACCCGCTCCCTCCGCCCCCTTCTCGGGTCCGACCAGATCCTCGTCGGAGTCGGGGGGATCATGTCGGCCGCCGATTACCAGGCACGCAGATCGGCCGGGGCCGACCTCGTCCAGATCTACACCAGCATGGTGTACCTAGGTCCCCATGCGGCATGGGAAATTCTCGGTCGCTCTTAGCCGCGATGGAGCCGTTGACGGGAAATTGATCAGAGCCCGCCGTTTTCCTCCGCCTTTTGCCTCTTCGGCAACCCGATCCCTCTCTCCGCAAAATGCCGATCAAACACGATCGCGTCCCGAATCCCCTCCTGCTCCAAAAAGGCAAAACTGACACAATCGGTCAGGCTGAGATTCCTCGCCCGCGCTTGCCGCCAGCGGGCCATCCCCATTTTGTGAAGCTCGTCGGGCACCAGTTCGACCTGGACGGCGCACAAGACCTCGTTCAACCAATGATCGCAGGCGTCCCATCCCAGCCGGGTCTGCACCAGGGCCGCCGTCTCCTGCACCACGTAGTTGGTGGTTATTAAACTCCACTCCTCCTTCCCGGCCGTCTGAAACATCTGGACGGCTTGCGGGTGCGCCGGATCGGTCTCGTCCAGGTAGGCGTAAAATCCCGAAGTATCTACAAAACAGTCCGTCTAACCGTTTCGGCGTTTGGAATCCATGATCGCCTCCGCATACCAGCGATCATGATCCGAAATTCCCTCCTGCGGGATGGGCCGAAACGCAGGGCGAAGCCTGCTTAAATTCCGGAATGCCGACTTGCGTGGACTGTTTAAATATTTCGCCAACGCCTCCCTCACCAACCCAGCCACACTGATGTTCCGCTTGGCCGCCTCACCCCGCAACACCTTGAACTGCGCAGGCTCCAGCTGAATTTGTGTTCGAATCATATCTACATGTTGGCATAGATTACTGATATGACGACATTACCAATAGAATTCATTCAAATCTAACTCTTTACATCGCTTTCCATCTCCAACAGCCACAACAGATCCGACAATCGGTTGAGATATCTCGGAACCAGGCTTCGGATGTTCCCTTCCAACTTTTCTAACTTCCAAACCTCGCGTTCTGCCCTACGGCACACCGTCCGCGCCAGATCCAAAGCCGCCCCCACCACGCTTCCTCCCGGCATCGACCACCCCTTGGCCTTGGGGGCGCGAGCTTCCAGAAGTTCAATCTGCCCATCCAAAAAAGCGAGGTCCTCTTCCCGCAGTCGTGCATAACCGTCCCCCTCATATCGGGCCAGATCCTTGGGGGAAACCGCCAACTCCCCCATCAGTCCCACCAGGGCCTTTTGCACCGTCTCGAGGGTGGCCCGCACACCCGCGTTAGCATGAGCCCGCGCCAATCCCAGACAGGCGTTGAGTTCATCCACCTCCCCATAAGCCTCCACCCGAGGGCTGTCCTTCCTTACCCTCCTCCCGTACATTAGCCCGGTGGTCCCCCCATCCCCCGTTCGGGTCGTAATTGACATCCCTCACCCTTACCCCATGAAATCAGTCTTCCAAGCCCAACCATGAACCGCCAACGCTTTGTTTCCCTCGGCATCCTGGCCTCCGCCGTCGCCCTCCTCGCCCACCAGTCCGGTTTCCTCCATCTCGATTTCTATGTTTTTGGCTTCGAGGTTCGAACCCCCATGGTTCTTCTCGCTTTTCTGCTCGGCGGATTTCTTGCCGGCGCCCTCCTCAAGTCCTCGTAACCGTGGCCCGTCACGCCCGTCTCCTCGTCGGTAACACCGACCGCGTCCCTGATCTCACCTACGCCACCGGACTGTTTGTCCCGGACGATTTTGCCTGGTTTCAAACCCCCTCCGGGAAAACCTTTTCCCTGCTGGGCCCGCTGGAGATCGACCGTGCCCGTCGGACCGCAACTGTGGATTGCTGCCTCGACCTCTCCAGCGAGGAGAAACGGATGGGCCGCAGCAAGCCCCCGTACGCCAGGATTCTCGCCAATGTACTCATACGGCACGGCATCCGATCGGCCCAGATCCCCTGCACGTTTCCGATCGGCTTGGCCCAAAGCCTCAAGCAGTCAGGGATGAAACTACAAACCGTCGCCGAACCTTTTTTTCCGAAACGCCTGCAAAAATCCTCCCCGGAAATCCGGCATATCACCCAATCGCTTCGTGCTGCCGAGGCAGGTTTGGCCCGCGCTGTCGAAATTCTTCAACGTGCCAAGATCCGGAGAAACCACACCCTTCTCTGGTCCGGCTCTGCCCTGACCTCGGAACGTCTCCGCACCGAGATGGAGATCACATGCCTTCGCCATGGCGCCCTTGCCCGTGACACCATCGTTTCCGGCGGGCATCACGCTTGCGACCCCCACGAGCGCGGTTCCGGTCCCCTCCGCGCCCACCAGGCCATCATCCTCGATATCTTTCCGAGAAATATAAAAACCGGCTATTTCGGGGATATCACCCGCACCTTGGTCAAAGGCCGTGCCCCCGAGCCGCTCCGACGCCTGCATCACACCGTCGCTCTGGGCCAAAAAAGGGTTGTGAAGCAGACCCGCGCCCGGGCGAACGGGGAGAAAATCCAGAGCGAGCTTAGGGAGTGGTTTCATCAGCAAGGGTACCCGACCGAGATTCGGAAAGGTCGCTGGAGCGGCTTCTTTCACGGGGTCGGCCACGGCCTCGGCCTTGAAATTCACGAGGCCCCGCGATTCGCCACCCGCTCCCTCCCCTTGAACTCGGTCCTCACCGTGGAGCCCGGCCTTTACGTGCCCGGTATCGGTGGAGTCCGAATCGAGGACGTTTTCCTCATTCAAAAGGGGGGTTCGAGAAGATTAAGCCGCTTCCCCGACCCTTGGGAGATTCGATGAGGTTGCCACCCGTCTGCTGGCTTTTTTTCCTGGGAGCAGCCTCATCTCTCCATCCGGCCGTTCCCACACCGCCACCCAAACCCCCCACCCTCGATCAGGTGAACGAGGAACTTTTGGCCAAAGCGGCACTGCTGGTCGATCCTCTGGCAGGTGAGGTTCTCTATGCGCGCGACGTCGACACCCCCTACCCGCCCGCCAGCACCGTCAAACTGATGACAGCGCTGCTGGCCTACCGCAAAACAGGAGGCCAAGGGATGGTCACCATCACCAAGGAGGATGTCCAGGTGGAGCCCAGCACCGTCCCTCTTCGGCCGGGTGAAACCGTCGCAGTGAGCGAACTTTTCAGGTCCATCATCATCGGATCGGACAACGACAGTGCGATGGCCCTCGCCCGCTTCACCTCCGGTTCCGCCCCCAAGTTCGTCGAGGAAATGAATGCCGAGGCGGCGAGGCTGGGGATGTCAAAAACCCGCTTTGGAAACCCCCACGGACTTCCCGGAACCGTGCAGCGCACGACCGCCCGGGATCTGATGACCCTCTTCCATCACTTCCTCTCCATATCCACGCTTCGGCAAATTGCGGAGACCCAGGTCTACAACCTTCGGACCGCCATCGGAGTCCAACGGATGCGAAACCACAACAAGCTTCTGGGGGTCTATCCGGGGATGGGCCCCGCCAAAACGGGGTGGACGTATGAGGCGCGGCACACCTTTGCCGCCTCGGCCACGCGGGACGGCAGGGAACTCCGGCTCACGCTCCTGAAAAGTGCGAACAAGTGGCAGGACACCCGGATGTTGTTTGACTACGGCTTTGCAAACCTCCCTCCTCTCCCCTCGCCAAAAATTGACCCTGCGGTCTCCTCCTCCAATCCGATCCTGTCGGTTTCCTCCCCGGCTCCGGCCACGGGGGAGGTCGACATCCAGCCCGAACCGATCCTTTACACCGTTCGCCGCGGGGACTCTTTGAGCACCATTTCAAAACGATTCGGCGTGGGGGTGGAGGATATCCTCCTCTTTAACCCGATGAGTGACCCCGATCTTCTTGTCCCCGGACAAACCCTTCACGTTCCGGTGAAAAACCGGCGCCGCTAAGAAACGGGGGGCCGTCGCTTGCGGGAGCGCACTCTCCAGACGGCAAAACCTGCAACGGCCAGCCCAGCCGAAAAGAGCTGCCCTCGGCTCAACCCAAGGAACAACGGGTCCCCCGCATCCGGTTCGCGAAAGTACTCAAGAAAGAACCGAAGGAGCGCATAGACCATGAAAAAGGATCCCGTCACCTGACCGCTGGACTCCGGTTTTCGGGACCGAATCCAAAACATCGCCCCACCCAGAACAAGCCCCTCCCCCACAGCCTCATAAAGCTGGGAGGGATGACGGGGGTGCCCGTCCGCATCCGGAAAGATGACCGCCCAAGGAACCTGGGTTGCCCTCCCCCACAGCTCTCCATTGATGAAGTTCGCAATCCGGCCCAGGAAAATTCCAACGGGAGCCAGGACGGCGGCATTGTCGGCCACCGCCCACCCATCCGCCCTGTTTTTTCGGGCCCAAAGGAGAAATCCCAATAACGCCCCGAGGATCCCCCCATGGCTGGCCATTCCACGGATCCCCCCGTTCCAAAAAGCGATGATGCTGACCGGGTTTCGGACCGTTTCCGCCCAGTCATAAAGCAGGCAGTAGCCCAATCTCCCCCCCAGCAAAACCCCGACAACGGTGTAAAAGAGAAGCTCCGATATCTGATCGTCACTTAATTTCGACCATCCCAGCTTTCGAAACCAGCGAAGCCCGTAAAACCAGGCCAGAAAGCCCGCCACGTAGGCCATTCCGTAGTATCGGATCCCCCAACCACTCCCCAACTGAATCAGGAACGGGCTTAAGTCATGCGTGTAGTAGGCAAACACACTCCGAAGGTAGGGGGTCCTCGCCAACCCCGCCTAGCCCAAAGGCTCTGCACCCTAAAAACCCTGACGCCTTAATCCCTTCATCCCTTGATCCCTTACCTGGAAACACAAAGGGCGACCCCTTTCGGGATCGCCCTTGGCTCAGACCTTTGCGGTCGGAAACTTATTTAACGTCGTCGAAATCGCCGAGATCACGCTCGAAGGTGAACCTTCCAGGGGTAACCACCAGGGTGTCCCAGGATTCGTCCACACACTCGGCCATCGCCGTGAAAGGAGAGGTCACCACGAAGGCGGTGAAACCCACTGCGCAACCGGCCAAGCTCACGGGACGCACGACCAGAAGATCGGGAATCGCGATGAAGGCCTGCTCGACCGAGCAGTCGTCGTTGTTACCTTTGGAGCCGGAATCGGCCATGGCTAAAGGGGAAGCCAAGGCGACTGCTGTTAGGATCGCTACACGGAGGGTGTTTTTCATATATAAACAAGTAAATAATTACCCATCCGTTGTCAACATCTGAATCCGCACAGGCTCGTCCCAGTGGCCGCCAACGAACTCTTCGAAATTGTGCGGGTGCGTTGCCTTCAGGAGTCGGCACTGGAGTACTCTGGGGTCATTAAGAAGCTGGAGGATCGACTCAAGGATTCGGCGTAAGGCGTGTAGCCCCCTCTAGCACCTTCCAGCCCTCATCCGAAAGTAGTTTTGCTTCGTGAAGTTCCTTGGCAAAGACCCTCGCTTTCCAAGCCTCCACAAGCACGGGAAAAGCGCTCCCCTGCCCACGCGTAGACTGTCGGTCACTGACACCAACCGATTCCAAAAATAGGACCCAAAATCTCCGGGTAGCCTCTAAATCCTAACTACCTACACCCCTTAATCCCTTAACCCCTCAACACCTATCAATCCCCGAGCCGGCTGTCGGATTTGAACCGACGACCAGCGGTTTACAAAACCGATTCACTCCGTAATCAAAGCTCTAATAGTTATTTAATTTCTATTTTCTTTATTAGCTGTATATCAGTTGTTTATATATTTTCTTACTATACTTTTAACCGATTGTCTGAAGAAATTTTATAGGAATAGCACCAATAGTGCCAATATGGGTTTGGAAATTTTTAGCCTTGGACTCATAGGATTTTTATTAAGGGGTAGTACAGCTTTTGTCCTCACAGCCATGGTATGGTTGGTGAATGGTAAACAAGAAATCGCTACTTGTAGTACCAGAGACCTGCAATGTTTAAAGACGAGTTATCGCTAGCCTCGGATTGCCCCCCTTTCAAAAGAATAGTCAAAGGAACAAAACCGAGACTTTTAGATCTTTTTTGCTGTGCTGGTGGCGCTGGGGTTGGGTACAAGAGAGCAGGTTTCGATGTAACAGGCGTGGATTTATCTCCTCAGCCAAACTACCCCTTCCCGTTTATCCAAACAGATGCATTAGGTCTTACGGATGATTTTTTAGCCAGCTTTGACGCAATCCATGCGTCTCCCCCATGCCAGTCATACTCTGACTTGGCCAAACGTAACAAGAACGCAGACAAATGGC
Organism: Verrucomicrobiota bacterium; assembly: GCA_009927835.1. Lineage (GTDB taxonomy): Bacteria > Verrucomicrobiota > Verrucomicrobiia > Methylacidiphilales > Verrucolacustridaceae > Verrucolacustris. The sequence continues at coordinate 1,103 of RFMG01000235.1, read as the reverse complement.
CACGGCTAATCGAGCCTGTTCGTAACATGCTGAAGAAAACAGGCTTACCCTACATAATTGAGAATGTAGAAGGTGCCCCTCTTATTTCACCCATAGTTTTGTGCGGGACAATGTTTCCAAAACTCCGCGTGTTAAGGCACAGATTATTTGAAGCAAACTTCCATATTAGAACCCCAGCCCATAAGCCTCACCCAAAAGTTCATACCTTTGACCGCCGAAAGTCTCATTTTGGGAAGACCGATGAATGGAAGGACTACGTGCAGGTGACTGGTGGCGGTAATTGCACATTGGGGGCTGCCAAAGATGCTATGGGCATTCAATGGAAAATAACCAAAGGCGAAATAAACGAATCCATTCCACCTGCCTATACAGCTTTCATAGGCTCCCAGTTAATAAATCTTATGATTTCTCAAGGCGCCGTATTCCTAAAAAACAAATGAAAAAAGGGGGCAGCGCAAAAGGCAGGATAAAAGAGTTTTTCTTAAAGAACATTAACGTTGTCGTGACCAATCGAGAAATTCAAAAAGCTGCAGGACAGGGCGTAACCGAATGGGCAAGGAGGGTTCGTGAATTAAGGGATCAAGAAAAATGGAAAATCATGACTCATAATGACCTCGATGCTCTTTCACCAGGCCAATACCTGCTCGTCGAAAAGCCACCAGAGAAGCCAATCATCAAATTTGATGACTCAATTTCAGCTAAATTAAGAGCAGCGGTTTTTGATAGAAACGGATTTACCTGCCAATCTTGCGGTCTTTGCCCTGGCGATCTCGATCCATACACCAATCGAAAAGTTCGGCTTCATGTAGGCCACATTGATGACAAGAGCCATGGCGGAAAAGCAATCCTATCCAACCTAAGAACCCTTTGCTCAAGCTGCAACCAAGGAGCCAAGAATATTACTGCTGTGAAACCTGAGGCTATCTGGCTTATTTCACAGGTACGCCGTGCTGGGGTAGCTGAACAAAAAGAGGTTTTTCAGTGGCTCAAAAGAAAATTTAGCTTTGAGAAGAAATTGTGATGTTGTCGGCAGTTGCTTTGTTTCGTAAATAGAGCAACTCCGTTTCTCGCATCCACGTAAGCCCTCAGCCGAGCCGGCTGTC
>RFMG01000168.1 GCA_009927835.1 Verrucomicrobiota bacterium | reverse complement strand
TCAACGGTGGATTCACTGGGTATTCGGTTCAGCGGGTTAGGATGAGGAGGTTGCGGGGTTCAGGGGAAGGTGAAAATGGGGTTCCTGTGGCGAGCTGGATAGGTTGGGGAGAATCGTTATAGTGGAGCTGTGCCTCGTTTTCGATCTCTCGTCCTTGTTTTTTTCATCACCGCCGGGCTTTGGGCGGAGGAGCCTTCCCATGGTGCGAAAAAGGAGAACGAGGAGGTCAAGCTCGATCCTGCGGAGCAGTTGAAGTTGGGGCGGGGAATGGCGTTTCAGGGCTTTGCGGCGGAGCAGCAGGAGGCGTGGAGGCCAGCCAAGGATTTGTACTCGGCGGCTTTGGTGAAGGCACCCGAGATTCCGTGGATCTGGCTGCGGCGGGGATTTTGTGAGATCAAGCTGAACGAGGAGACGGGGGCGCAGCAGGATTTTGCGAAGGCGGTCTCGCTGGGAATTTCGAAGGAGAAGTCGGATGCGGTGAATGATCTGCAGTTTCTGATCACGTTGAGGTCGAAGGCGGGGCCGTTGGCGGAATTCCGGGATCCCAAAGCGGCGGTGGTGCTGGCCCGAAGGTTGGTGGATCTGGAGCGGACAACGGATTTTGTGTTGCTGGAGGCGGCCTGTTTGGCGGAGTCGGAGCAGTATTTGCGTGCCCAGGAGGTTTTGCTCGCCCGGCTGAAGGAGGTGGAGGATTCGGAGGAGAGAGCGAAGTTGCAAACGGCGGTGGAGACATTCAGGACCCAGTCGAAATTCGGTCCTGCCCTCGAGGGATTGGAGCTGGAAAAAGAGGGAAAGTACAACGAGGCGATGGATCGATACACCACGGTGCTGGATCAGGCGCCGGAGACGGCATGGGTGTTGGTGAGGCGGGCGTACTGTTTGGCGAAGACGGGGGATCCGGCCGGGGCGAGGGCGGATCTGCGCCGGGCGATGCGGTTGTTGCCGGAGACGGCGACGGATCGGATCACGGTGGCCTGGGCCAAGGCGAATTGTCCTTTTCTGGAGTTCCGGGACGGGGCGGGGGCGGTGAGTTTGGCCAAGCGGGCGATCCAGGATGAGCCGTTAATCCAGACGTACGGAATTTTGGCCTCTGGGTACGCGGAGTTGGGGGATTTTCGAAGGGCGCAGGAGACAACGATGTTGGCGTTGAGCAAGAACCCGACGGATTCGGAAAAGAAAGAGCTCCAGAAAAAATTGGCGCTTTTTCGGGATAAAAAACCCGAAATGGATGATTGGGCACCCCGGGCGACCCCGAGCGAGCCGGGTTTCTAGGGTTTGGTCGCGCAGGGGACTTCGTTTAGAAGGGGAGGATGTTTCAGTCATGGTTTTGCCAACTGGTGGCCTTGGGAATCCTTTTTTGGGGCGCGGGATGTGGAGGAAAAAAAGAAGTGACCTCGGATTTGATTGATCGGGAGCTTTTCTTTGGAAATCCGGCGCTGGCGAGTCCCCAACTTTCGCCGGACGGGCGGTGGATTGCTTTCCTCAGGGAGAAGGAGGGGATTTTAAACCTGCATTTGGTGGGATGGGGGGAGAAGTTGGAGTCCGCCCGGGTGTTGACGGCGGAGAAGAGCCGGCCTCCGGCGGGTTTTACGTGGACCCGGGACTCCCGGTATCTGCTGGTGTCGCAGGATTCGGGCGGGGATGAGAACTATCGATTGCGTCGGCTGGATTTATCCGCGCCGGCAGACCCGCAGACGGGGTTGCCCGAGGTCCAGGAGTTGCCGATCCAAAAGGGGGCGCGGGCGATGGTGATGTGTTTGCCGAAGTCGAAGCCGGGTGAGGCGCTCCTGCAGGTGAATGAGCGAGATGAGAGGTATTTTGACGTGGAGCGGTTGGACCTTGGAACGATGGCGCGGACGAAGGTGTGGGACAACGTGGAGGGGTGTGCGGAGCTGGTGGCGGATTTGGATGGGAATCTTCGGTTGGCCACGAGGATGACCAAGGATGGCGGAACGGAGTTGATGCGGGTGGAGGGAAAAAAGCTGTCGGCTCCGATTCTCAAGGTGAGCTGGCAGGAGGCGATCGGGGGATTCCAGTTTCGGCCCGGAAACCGGATGTTTTATTTGGAGACGAACCTGGGGGAGTCGGATTTGTCCTATTTGGCGGAGATGGACCCGAAGAGCGGCAAGCTGACAAAGTTGGAATCGGATCCGTTGGGGCGCGTGGATTTGTCGAGGGCGGCGTTCTCCGAAGCGACGGACGAGCTGGTGGGGACGGTGTACTTGGATGACCGAAAGAGGAATTACTGGAAGGATCGCGGGTTTGAGGCGGATTTCCTTTTTTTACGAGGCAAATTTCCGAATCAGGAGGTGGGGCTGGCGGATATGTCGGGGGATGACGGGAGGTGGTTGGTGATGGTTTCCGGGGATACGGATCCGGGGACCTACTACCTGTTCGACCGCGCATCCAGGGAGGTCACGAAGTTCGGGGCGTTGCGGCCGGATTTGCCGCAGGAGAAGCTGGCACCGATGATGCCGGTACGATACCGCTCGTCGGATGGGCTGGAGATTCCCGGGTATTTGACGTTGCCATATGGGAAGGAGGCAAAGAATTTGCCTCTGCTGGTGATGCCGCATGGGGGGCCGTGGGCCCGGGATTACTGGGGGTACAACGGGACCGCACAGTTTTTTGCGAACCGCGGGCTGGCGGTGCTGCAACCGAACTTCCGGCAATCGACAGGATATGGAAAGAAGTTCTACTCGGCAGGCCGCCACGAGTGGGGAGACAAGATGCAGGACGATTTGACGTGGGGTGTGAAGGACTTGGTGGCGAAGGGGGTGGTGGATCCGAAGCGTGTGGCGATTTATGGGGGGAGTTACGGCGGGTACGCGGCGTTGGCCGGATTGGCGTTCACCCCGGAGGTATATGCGGCGGGGGCATCGTTTGTGGGGCCCTCCAACCTGTTCACGTTACTGAATTCGATTCCTCCGTATTGGGAATCGGTACGGCGGCAGTTTGATTATTTCGTGGGGGACCCGAAGAACCCCGAGGATGCGGAGCGGCTGCGGCGCCAATCTCCCCTTTTCTCGGTGGAAAAAATGCGGGCACCGTTGATGGTGGTGCAGGGGGCGAATGATCCGAGGGTGAAGCAGGCGGAATCGGATCAGATTGTTCAGGCCTACCGCAAGCGGGGACAAGCGGTGGAGTATCTGGTCGCGGCGGATGAGGGGCATGGGTTTGCGAGGCCGGACAACCGGTTGGCGGCGATGTTGGCTTTGGAACGTTTTCTGCACCGGCACGTGGGAAGCGAGTTGGAGAAGGAGGCACCCAAGTGGATGGAGGAGAAGTTGCGGAAGTTAACGGACGGGGGAACCGTTTCCACGGATCAGCAAAAAAAAACGTCAGCGCCCTAGCCAAAGGTGGATAACTCCCTTGGTCATTTTGGGAGGAGAAAACGTCTTTTTGCCAACTTATTCACAATCATTCACTCCTTTTCGAACTTATCCGTTGGCTGGTTTTTCGGATTCGAATATAACGGAGATAGTTCATTGAAAGAACAGAGTCTGATGGGGGAGGTGAAAGCTTACTCCCATTTGAAGGCTCTCAGGATAGCTCCAGGTAACTGGAGAATGGTCGAGGTGGCTTGACTGCCTTGGCCCCCGGGTTGGATCACAAGTCCAGCCAGGGCATGTCTCACCAAATCCCGCGGCTGGGGTCGCACCCAGAAAAGCATCGGCAAAGCCGGAGTCAAAGCGAGGGCGATGACGGTGTCCGTAGAGTGCGAATAAGGGGTTTGAGAGGTTGGCAGCGATAACCAAAGAAGCCGCATGCTAGCCGAGTCACGTTGGGAGGACGGTTTCGGTCCTCCCGGCGGACACAGTCGCTCCAAGAAAAGGGCGATGGTTGCTACTGTGAGAAAGTCAGGTGTTCGTGGTGGGTCTGGGTTGAGGGTCGTAAGGTCCTTGGCCCCAAGGTTCCCCCTGATGCAGGGGGAACGCGAAAAGGGCTGACGGCGGACAAACGGAGGCGGGAGATCCGACCGGCAGGTTTGGTCAACAGCCCGATTCCGAGTTCGGGGGGCGCAGCCGAGAGGGGCGTCGCCCGGCTACGAGAAAAAAGCAACCTGAGAGGTAAGAAGCTAGACCCGTGGCAGGGGGCCAACGCAGCGCCAAAAGTGCTGGCCGTCCCCCTGACTCAAGGTGGTGACCCGCAAAACAACCCGTCACTGGGTAATTCTCGTGGGTGGGTCAACACCGTGTGTGGCGCGCCCGTGCCGGCAGGCACGGACCGAACCAGGCAAAGAGGCTTCACTCAACAGACCGCGATCAGGGATGGTTGCGGCGGCCCTGCTATGAGGCCGAGACCTCGCCCGCGCCGTGAAGCGCGGGCGGTGAATAGCGTCGGGGAACTGGCAGCCGAAGGAAAAAGCAGGATGAGTCGAGAGATTGATCCAGGCGCCAAATGGCCAGTCACTGGGAAAGAGAGCGTGGCGAGCTCCCACACCCGTATGAACCCTTGGAGGCAAAACCTCCAAGGGTTCTTTTTTTTGGATGGAAGTTGACGGAATAGTCGTTGACCCGTCGGACGAAAGTTGGTTTACTTACACCTCCAAAATACGGAGGTAACACGTGGCGAAGAGGTTAGGAATCAAAGCAAAAGTCAGAGCCGAGATCGGCGGGCGTCGTCCCCGCCGGATACGGTCGAGCGGGCGTGTCCCCGCAATTCTTTACGGAGCAGGAACATCCCAAGCCCTTGAGCTGAACGGCCGTGAAATCGCCGAGGCCCTGCATGGAGCGAGTTCGGAAAGTGTCTTGATTGACCTCACCCTGGAGTCCGAAGGCGGAGGGACCACGAAAAGGATGGCGCTGATCCGTGAGGTTCAGCACGACCCGCTCCGGGACACGATCGAGCACATTGATTTTCATGCCATTGAGGAGAACAAGAAACTGCGGGTGGAGGTTCCGGTGCACGAGGTAGGGGAGGCGGTTGGGGTGCGGACGGGAGGTGGGATTTTGGATCACAATCTCCGAACCTTGCGGGTGGAGTGTTTGCCCAAGGATCTGCCCGAGCGGATCGATGTGGATGTCTCGGCCTTGGATGTGGGGCAGGCGATCCATGTCGGCGAGGTCAAGCTTCCGGAGGGTGTGACGGTTTTGAATACGAAGGAGTTGCCGGTCTTCATGGTGCTCTTGCCCAAGGTGGAGGAGGCGCCGACTCCCGAAGCGGCGGCGGCTGCTGCGACCGAGCCCGAAGTCATCCGGCAGAAGAAGGAGGGGGAGGAGGCTGGAGCCGTTGCGGACAAGGGGGAGAAGAAGGACGCCGGAAAGGCGGAAAAGAAGGAACCTGCGAAGGCGGATGCCAAGGAGGGGGCCAAGAAGGAACCGGCCAAGAAGTAATCGCGGGCAGGAGGCACGATGGAGATCGGCTTGGTCGCCGGGTTGGGGAACGAGGGGAAACCTTACGAGGGAACCCGCCACAATTTCGGTTTCGAGGTGGTGGATCGGATCGCGGCCGCAAAGAAGATCCGCTGGGAAAAATGTCGCTATGCCGAGGGGTGGGCGGCCCGTACCCCGGAGAATCTGATCCTGCTCAAGCCCTCGACGATGATGAACGGCTCGGGGGAGGCGATTCGGGCGGCTCTGGCCTGGTGGAAAGTGTCCCAAGAAAATTTTATGGTGATCATGGATGATGTCGATTTGCCCCTCGGGAAGCTCCGGCTGCGTGCGGAGGGCTCGAGCGGCGGCCATCGGGGTTTGGACTCGATCGAGGCCCTGCTGGGAACGAAGGCGTATCCGCGGCTTCGGGGCGGGGTCGGGCGTCCTGCGGATTCCAGGGCGATGGCAGACCATGTTTTGGAAAAATTCACACCGGACGAGCGGCCCGTGGTCGAGCGTATGGTGGAGGCGGCCGCGGAGGCCGTGGAGATCTGGAGGCAGAGGGGCTGGGAAGCCGCTTTGCCGCTGGGAAACCGGAAAGTGGAGGCATGAAGACATACGACTTGTTGGTGGTTTTGGATTTGGCGGGCAAGGAGGAGTCCCTGCCCGAGGTTTTGGCGCAGGTGGAGGGCGAGGTCAAAGCAGTGGGGGGAAAGGTGACGCGGACCCAGAAGATGGAACGCAGGAAGTTCGAGTATGTGGCGGGTGCGCTGGAGTCGGGATTCTACGCGAATCTGACCTGTGAATTGCCTCCCGAGTCGATCGTCAAGTTGCGGGGGAAACTGGCTTTGTCCGCGCCCGTGTACCGCTACGTCCTGGTGAGCGTATCCGAGGAGGAGTTGCGGAAGAAGAGCGAGCGTTCCACGGCGGAGGCCGCGGCGTAACCAAGATTTGTATGGCCAGTCTGAACAAAGTTTTTCTGATGGGAAATCTGACCCGGGATCCGGAGGTGCGCCATACGCCCAAGGGAACCGCGGTTGGGGACCTGGCGATGGCGATCAACATGAGTTATCGGGCCCAGGACGGGACGGAAAAAGAGGAAGTTTGTTATGTGGACGTGGTGGTTTGGGGGCGGCAGGCGGAGACTTGCCGTGATTATTTGAGCAAGGGAGCCCTGTTTTTGTCGAGGGAAGGCTCCAGC
>RFMG01000122.1 GCA_009927835.1 Verrucomicrobiota bacterium | reverse complement strand
GAGTTAGCCGAAGAGGCCTTTTTTCTTGGTTTTGGCAAGGGCAACCCGAGAGGGGTCGCGGGCATTTTGAACTGCCTCTTCAGAAGAGATAAGGCCAGCTTCCACAAGTTCATCCAAACTGGAGTCGATCGTACGCATTCCGTCCCGACCTCCTATTTCCATAACGCCAACGATCTGTTCCATCCTTCCGGTTCGTAGGCACGCGGAAACGGCTGGGCTGGCGGTCAGAACCTCGGCGGCGAGTACTCGTCCTTGGCCGTCTGCCTTCGGCAGGAGGCGCTGGGAGATGACGGCCTTGAGGCCGTTTCCCAACTGAGCGCGGATTTGGGGAAGCATTTCGGAACCAAACATTTCGAGAATTCGGTCAAGAGCTTTGACGGGATCACTGGCGTGGAAGGTAGCTATGACAAGGTGACCAGTCTCTGCGGCCTGCAAGGCGACTTGGACCGATTCCTGGTCTCGAAGTTCAGTAACGGCGATGACGTCCGGGTCTTGGCGCAGGGCGTGGCGAAGGCCTGCTGGGAATGATTGAGTGTCTCGACCAATTTCCCGTTGTTTAATCAGGGAAAGAGCGGGTGGGAAAACGTATTCGATGGGGTCCTCCAAAACGACGATCACACCAGAGCGGGTCCGAGAGATCTCCTCAATCATGGCCGCCATGGTGGTGGATTTTCCTGATCCAGTGGCGCCCGTGATAAGAATCAGGCCCTCCTCTTCGGCACACAGTTTTTTGACAATGGGCGGAAGGCCCAGCTGTTCCAAAGAAGGGTTGCTACGATTGATGAATCGAAAAGCCGCCTCCACAGTGCCCCGGGCGAAGTGAGCGTTTCCCCGGAGGCGTCCAATTCCGGCGACATCCATGGAGAAATCGAGGTCAAGTTCCGACTCGAGCTTGGCTCTTTGGGTTTCGGTAAGAACGCTAAAGGTGAGTTCTCGGCAAAGCTTGGATGACATGGGGGGGTAGGGGAGAGACTGTAAGACACCTTGAACGCGGCAGGCTGGGGGTTGTCCCACTGTAAAATGGAGATCAGAGGCGCCCCGTTGGCTGGCCTCGGCAAGAAGCTGGAGGATATTCAGATCGCTCATATTTGGGATTGTCCTGCTTGAAAGGCTTGGCTGGATATGCCCATGGATGCCCTTTTGAACTCATCCACCGCCGGGGCGGCCGCAAGAGCAGCCTCCAGAGAGATATTCCCATCGCGGTAAGCCTGGACCAGCGAGGTCGTCATTGACCGATTTTCTGGCGATTGGGAGTTTTGCATGAAGTCGACCAGTTCGGTACCTCCGCCTTTGCGAATCCATTGGCGTGTGGCGGCCTGGTTCTCGAAGTGCTCTCCGACAAGAAAAAGCTTTTTGTTGAATCCCGGAATTAGTTGTTGGGTGAAGACACCGACAAGCTGGGCAGCAAGGAGGGCGGAAGCATCCTCTCGCTCTTCGGGACTGAAGATGCGGTGAAGGCGTTCCACGGCTTCGGCAGCGCTGCTGCTGTGCAGGGAGGCAAGAACGAGATGGCCTGTTTCAGCTGCCTGGAGAGCGGTGCTGGCGGAAACCGCATCTCGTATTTCTCCCAAGAGGATGATGTCTGGGCTTTGGCGTAGAGCGCGACGTAGTCCCTCTGCAAATGTGGGGGTATCGGCTCCAACCTCACGCTGGGTAAAACGACAGAGATTTTCCTGAAAGAGGTATTCCACCGGGTCCTCAATCGTGATGATGTGGCGAGTGGAAGTTTGGTTAAGCCATTCCAAGCCCGCGGCCATGGTGGTGGACTTTCCCGTTCCTGTGGAGCCGGTGACCAGGATGAGACCTGAGGGACGGGAGAACCATTTTTGCAGAAGGGCAACGGGAAGACCCAACTCCTCCATGGTAGGAATGTTGGTTTTGATATTTCGGAGGACGGCGCCGCGGAGTCCGAGTTGACGGTGAAGGTTGACGCGGAAACGGAGTCCGGAGCGGGTGACAAAGCTGGCATCGTGGTCCGAAGCTTCGGGCTTAGCTCCGCAGACGGACCAGAGATGGTTGAAAAGTTCCTCGTTGGTGGACTCGGTTTCGATTCCAACAAGTTGGTCGCCCAGGCGGATGAAAGGGGTAGCCCCTTCGCGGAGAAAAAGGTCGCTGGCACCTGCTTGGAGGCAGGACTCGCAAAGTGACTCCAGAGCTTCCATACCTAGAAGATGATGTTCCCGGTTCAGGTTAAATCCAAGCCTCGCGGTGGATGGTTATGAGTTCGGAGGCTCAGGGAAACTTGGCTTTCCGGATGGGGGAATTTTTCTCGGAAGGAGGAAAGCTGGGAAAGGCGAAGGGATACGAGTCGAGGCCTGGGCAGGCGAAGATGGCGGAGCGGGTGGCCGAGATCATCGAGGATCGGCGGCATCTTGTGGTGGAGGCGGGAACGGGAACGGGCAAAAGCTTGGCCTATCTGGTCCCAGCGGCCTATGCGGCCCAGGAGCTGGGCAAAAAAGCGATCATCAGCACTTATACGATACATCTGCAGGAGCAGCTGTTCGGGAAGGATGTGCCGATCGTTCAATCGCTGGTGCCGTTTGAATTCACGGCGGCACTGCTCAAAGGGAGACAGAACTACCTTTGTCCGCATCGGTTAAAGAAAGCACAGCAGCATCAGGGGGATCTTTTTGCGAAAGGTCAGGCGGAGCAGCTGAGGGGATTGGTGGAGTGGGCACGGAGGACGAAGGATGGAACCCTTTCGGACATTGATTTTCAGGTCGATGCGGCGGTGTGGGCTCAGGTGTGCAGTGAGGCGTTTGCCTGTACCCCGCGGCACTGTGGCGGTCCTACAGGATGTTTTTTTCAGATGGCGAGGACGAGGGTGCTGGATGCGAACGTGGTGATCCTGAATCACGCACTGCTTTTTGGTTTATTGGCTGGAGCGGAGGAGAGTGAGGAGGGTCCCAGCGAAGGGTATCTTTTCCCGAACGATTTTCTGGTGTTGGATGAGGCTCATGAAGTGGAGGATGTGGCGGCGAAGGCGTTGGGATTGGAGGTGAGGTTGGGCTCGTTACGGTTTCTTTTGCAGCGGTTGATTCATCCCCGGACCAAGAAGGGGGTTTTGACGAGGATCGGCGATGGAAATGCGGTGAAATCCACGTTGGGAGTATTGGCGATTTTGGAGGGGGCGTTTGAGGAGATTTTGGAAAGTGCGGGTTTGGGGGCGTCGGGGCAGAAGCGGGTCAGGCAACCGCTGGGGGTAAAGAGCGAGTTGGGGTCACGATTGATGGATGTGCGGGCCCAGCTGCTCAAGCTGGCGGAGGATGCAGGGGATGGGGAGGAGAGGAACGAGTTGAAAGATCATGCGAGAAGATTGGAGGCGAGCGCCTTTGGGTTAGGGGAGTTTTTGAAAATGAGCCGGGAAGGGCATGCGTACTGGGTGGAGAGGAGGTTGCCTGAGGAGGGAAAAGCGCACCGAGGGGAGATGAGTCTGCACGCCTCGCCCGTGGAGGTGGCGGAAAGATTGGAGGAGCTGGTTTTTCGGCCCGATTGCACCACGATCATGACGAGTGCGACGTTGGATGTGGGGAGAGGATTGGAGTTTTTTGCGAAGCGGGTGGGGGCCCAAGAGGCGGAGACGCTTTTGGTGGAGTCGCCCTTTGATTATGAGAGTCAGATGCGGGTTTATCTGCCGAAGGGGATGCCGGAACCTTCCGAGGGGCAGAGATTTCAGGAGGCGTTGGAGGGATGGATTCAACGGTTTGTGGGAATGACCAAAGGGAAGGCGTTTGTGCTGTTTACGAGCCGGGCAATGTTACGGAAGACGGCGGAGGGGATGGCAGAGTGGTTTGAGGAGCAGGGAATCCGGTTGCTGGTGCAGGACAAGGGAAATTCGAGAACCCGGTTGTTAAAAGAGTTTAAGGAGGATCGGGATAGTGTCTTATTTGGCAC
>RFMG01000056.1 GCA_009927835.1 Verrucomicrobiota bacterium | reverse complement strand
TGGATCAGTGGGAGGGGCCGGAGGGAGAAAAGAAGAGCCGGATGCGGGTTCGTGCGGATCGGGTGCAATTTTTATCCCGCGGGGGTGGGTCCGGAGGCGGAGCGCGGGCTGGAAAAGGAGGTCCCGCGACGGCAGACGATGGGGGTGGAAGCGGCAAGAGTTCCGCACCTGCCCGGGACATTCCCGAGGACGATGTGCCTTTCTAAGAAACCCCAGCCTGAGGAGAAAAACAAACCATGAACCAAGAAGTCATTTTAAAAGGCCCGGTCAAAGGCCTCGGCGCGGAGGCGGATCTGGTCCGCGTGAAGCCCGGATATGCGAGGAACTATCTCTTTCCGAGGGGACTTGCGACCCCTGTCAATGCGGCAAGCAAACGGCAGATCGAGTCGTTAAAAAAGCGGCGCTCCGAGCGCGAGGTTGCCGAGGCGGCAGCGACGCAGGAGAGGGCCGCCAAGTTGGCGAAGCTGTCGTTGGCGTTTGAGCTCAAACAGGCGCAGGAGGGTGCGGAGAAGCTGTTCGGGGCGATCACCGCCACGGAGATTGCGGCTGCACTGATCGAGAAGGGTTTTGAGGTGGAGCGGCGCGATGTGACGGTGGCCAAAACCATCAACCATGTCGGGGAGCACGATGTGACGGTGGACTTGGGTTACTCGGTCAAAGTGCAGATCAAGGTGAAGGTCACCGGCAACACGGACGAAAACTTTGAAAAGCCGGTGAAGGCACGGCGACCACGGAAAACAGCCGCTGCCGAGGATAAAGGGGAAAAAGCCTAAAGCTAAGGCGGGCGACTCTTTTAACTTATTAAGCTTCAACACTTAATAAGCGGTGCAACTGGATATCGACATCAGCTAATTGATAGCTATTTACGTAGTTTGCCGTGAAAAAATCGGGACATGTAAGGGGTGTGTCAATGTGGGTCTCTTCAAGAGGCTGGGCAGGGGCTTTGCCCATGGTGGTCTTGCTGGTGGGGATGGGAGGAGTTTGGGCGCAAGAGCCTGAGCCCAAGGCGGAATCGCAACCTTCCCAGACGAGGGCAAAGACTTATGTTCCCTCGCCTTCGTCATCGGACAAGGTGGCGAGCGGGCAGATCAAAATCTTGGAGGTGGAGTATTCGTCCCGGCGGACCGATGTGACGATCAATGAGGACAAAATTCGGCAAAACATGAGGAGCAACAAGGGAGGGGTGTACTCCCAGCAGGTGGTGGATGGGGACATCGAAAGCCTGTATCAGACGGGGGATTACGAGAATGTCCAGATCGTGACCTCGGAAATGAGGGCGGATGACGGGGAGCGGGGTGTGCGGCTGACCGTTTTGGTGGATCCGAAAGTCCGAGTTGCAGAAGTGGAGGTGAAAAGGAAAAGGGCGGACGGGGGGTTGGATGATGACCTCTCCGTCGACAAGGAGGATTTGCTGGATCTGAAATTGAAGGCCTTGACGGCGAGTGATGCGAAAGGGGCGGCGGCGTTGGCCAACGCCTTCAGTCCCAAGGAGACGGTGACGAAGGCGGGAGACACCCTGAGCGATGAGCGTCTGCAGAGAGACGCCTTTGCGATGGAGGACTTCTATCGCGACAAGGGCTACAAGGATGTGAAAATCGTGGCGAAGCAGGAGGCGGTGAAGGGCGGTGAGGCGAAGGTGGTTTTTGAAATCGACGAGGGAATCCGCGGATTCATCAGCAAGATCCGTTTCATCGGGAACCAGGCGGTCACGGCCCAAGAGCTGGAAAAAGTGGTGAAACTGAAGCCGAAGGAGTGGTGGCAGATTTTCAGCAAATCGGACCGGTTTGAGGAGCTGGCGCTGAAGGATGACGTCAGCCGGGTCAAGAACTTCTACCTGAACCGGGGATACATCGATATCAGCGTAGCGGCATCCGTGGACCTCCCCCGAAGCTTGAAAAACGAGGTGGCGAAAAAAGATGCCAATGCGCCGCGGGGCGAGGATTTTGACCCGGATGATATCCCGGCGGAGGATCTGATCCTGACGTACCGGATCGAGGAGGGAAGGCAGTACCGCGTGGGAACACTTTCGGTCGACGGAAACTCCTTTTTCTCCGCCGACGATCTGATGAACGAGCTGATGACCAAATCCAAGCAGGTGGAGATCTTTGACCAGGTGGAGCTGAAGATGATCAAGGCGGATGGATTGCAGGAGGGGGAAATTTACGCCATAAATTCCCTGCAGGCCTCGATCGAGACGTTGCAGGACAAGTATGGGCGTCGGGGATTTCGGGAGGCCCGGGTGGAGTACCGGATGACGCCCAATGTGGAGAACGGGAGGATCGACGTCAGTTTTAACATCAAAGAGGGGGAGAAGTTTTACGTCGACAAGATCGAGATCCAAGGAAACACGACGACAAGGGACAAGGTCATCCGTCGTGAAATCGATCTGGCCCCGGGCGAGGTTTTCGACACCGTCCGCGAGAAGGCCAGCAAGAGGCGGTTGGAGGGATTAAACTACTTCTCGAAAGTGGAGACCTATGCGGAGGAGACGGATGTGCCGAATCGGCAAAAACTGATCGTGAAGGTCGAGGAGAAGGGGACAGGGGAGGTGAGTTTTGGAGCGGGATTCAGCTCGGTCGAATTGTTGACGGGAAACATCACGGTGGGGGAGAAAAACTTTGATCTGCAGAAAATCTTCCAAAGTTTCCCCCCTCGGGGAGCGGGGCAGAAAGTCCGGTTCCAGGCATCGATCGGGTTCCGGTCGCAGAACGTCAATCTCTCCTTCACGGAGCCTTGGTTTTTGGACAAACCGATCCGTCTCGATGCGGGTGGCTACTACAACGGGGCGTCGTATTTGAGTGAATTTTACAACCAGAAGAACTACGGCGCCTTTACCGGGCTGAGCCGAAGGTTGGGGGATGATTACCCGCTGAACCGCTGGTCGACCGGAATCACCTATCGGCCCGAGTACTATGACATTTCTAATCTTCAGTCGGATGCGCCTCCCTATTTTCAGGCCTCGACAGGGGATACCTTCAAGTCCTCTTTGCGGGGTTCGGTCACGTATGATGGTCGGGACAGTTTTATGTTGGCCCACTCCGGGCAGTACTTTGAATTTGGAGCGGAGGGAGCGGGTGGCCCCCTGCTGGGCAGCGAAAACATTTGGAAGATCAAAGCGGAATTTAAGACTTATCACACTCTCTGGAAAGAGAAGGACGTGATTCTTTCTGCCCGGGCGTTGCTGGGGTTGGTCGACACATACAGCACAACCCAGTATGTGCCGGTATGGGATCAGCTTTTTGCGGGTGGATCGGGATCGATCCGAGGGTTTGATCCGTCGTTGGGCAGCACGGTGAACGGGGGATCGGTGGGTCCGAAACAGAATGGCCAGCCCGTGGGTGGTGGCACGCAAGGAGTGTATCAGGTCGAGGTCTCGGCTCCTTTTCCAATTCTGGAAAACCGGGTTCGGTGGGCGGTGTTCTGCGACGGTGGCTTTGTGAACGAGAACGTGTTCGATTTTCAACCCAAGACTTATAACAACACCCAGAGCATGATGGTGAATGGAACTCCCACAAGCTACAATGCGATCAACGGAGGGTTCCAAATCGGTGCGGGTGTGGGAATCCGGATGGACATTGGCATCGGGCCGATGAAGTTCGACGTCGGTTTTCCTGTAATGACCGGGGATCCGAACAACGGGGGGGGGTTGGGGGCCTTCAAATTGTACTTTGACGGCGGGTACCAGTTCTAACTATCCTTTCCCTTATGACATTTACCCCATCCAAACTCATGCAAGGGGCGATTGCCCTGGCGATTTTTTCCCTCGGCTCGAGGGCTCAGGCCCAGGATTTTTCCAAGGTCGCCGTGGTCGACTACAACACGATCCTCAAGGAGTACTACAAGGCGAAGGATTCCCAGAAGCAGATGGAGGATTTGGCGGCGGGGTATCAGAAGGAGCGGAATGAACGGGAAGCGGGATTGAAGACGCTGGTGGAGTCGATCAATGCCCTCCAAAAAGAGATGCAGGATCCTGCCATTTCGGATGCAAAAAAGAAGGAGAAGGAAACCCAGCTGAAATCGAAGGGGGAAGAGGGACAGGTCAAACAACGGGAGATGATGGCGTTCGGCCAAACGGCCTCGAAGATTCTGGAAGACAAGCGGCAGCGTTTGACGACTGAATTAACCGAGGAGGTGAACAAGGCCCTCGGGCAGATCGCCAAGAACAAGTACAACATGGTTTTTGTGAAACCCCAGGTTCCGAGTCCCGGGGCGTTGATCTTTTCTGAGGGAATGGACGACATCACCTCCCAAGTCCTTGGAATCCTGAACAAGGACGCCCCTGCCGCGAAAAAGGACGACAAGAAAGACGATAAGAAGTAGTCGAAGCCGGGAGGTATTGAATTGATGAGCTCCCCGAGGAGCGTGGGTGAGCTCGCCGAACTGGTGGGCGGGGTATGTCACGGAGATCCGGATATCCTGATTCACGGGGTGGCCGATCTGCACGGCGCGGGACCCGAAGAGATCTCCTTTTTCGCGCACCCCCGTTACGAGAGTGCGGCCCGACAGACCAAGGCCGCGGCTTTGGTGGTCACACCGCAAGCCCCGAAGGATTTGGGAAAAAATCAGATCCGGGTGGCCAACCCCTCGGGAGCATTCACAAAAATTGCGGCTCTGTTTGCACCCCCTGCGTCCCCACCGCTCAAGGGGATTCACCCCACCGCCGTTATTTCGGCGGGGGCCAGATTGGGGCAAAATTTGGGGGTGGGGCCTTATGCGGTGATTGAGGAAGGGGCGGAAGTCGGGGACGGAACGCAAATCGGGGCGGGATCGTATATCGGGCGGGATGTAAACATTGGATCGGGCTGTGTTTTGCACCCCCGAGTTTACGTCGGGGAGCGGTGTCGGATCGGAGACCGGGTCGTGTTGCATGCCGGCGCCGTGGTTGGGGCGGACGGATTCGGATATGAGATGAAGGAGGGGAAGCACGTGAAGATTCCCCAGTTGGGGATTGTCCAGATCGACAACGATGCGGAGATCGGGGCGAACACCACGATTGACCGCGGGCGATTCGCGAGGACGCATATCGGGGAGGGGGCGAAAATCGATAACCTGGTGATGATCGCCCACAACTGCGTGGTCGGGCCGCACAGCGTGATCGTCGCGCAGAGCGGGCTTTCCGGAAGCACAACCACGGGCCATCACGTGGTGATTGCGGGACATGTGGGAACCGTGGGACATGTCCATCTGGGGGACGGGGTGATCATCACGGCGAAATCGGGGGTGACCAAGGACGTGCCGAACGGACAGACCTGGAGGGGTGCGCCTGCACGCCCCATCAAGGAGCAGATGGAGATGGAGGCTCATATCCAGCAGTTGCCCCAGCTGGTGAAGCGATTGAAGGCGTTGGAGGCAAAGAGGAAGCCAGCCCCGGGGTCAGGAGCGAAAAAAACAAAAAAGCGGTAAGCTAGGCGTAGACGCGCCAGTCGAGGTCGAGGAAGATCGGGTTTCGCCACTCACAATTCCCAAGGAACGACCCGTCGACCCTGTCGTTTTGGATTTGTTCCCCCAGCTTTTGGAAACGGAGGAGGTGGTCTTTCGTGCGTTTGACGGCGTAGGGGACCATTGTGCCCGTCTTCATGATAAATGCCCAGTCACTGGACTGGGCCAGGAGGAGCTCCCGGGCGGCCTGCCGGAGGGCGCGGTCCATGAGCGGGTGGGGGTGAGAATTTTTGAATTTTCCAGCCAGTTCGATCATCCGTGCGGTGGCAAAGTGCAGATGGGGGTAGATCCAGGAGTTTGAGCCCTCCAGCCAGACCGACCAGTGGCCCTCGTTTCCCCAGGAGGAGGCGCTGGGGGTCCCGAGTTGGTGGGTCTCGTGTCGGGTCAGGAATTCGGAGGGTGTGATCATGCTGAATGTTTTTTGGTCGTAGGCGGATTTGCGGAAGAGGGAGTCGAGGAAAAGCGGGCCCTCGTACCACCAGTGTCCGTACAGTTCGGCATCGTAGGGGCAAACGACGATCGGCTCGACCCCCATGATGCCGTGGAGATGCTCGATCTGTTTTTCCCGGTTGAACATGAAGTTGGCGGCGTGTTGATCGGCGCGTTCACGGGCGAGGGACGGCCGGTACGGCTCCTTGTGCTGGGTGCGGCCGGTGATGCGATGATATTTAAGGCCGGTGAATTTTCGTCCTCCGCAGGGCTGGACGTAGGGGCGGATGTAGTCGTGATCGAGATCGAAGCCGACGTCCCGATAAAAGTCCCTGTATTCGGGGTCTCCCGGATAGCCCTCCTCGGCGCTCCAAACCTGCTTGCTGGATTCAATGTCCCGACCGAACGCAGCGGGGCCTGCGGGGGTAAAGAGGGGGGCGAATACGCCGTAAGCGGGACGGGGTTCGGCGTAAAGGACGCCGTGAGCATCGACGATGAACCAGCGAATCTCGGCCTCCTGGAGATGGTTTTCGACCCCGGGAACATAGGCGCATTCGGGAAGCCAGATCCCCCGGGGATCCCGACCAAAACAGTTTCGGTAATCGTTTCGGGCAACCTGAATTTGGGCGCGGACCGCCTGGGGAAAATCCATCATCAGGGGGAGAAAGCCATGGGTGGCTCCGCAGGTGATTATCTCAAGAACACCCGCGTCCTGAAATTTTCGAAAGGCGCCGACCAAGTTGCGACCGTAGCGATCACAGAAAAGATGGCGGCAGTGGTGAAGCCGGTCGTGATAGAAGCGGGCGAGGGGTTGAAAGGCGGCATCGTGCCGGGTGCGGTGAAGCTCCTTGTTGGCGAGCTCGATCTGTTTTTCCAGCCCGTGGACGTAACGATCCTGAAGCAGGGGATCCCGGAGCATGGCGCACAGGGGCGGGGTCAGCGACATGGTGAGTCGGAAGGAAACGCCGTCGCGGACGAGACCCTCCATCATATCCAGGAGGGGCAGATAGGTTTCGGTGATCGCCTCGTACAGCCAATCCTCCTCGAGAAACTCGGGATATTCGGGATGGCGCACGAAGGGAAGGTGGGCGTGGAGGACGGGGGCTACGTAACCGAGGGACATGGGTTGGGACTCTGCGTTAGGAGGCGGGAGGGGGGTTGCCGGGGGAGGTTCCGTGGAGGTGGCTGGAGCCGGGCTTTGGGCAGGTTTCGATCCGGCGGCGAAGGAGCTCGGTCATGGCAAAGGAGCCGAAGTTGCGGTGGCGAAGAAAATCACCGCTGAGATAGAAAAAGATCTTTTCCGTCAATTGGGAGGAGACCCATCGGCGAATGGCGTACGAGAAGGGGAAAGGGTGACCTGTGAGTT
The DNA here is from genome assembly GCA_009927835.1 of Verrucomicrobiota bacterium. Lineage (GTDB taxonomy): Bacteria > Verrucomicrobiota > Verrucomicrobiia > Methylacidiphilales > Verrucolacustridaceae > Verrucolacustris. Next base: position 9,010 of record RFMG01000056.1, on the reverse strand, counting down.
GCAGGCGTGCGAGTGCTTGGGCAAGGGCCTCGCCGGGAAGGAGGTGGTTTCGGATCAGGTCCCATAGTTGTCGAAACGAGTAGTGGAAAGGGATGGTGACAAACTGGATCTGATGATTGGAGGAGGGGGCGTCCGGCGGGGTGAGGATGGTGGGGGTGGCGGCGATGGGATGAAATGAACCCGAGGTTTGGTAGTAGCCCAACTCGGCCTGAAAGTGGGTGCCGGGGCGGTGCGTGGGGAAGAACCACTCCCGGGATCCCGGGGTGACATGAATTTGGTGAACCTGCTCTTGGCCGGGGACAAAGATTCGGAGGTAGACACGGCCATCGGATGCCTCTTTTTCAGCCTCTTGGATCTGTTGGCGGGAGAAGTCCCAGTAGGCGAAAAGGGTGTGGGGATCCCGGGCGGTTAGGAAGAGGCGGCGGGTTCCGTAGGATTCGGGCAGGTCCCCCAGAAATTCGAAGGGGGGTGGGACGAAGGTCGGTTTTGGGGGAAGAAACGAGGGAAGAGTAAAGGGATGATTGCCGGGGGAGATGGGTATGGGGACTTTTCGCAGACGGGGCCGGGGAGATTTGTTTTTCGAACGAGGAGAGGGGCTTTTTTTCGAACGGGCGGGCGGTTTCTTTCTGCCGCGCGGGGATTGGGAGGGTGAACGTTTTTTTGTGCTGCGGGGGTTTTTCTTCATGAAAAGAGGGGAACCTAAAACAAGTCTCGGATTTTCGCTCATTTCACGGCAAAATCCACAATCTTCTCTTCGACAAAATGAAATCGCTTACCCCACAGGCTTTTGAGGAACGATGAATACGAAGCGAATTATCCCCTGTTTGGATGTGGATGGCGGCCGGGTGGTGAAGGGAGTGCAGTTTGTCTCGATTCGGGACGCCGGAGATCCTGCGGAGTGCGCGAGGGCGTATGACGAACAGGGGGCGGATGAACTTGTTTTTCTGGATATCACAGCCTCGAGCGAGGCGCGCCCCATCCTCTTGGAGGCGGTGAGAAAGACGGCGGCGGAGGTGTTTTTGCCCCTCACGGTCGGCGGGGGGGTACGATCGGTGGAAAATGCGCGGGAACTTTTGCGGGCGGGGGCGGACAAGGTGAGTTTGAACACGGCGGCAGTGGAGCGGCCGGATCTGATCACCGAGGTGGCGGAGGCATTCGGCTGTCAGTGTGTGGTTCTGGCGGTGGACGTGAGGCGGAAGGGTGCTGGAAAATGGGAGGTGACGACCCACGGGGGCCGTACCGCGACGGGGAAAGATGCGGTGGAATGGGTGAAGGAAGGGGTTCGCCGCGGGGCGGGAGAGATTTTGCTGACGAGCATGGACAGGGACGGAATGAAGGAGGGGTATGATTTGGAGCTGACACGGATGGTGACACGGCGGGTGTCGGTGCCGGTGATTGCGAGCGGGGGAGCGGGCACGAAGGAGCATTTTGCCGAAGTTCTGGGGGAGAAAGGCGGGGCGGATGCGGCTTTGGCGGCGAGCCTCTTTCATTTTGGGGAGTTGACCGTGCCTGAGGTGAAACGGCACTTGCAGGAGCGGGGGATCGCCGTGCGGCCTCCGAAAAAGCGATGATCTTTCCCGACGAGAAACAATTTCTCGAATTGGCGAAGCAGGGGAACCTCATTCCGATCGGGCGTGAGTTTCCCGCCGATGCGGAGACCCCGGTTTCTGCGTATATCAAGCTTTCGGGACAGCCGAGGGGGCGCCGCTTTTCTTTTGGAAAGTGCCGAGACGGGGGGAAGGTTGGGGAGGTATTCGTTTGTGGGGTCGAGGCCGTCTGCCGTGATGGAGTTTCGGGGGGGACGGGTGCGGCTGACCAAGCTGAGCGGCGAGGTGGAGGAGAGAGCGCCCGAGAGTCCCGATCCCCTGCGGGAAGTGGAGGAAATGTTGAGGGAGATCCGGCCCGTGGCGGCGTGGCCTGGGGTTCCGCCCCCCTTTGCCGGCGGGGCGGTGGGTTTTCTGGCGTTCGAGGCGGTGCGTTACTTCGAGCCGACCGTGGGCATGGCAAAAAAGGACGACCTGGGTGTGCCGGATGCCTGCTTTGCCCTGGTGGAGGAGTTTGTCATTTTCGATCACGAGCAGAAGACACGCCGCTTGGTTGTGCAGGTGAAAACGGGAAAAGATCCACGGGCGGATTATCAAAAAGGAATCGAGCGGCTGGATGCGTTGGCCCGGCGGTTGGAGCAACCGGCGGGGAAATCGAGCATGGAAGTTCCCCAGCGACCGGAGGGGGACCTGCTGGTCGGGGCGACTCCGAACATGACGAAGTCGGAGTATTTGAAGATGGCTGGGGAAATGCAGGAGCATATCCGGGCGGGAGATATTTTTCAGGTGGTGCCCTCGCAAAGATTCACCGTGCCGTTTCAGGGCAGGCCGATTGATCTGTATCGGGCACTGCGTGCGATCAATCCTTCGCCGTACATGTTCTGCCTGGAGATGGCGGGGTTGGCGTTGGTGGGCTCGTCCCCCGAGACCCATGTGCGTTGTGAAAATGGAAAGGTGGAGATCCGGCCGATCGCGGGAACCAAGCCGCGTGGCGCGACCCCCGGGGGAGGATCTCAAGAATGAGCGGGAGATGAGGGCGGATCCGAAGGAGAGGGCGGAGCATATCATGTTGGTGGATCTGGCGCGGAACGATTTGGGCCGGGTGTGCGAATACCAGAGCGTGGAGGTGGTGGAGTTGATGGAGGTGGAACGGTTTTCCCACGTGATGCACCTGGTATCCCGGGTGACGGGAAGGTTGAGGGCGGGGCAGGATGCGTTTCAGGTCATGCGGGCCACTTTTCCTGCCGGAACGGTGAGCGGCTCCCCCAAGGTGCGGGCCTTGCAGATCTTGGCCGAGAGCGAGCCGACGAGGCGGGGGGCCTATGCAGGGGCGGCGGGTTATTTTTCGTTCGATGGAAATCTGGATTCCTGCATCTCGATCCGCACGATTTTACTGAAGGGGGGGAAGGCGCACGTTCAGGCGGGGGGCGGACTGGTGGCGGACTCGACGCCGGAGGGGGAGTATCAGGAAAGCGTGAACAAGGCCAAGGCTGGTCTAGCGGCGGTGGCGGCAGCGAGAACCTTGGCGTAGGATCGGTTTATGTTACTGGTCATCGATAACTACGACTCGTTCACCTACAATCTGGTCCAGTATTTCGGGGAGTTGGGGGCGGATCCGCTGGTGAAGCGGAACGATGCGATCACGATGGAGGAGGTGGAAAAAATGCGGCCCACGAGGATCGTCATTTCCCCGGGGCCCGGAACCCCCGCGCACGCGGGGATCTCGATGGAGGTGATACGCCAGATGGGGCCCAGGATCCCGATCCTGGGGGTTTGCCTGGGGCATCAAAGCATCGGGGAGGTGTACGGCGGAAAAGTGGTGAGGGCCGAGCGGTTGATGCACGGAAAGACGTCCCCGATCCGGCACGATGGAAACGGGGTTTTTGCAGGATTGCCGAACCCGTTTGAGGCGACACGGTATCACTCCCTGATCGTGGAGAGAGGTTCGGTTCCTGACTGTTTGGAGGTGAGTGCGGAGACGGCGGAGGGAGAGATCATGGGGCTGCGGCACCGGAAACACCCCGTGCACGGGGTGCAATTTCATCCCGAGTCGATCTTGACCAAGGAGGGGAAGGATTTGCTGGCGAATTTTCTGAAAGTCTGAGGGGGGCTGTGGATTGACGATTGGTGGAGCGGGGCATATTCTTACCTTTCAAAGGGGAACCGAAATTATGGAACCACGTGGAGAAGAGCGGACCTTGCGTTCGGAAAAAGTGCAGATCGAGAGAAAAACCTTTTTTCTGGATCTCAAGGAGAATGACCGGGGCAGGTTTTTGCGGATCACGGAGGATGTGGGGGGCCGTCGTGACCGGATTATCATGCCCGCGACCGGAATGGAGGATTTTGCACGCGCTTTGGACGACCTGATCGTGTTTGAGCAGGAGGAGTTGGGACCGCAGCAGTAGGAAGCGGTCGAGCCGGGCGGCGGGGTTTACCGGTCGGCAGGTTGGGAGAGAAGTTCGAGGGCCTTGCCGGCGGCGAGGCGGACCTCCTGGGGGGAGGAGGAGTCGGATGAAATCTTTTTCATCAAGGGGGCGGATTCCTTGTCGCGGAGGAGGCCGAGGGCGATCAGGGAGACGACGCGGACTTGGGGGTCGGCATCGGCGGTTGCTGAGCGAACTGCTGGGAGAACGCGCGGGTCCCGGATCCGGACGGCGGATTTGACCCCTTCGATGCGTTCGATGCCAAGGGGATTGGCGATCTCAGCCAAGAGGATGTCGAGGCCGCGGCCGTCGTTGAGCCTTGCCAGTGCGAGGGCAGCGACGACTTGGGTCGTTCGGTCTTTTGACTGCAGGGAGGGTAGGTAGGCCTCGGGTTTGGTCCGGGTAGCAAGCTCCAGAAGTGACCGGCGGGCAAAGCGACGAACATAGGAGTCCGGGTCATTCAGCATGGAGAAGAGAGTGGGAACGGCGGAGGGGTCGCCACGACCTCCAAGAAGGCGGGCGGCGGTGGAGCGGGTGAGCCAATCGGCATCCTGTGCAGCCTGGCAGATGAGGGGGATGGCATCGGGGGCGGGCAGGATGCGGGTGGCTTCGATCGCCTCGCGTCGGACGGTGGGCTCCGGGTCGCGCAAAGCGGAGCGAAGGATCTTCAGGGGGGCGGGATGGGAGGGAGGGTCGAGGGCAAAGGCGCGGAGGGCGAGGGATCGGATGGCGGGGGAGGGGTCCTGGAGGGGAAGCCGGTAGGGTTCGGCGGTGGGTTGAGTTTGCAGGATCTGGCGGGCCTCGGCGGCGGCGAGCTCGGGTTGCCCGGCCAGGAGGTTGAGGCGGAGTCGTTCTTGGCGAAGGGAAATGCTCTGGGGAAATTGGCGGAAGCCCTCCTGGAGAGTTTCCTGGGCTTGCTGAAGTTTTCCTCCTGCAGATATTGGCGGGCCTTTTGGGCGAGGCGGGCATCGGGTCCGGAGCAAGATGTGATGCCGAGCAGGGCGAGAAGGGCGAAAAGAACCCGAGGCATCCGCGGAGGCTAAGCCAAAGATAAAAATTAGAAAGGCCGGATGGAGTTGGAAATTTGACTTCAACGGGCTCCTTCCTAGGTTTTGGAGATGAAAAGCGTGGGAAACAGGGCGGGGCTGAAACCCAAGCCGGACTGGTTGGGGGCGGACCGGGAGTTGGAGCAGGAGTTGAAGGAGGTGGAGAGGCGGATTTTGCACCAAGCGTCGTTGTTTGATTCCGGGGCGGAGACCTATGTGCGGTATGCGCTGGAGGGGGGAGGAAAGAGGTTGCGACCCGCCCTGGTTTTGTTGGCTGGAAAAGTTGCGGGAGGATGGAGCGATGGGATCCGGGATCTGGCGGTGATTGTCGAGTTGGTGCATGTGGCGTCCCTGATCCACGATGACGTCCTGGACCGGGCGGATTTGCGGAGGTCGCGGGCAACGTGCAATGCGAAGTGGGGGGTGGAACTTTCGGTTTTGCTGGGGGATGCCCTCTTTGCCCATGGGTTGCAGTTGGCGACCAAGTTGGAGAATGCGGAGGTGGCGAGAAAGATTGCCGAGGCCTCGAGGAATCTTTGCGAGGGGGAGATTCTGCAGACCCAGAGGCGTTTTGATCTGAAGATGTCGACGGCGGATTATCTGCATATGGTGGGGTTGAAGACGGGGGCTTTGTTCCGGGTGGCTGCGGAGGTGCCTTTTCTGGTGTTCGGGGCTGCGGAGGTGAAGAGGGAGGCGGCCCGCTCCTTTGGCCAACAGCTGGGTGTGGCGTATCAGATCTACGACGATTGTCTGGATCTCTTCGGCTCGGATGAGGAGAGCGGAAAAACGTTGGGCACGGACATAGCCAAGGGGAAGTGGACCCTGCCCGTTTTGCATGCTTTGCAGACCCTGCCCAAAGAGGAGTCGGAAAAATTGCGGGCGCAGCTTGTCGGGGAGTTGATGGTGGGAGGCGTGGCGGAGAAGGTGAGGGAGGCGGGAGGATTGAAATTCGCCCTGCGGAAGGCGGTGGAGTTGCTGGATCGGGCGAAGGGGGATTTGCAGGTTCTGGGGGAGGGCAGGGAGGCGGGCAAGTTGACGGAGATGACGCAGCGGTTGCAGGAGTATCTGAAAACTGCCGGCAACGATTGACCGCTGGGGCGGGGGGAGCGAAGTTGAATTGACCTTTTCGGCGAGAGGGGGTGGGCGTTAAGGTTAAGCCGATGTCGGCGGATGCCACCAAGGTTTTGGACTTAGAGAACGGACCGACCGACGAGGAGTTGGTCGCGGAGACGGTGAAGGGAAATTTGGCCTCGTATGATGAGTTGATCCGGAGATTCCAGTCCCGGCTGTACGGCGTGATTTACCACCTGACCTCCAACCATGAGGACACGAACGACATGTTGATGGAGGTTTTTGACAAGGCGTACCGCAGCCTTCCCACCTTTCGCGGCCAGTCGTCCTTTTATACCTGGATCTACCGGATCGCGATTAACCGAACTTTTAACTTCCTGGAGAAGAGAAAAAGAAGACAGGGGGCCATGAGTCTCAATGAGATCGATGAGGATGGACTTCCCAAGTATGACATGCCCGACCCAATCCAGAGAAACAACCCATCCAAGTCATCCATGCTCAATGAGTTGCAAAATAAATTGAACGAATCGATGCTTGGGCTGTCAAAGGAGCATAGAACAGTGGTAACCCTCTATGATATACAAGGACTTGCACATGCTGAGATCGCCAAGATCATGGGATCGACGGAAGGAACGGTACGTTCCAGGTTGCACTACGCCCATAAACAGCTGCAGAAATCGCTTGGCATTTACCTGCGAAGGTAAAGGATAGCGAGTTATCGAAATGAACCAAAAAGAGGATTTTACAGAGCTACAAAAGCTACTTCGGCTGAAGCGGCTGGAGACACCCGGACAAGAGTATTTTGACCGCTTCGTGGATGCGTTTCACCGGTATCAAAGGCAGGAAATTCTACGGGAAGAGCCGTGGTACACGAAGTTGGTTGAGGTTCTGATGGAGCCATGGGTCGCGGGTGTTCCCCGGTTGGCGACGGTTGCGGCTTCCGCCGCTTGTTTGGTCGCGGGAATCGGATTTTTTCTCGGGCCGGTAGCACCCGGTTCGGCCCCCTTGGCGGATGGGAAGGTTTTGCATTCCAAGGGGATTCTGGTGGCATCGAATCCTGCGGAGGATTCGTTGCAAATTCAGCCTGAGCTGATTGATACAGCAGCGGGCGGGGAAGTGACTCAGCTTCGGCCCCTTTACGTGAATGGGCACGGTGCGGTGGCTTATGACTCCCGTCTCGCGTTTTAAATACGTTTTTCTTTCTCTCCTTGTCATCTTCCTCGGCTTGGCGGGGGTGATTGGCGGGCGGGCGTACTATTTGTCCCATCATCCAAAGTTGCTCGGGGTGGCCCCCTCCCCGGAGCGCCCGGCACCGCTCTCCACCTCAACCCCACTTCCTCCCTCTGCTCCCAACCCACCCATGGCTGCGGGGAGCGGGGTGTTTGATCAGATCGCGGCCGAGGTGAGCGGGGTGTACGAGCAGGCTGTCCCCACGGTGGTTCGTTTACGTGCGACGGATGGCCCGGATCAGCTGGCGGGCACGGGATTTTTTATTGATGGGCAGGGAACGATCCTCACGGCGTATGCGGTGGTGGGCCAGGCGGAATCGGTCTCGGTCGAAGTGAATGGTCGCACTTTCCCTGCCAAGATTTTGGGTCGGGATCCCCGCAGCGGGGTGGCGGTTCTGAAAATCAATGCCAGCCCAACTCCCCATTTGCCTTTGGGGGAGGGGATGCGGCTCCGTCCCGCCTCGGCTGTCGTCAGCGTGGCGTTTCCCTATGACTTGAAAGCAGAACCCACCTTCGGGTTTGTGGCGGGTTTTGACGTCAAGTATCTGACGCGGTTTTTTGCAACCACCCACCTGCGGGCCAACCTGCCGATCAAGCCGGGGCAGATCGGGGGTCCGTTGCTCGACAGCCAAGGGAGGGTTGTCGGGGTGCTGATGCTGGAAATCGATGAAGGCAAGGCCTGCTATGCCTTGCCGATTGAGGCTGCGGCGAAAGTGGCGTCGGACATTCAAAGGTTCGGGGAGCCACGACACGGCTGGATGGGGGTGGGGGTGATGCCGGATCGGAGCCGGCCGGATCGTGGGGCTCCGGTGTTTGTGGACCGTCTTTACAAGGGCACTCCGGCGGAGAAGAGCGGGTTGAAGATGGGTGACGAGGTGATCTCGATCGGCAACCGCCCTGTGCGGGAACCGTCCGATATTTTGGATGCAGCATTTTTCTCGGAAGTTGGTGCAAAAGTTCCCGTCAAGGTGAAGCGGGACGGCAAGGAGCAGATTTTCACCATCACCGTCTCCGCGAGGCCCGACAGCTCCAGGATCGTGGAGCCCGCTCCTCTTTTCCCCAACCCCTCGGGTGGACCTGCCAACCAGGGAATGCCGGTCAAAGCCATCCGTTAGTCCCCGCCCCCTGTCTTCGCGGCAGGTTTCTGTTTCAGGCGTCTTGCAGTAGGCTTCTCCCGTGAAACATGCGGATACGGCACCGAGCTGGGCGGGGCATAGTGCCAGCCTCCTTCCCACACACCCGACAAGCTCGATGATCTTCGGAGGGTCGGATGTTTAAAGAAACGGCCTTGATCCTTGCAGGCCACGGCTCCACCCAAAATGCGGATTCCAGTCGGTTCACCAGGCAGACGGCGCATCGGATCAGGGAGAGGGGGATTTTTGGTGAGGTGCGGTCGGCGTTTTGGAAAGAGCAACCCTCGTATGCGGATGCCGTTCGGGGGTTGAGCAGCAAAAAAGTGGTGGTGGTGCCCTGGTTTCTGGCCAACGGATATTTCACAACGAAGATTCTGAAGCGGGAGTTTGCGGAGATCACGGGAGTGGAGTGCCGGGTGACGGAGCCGATTGGGGCGAGGCCGGAGATTTTGGGCCATCTTCAAAAGCGGGCGAAGCGTTTGTTGTCGGCAAAGAGCTGGAAACCCCATGAGGTCACTCTTCTGGTGGCGAGTCATGGGACCCCTCTGCACGCGGGGTCGCGCG
>RFMG01000141.1 GCA_009927835.1 Verrucomicrobiota bacterium | reverse complement strand
CAGGGCAGTCAATCGTCACTTTGGCCAGACTTTCCCAGTCAATCCCTCAAAGGGCCGGATTAAAGTCGGGTGGTTTGGCGGAAATGGCCGGGTTGCAAGGTTCGGGGCTTACTTCCCGGCAAACGCAAAGCGGCGTGGACTCCGGTCGGGACCTGCAAATTAACGCTGAGCCGACGGCCGCGAAGTCGCCACTGGCAGGAGGCCAAGCCATATGGGGTGTGTAAGGAAGTGGTTGCTTCCTTTAGGCCACCTCCAGGTTCGGGGGCGAAAAGAATTTTTTTAAAGCCCGGGGCCATCGGGCGAATCCCGCCGATGACGGAGTACATCCACTCGCCCACCGCACCGTAGGCGTAGTGGTTAAACGAGTTCATGCCGACATCCCCGAATCCGTGCTCTTTGGTGTAGCTGTTCCAACGCTCCCACATCGTAGTCGCGCCGTTTTTCACGGTGTAGAGCCAAGAGGGATAATCCTCCTGGAGAAGAAGACGATAGGCGAGATCGGTCCGGCCAAAGCGGGTGAGGACGGGGCAAAGCAGGGGAGTTCCCAAAAAGCCGGTGGTGAGGTGATCGTTACGGGCGGAGATGAGATCCACCAAATGAGCAAAAGCCTTGGGGCGGAGTCCGGCGGGCAGAAGATCAAAAGCCAGAGCCAGGAGATAGGAAGTCTGGCAGTGCCCCACGATCCGCCCGTCGGGAGTCACGTATGCTTTCTGGAAGGCCGCGACAATCCGTCCGTGTAAGTTTTGAAAACGGACCTTGTCAGCGGAGCGACCCAGCACACCGGCGATCCGGGCCATCAGGTCTGTGCTGTGGGCAAAGTAGGCGGTGCCCACCAGATCGCAGGGAACCGGGGCGTTTTGTGGAGTAACCGCGTCGATGGCCAGCCAGTCGCCGTAGGCGGTGCGGGGCCGAATCAAATTCATTGAGGTTTGGCGTTGGTATTCGATCCATCGCACCATCGCGGGATAATTTTCCTCCAAGATCTGTCGGTCGCCATAGTGCCAATAGATTTTCCATGGGCAGATGACGCCTGCATCGGCCCAACCGGCGTTGCCAAATTGTGCAGGGCCTAGCTGACCCAAAACGTCAGGAGCCACGTCGGGATAAGCTCCGTCCCGGCGCTGA
>RFMG01000208.1 GCA_009927835.1 Verrucomicrobiota bacterium | reverse complement strand
AGTCCCGATTCCAAAGGAGAGCCGGAACCTTCTCCCGGAAAAAGATCAGCCGATCCTGGCGGAGGCGATCGCTTCCCAAGCCAACATTCTTTGCACAGGCGATCAACGACACTTCGGCCCCCTCATGGGAAAGACCCTCCATGGCGTCACGCCCCTCAGTCCACTCGAGACCGCACAAAAACTCCTCACGCCGAAACATCCGCCCCGCAAAAAGAAGTGATCCTGCCTTTCCTTTTTGATGAGATCGCCCCAAACCACGTGGGTGATCCGGACCACGATCCTTCGGTAAAATATTTCCTCCAGGATGCCAGCTCCCCATGATGAGAAATATGCCGACTAAACCAACAGGCACGGCCACAGGCCGGCTCGAAGTTCTCGGCAACCACACGGATTACAACCAAGGCTTGGTCCTGGCCATGGGCGTCGGCTTCACCTTGGAGGTCCTCGGAAAGAAAAGAAGCGACGGCCAGCTTCTGCTCCATGCCAAGGACCTTAACCAAAGTTGGGAAGGCTCCCTCGACGATCTCTCCCCCCGTCCTCAGGTGTCGTGGGCGAACTACATCCTTGGGGTTCTCCAGGGACTGAAAGATCGCGGCGTCCCTTTGTCCGGGCTGGAGCTGGAGATTTCCTCTCAACTGCCGATGGGGGCTGGTCTGAGCAGCAGCGCCGCTTTGACCGTCGCCACCCAGCGCTGCCTGCAGAATCTGTGGGGATTCTCCATGCCTGCCCTGGAGATGGCCAAGATCTCCCAGGAGGCGGAACACCGCTACGCGGGTGTGAAGTGCGGACTCCTCGATCCCACGGCCATTCTGCATGCCAAGAAGAATCATCTCGTCCTCCTCGATTTTCACTCCTTGGAAGTTCAGACCATTCCCTTCCCCAAGGAAGCCGTCTTTGTGGTGGCTTCCTGCGGAGAAAAACACGCCTTGGTGGACGGGGAGTACAACGAGCGGCGCCAATCCTGCGAGGAGGCCGCCCAGCTCCTCGGGATTCGATCGCTGCGGGAAATTGGTCTTAGTGAGCTGGAGAAGAAGAACGAATTACCCGACTTAATCTATCGCAGGGCCCTGCACGTCGTCGGAGAAACCGACCGGGTGGGCAAAGCCTCTTCCCTGCTTCAGAAAGGAGACATGGAAGGTTTCGGAAAACTTTTGGATGAATCGCACGAAAGTTCCCGGATCAACTTTGAAAACAGCATCCCTGCCCTCGACCAACTCTGTGAATCATCGAAAATCAGCCCGGGCCATCTCGGCGCCCGACTCAGCGGAGGAGGTTTCGGCGGTTCCACGCTTCACCTGATTCAGGCGGATCAACAGACCGAGTTTGTTTCGACCTTTCAAAAGGAGGCGGAGCGCCGTCTGGGCCATTCAATCGAGTTTTTCGTTACTCGCCCAAGCGGAACCTCCTAATTCAACAGCTCTTGTAGCTCCGCCCAGTCCAGTCCCCTCACAAAGTCCTCCTCACTGACCAACGTCCCCCTGAAGAGTTCTTTCTTTTTCTCCTGCAGTCGCACGATTTTTTCCTCCACCGTGTCACGGGCGATCAGTTTGTACGAGCTAACGATCTTATTCTGCCCAATACGATGAGCCCGGGCCGTTGCCTGATCCTCCACCGCCGGATTCCACCACGGATCAAAATGAATGACCGTATCGGCCCCCGTGAGATTCAAACCTGTGCCCCCCGCCTTCAGGCTGATCAGAAATACCGGAATGTCGGTGTTTCTTTGAAAACGATCCACCTCGCCCGCCCGATCCAGTGTGCCCCCATCCAGGTAACAGTGCGGGGTCTTTCTCCTGCGCAGCTCCTCCTGAACCAGTTTCAGCATGGAAACGAATTGGCTGAACACGAGGATTCGATGACCACCTGAAATCGCCTCCTCCAACCGATCCAAAAAGTACTCCATTTTCCCCGACGGCTCCGCCCATGCCTTGGCACCTGAGCCCGCGGGAGGCAGCAACCCCAAATGACAGCACGCCTGCCTCAGGCGCATGAGCACCGTCAGCACGGCAATCCGATCTCGCCCGCCCGAGGCTTTTCCGGAAAGTTCGCTCACCTGCTTTCTTCCTTCCTCCAGAATCTGGCGGTACACCCCCTTCTGCTCATCCGTAAGCTCGCAGTAGGCGATCTGCTCGATCTTCGCGGGCAGATCCTTGGCCACCTCCGCTTTGGTTCTGCGTAAAAGAAAAGGCCGGACGCGCTGACGAAGCCTCTGCTGGGCCTTTTCATCCCCCAACTTGGCGACGGGAATCTCATACCGGTCCCGAAAATCCGTCGCCGTGCCCAGATACCCGGGCATCAGGAAGTCGTAGATCGACCAGAGATCCAGCAGCGAATTCTCCAGCGGCGTCCCGGTCAGGACCATGCGGTGGTCGCTCACCAGCTTTTTGACGCTGACAGCCGTCTGGCTCGTCCGGTTTTTGATATTCTGTGCCTCATCCAGGATGACGGCGTCAAACTCCAGTTTTTCATACTCCGCAATGTCACGCCGCAAAAGGGCATAACTGGTCACCACCAGATCATGCTCGGGAATCTTGGAGAGCAGGGGTTTCCGGCCGCCCCCGTGCAATGCCAGCACCCGCAGCCCGGGGACAAATTTTCTCGCCTCATCCATCCAGTTCATCACGAGGCTGGTCGGGCACAGCACCAGGGCGGGCAACTTGGTCCTGCTCTGGCTGCGCCTGAGCTCAAGAAAAGCCAGGGTCTGAAGCGTTTTTCCGAGCCCCATTTCATCCGCCAGCACCCCGCCAAAGTTGTTTTTTGCCAGATATTGAAGCCATCCGATCCCCTCCCGCTGATACGGTCGGACAATTTTTTCCAGACGCTCGGGGAGCTTGGCTTCCTCATAATCCGACAACTCCGTGGGCGGCTTCCAGTTCGATTTTCCGCTGATGACCCATCCCGTACCCCGGATGGCTTCGCCGAAATAACCGCGGAATCTTTTCTCCAGCTTGTACCGCGTGCCGTCGTTTCGGACCTGGCAATCCTTCAGGACCTCCTGAAATTCCGCCACATCGTCCGTCGGAACCAAAGCAATCCGTCCCCCGGAAAGCCGATGATGGCTCAGCCCCGTCTGCAATAACCTCTGCACCTCCGCCGGGGTGAGGGCATCGTTTCCACCTCCCGAGCGGAAATCCACCTCCACCGTCAACCAGGACCCGCCCGTGTCCTTCAAGGTCACCTCGGGCGCCACATAGTCGCAGCGGCTCAGCAGGGATTCCATTCGGGGCGTCATCTTGACTTCCCACTTCTGTTTCCACCGGGGAAGAATATTTGCGAGAAAGGCGCCGACTTTGCCTTCTCCCGCCAATGTGTAACGCTCCGCCGCTCGCTGCCCGGGAAGAAATCCCGCCGCGAGGAGCTCCCTCTGGGCTGTCCGCTCCATCGCACGGCCCCGCACCCGATATCTCTTCGGATCCGCACCGTCCGGCATCCAGGCATCCATGCCCTCATTCTGCCCTGGCATCCCCGTTAAAATATGCGACTCCTTTCCATACACCGCCTCCAACTGACAGCTGATCCCCGATAGCAACCCATCCAGTTCAACCCGGATGTTGGGAGCCATGGTCTCAAACTGCAGCCCACGGAGCCGATCCCCCGGCTCCACCCGCACATGCCTTTCCAATAAAGGCATCTCCCTCTGAAGAAAGGTTGCGAGACCCTCCCGGGCCACCGTTCGCTCCCCTTTTCTCAACCCCTCATAAGCCGTGGGAAGACTATCCAGCAGCTGCAAATGATCCCCCGCCAATCTCCACCGACCATGGGTTCCCTCGAGAATTTCGCTCCCCTCGGGCCCGGGAGGTGCAGGCACCAACTCCAAATGCAAGACCCCCTCCGTGTCCAACTCTGCTTTCAATCGGGTCCCATCCATGGCACGGGTCACCACCAGATGTTTTTTTCGACCGATGAAAATGCGCGGATGCCCCAACAGTACCGGAAAAAAAAGATCCCGATCGGCGGGGCTCAGCTCCGCCTCCCCGTGAACCGAGGCCCCCTCCAACTTTTCCAGCATCGACAAAAGCACCGCATCCGATTCATCCACGATATACGGCTCCACCTTCTCCACCGCCACCGCATCCAGACTTTTCGTCGGCCCCCCGTCCACCGAGGCCTCCACGGTGAGGGGAATTTTCCCAGACCTCCAGGTCTTTGCCAGATCGAGGGGAAGATGCACTTCAAGGCAGAGGGGTTTTGAACCCTTGCCCGCCAACTGACCCAACACCCTCGGAAAACGCGGGGCCATCGCCCGGGCCGCCGCAGCCACGGGACCCGCAACCGCACCGTTCGGTCGAGGAACCGGCCCAGACGCCGATCTTCCATTTTTTTCCAAATATTTCAAACTCAGGGCGATCACATGGGGACAGACCGTTCCGTACTCCCGGGCCTGACGGCAGCTGCAAAGATTCTCCACATCGGAAAGTCTCTTGCCCAATTTCAAACGCGCATTCACGGTCCCCGTTCCCGCCTGCACCACACCCCCCAGCATCGGATCCACCCAATCCACCGACATCACCTTTCCCGCCTCCCAGAGGGAGCGCCCCTCCTGCATGGCCCTCCAGCCCCCGATCTCCAGAAGCATCTCTTTCGATAACACAGAGGGTGCCGAGGCAGTTTCCGACATACTCCATAATCTTATGAAAAGCCGACAAGGGCGGGCAATCCCACCTTGCCCCCCCTGTGCTCTGCTTGGGAACAACTTTTGTTTGTCCTCGGCTCTTTCCACCAGCACGGTGTGATGTAGGATCTACCTAAGATCGTGACCCGCCCTAAACTGCTCCTCTCGCTTGTAGGCATCCTCGGCCTGGTATGGATAGGGCTTTGGATCGCTCAGGGTTGGGGCACCGTAACGCTTGTTTTTGAAAAAAAACCACTCTCCACAGTCCTACGCTCCTTCACCAGCCAATCGAAACTCAAGGTCATCACTGATATCGACCTCAATACTCCCATCACAATCCAAGTCCGTCGGGTCCCCGTCGCGGAGGCCCTGGAAGCCCTCCAAGCTGCTGCCGAATCCCGCGGG
>RFMG01000130.1 GCA_009927835.1 Verrucomicrobiota bacterium | reverse complement strand
GTTTTTGGAGGTCGATTTTCAGCACGGCGACGCGAAGGCGGGTGCCGGCCTTGTAGATTTTTCCCGAGCGGCGACCGCGAAGGGAGCGTTGGGCGGGGTTGAAGGAGAAGAAATCATTCTGAATCGATGAGACATGGATCAGGCCCGAGAGGAGAAAGTCGGGCAGTTCGACAAACATTCCAAAGTTGGTCACCTCGGTGACGACCGCCTCAAACGTCTGGCTGGGGTTGGGCCCGGACTGCATCTCGAAGTATTCGAGAAGCTTGAGCTTTTTCGACTCCTGCTCCGCCTCGGCTGCCGTGCGTTCCGTGCGGGAAAGATGCTGGGCGAGGGTATCGAGGGCGGCACCCTCCACGCGGGGAGCGCCTTTCGAGTGGGCCAGGGCACGGTGGACGAGGAGATCGGCATAGCGGCGGATGGGGGAGGTGAAGTGGGTGTAGTGGGATTTGGCCAAACCGAAATGTCCGAGACTTTTGGGGGAGTAGACGGCCCGTTTCAGGGAGCGAAGAAGACCGATCTTGAGGGCGTAGCCATCGGGGCGACCTGGAAGAAGTTTTAGAATCTTTTGAATTTCCCCCCGCTGGGTCAGGTCGCCTGCTTTAATGCCGTGGGCGATGAGGAGCTCCCGGTATTCGGCCAGGCGGGATTCGTCGGGTGTTTCGTGGATCCGATAAAGGGCAGGACGTTTTTCGTGGTTGAGATGGCGGGCGACCGATTCGTTGGCGAGGAGCATGAACTCCTCGATCAGCTGGTGGGATTCGTCGGAGGACTCTTTTTCGATCCGGTTGGGTTTTCCCTGGGGATCGAGCAGGATGCGAAGTTCGGGGAAATCCAGATCGAGGGAGCCTTGGGAGAACCGTTGCCTACGAAGGGAGGAGGCAAAGTGCCAGGCGCGCTGAAGAAAGCGGTCGAGATCGTCCTGCGCGGGGCGGCGCAGGCGAAGAAGAGCCTCGGCGTAGGTGAGACGGTGGCGGGAGTAGATGACCGAGCGGGTGAAGCGGGTCGCTCCGGGTTTGCCTTCGGGATTGAGGCGAATGAAAGCAGAGTAGGTGAGGCGCTGTTCGTTAGGCCGGAGGGAGCAGAGGCCGTCGGAGAGGCGGGGTGGGAGCATCGGGATGACGCCGTTGACGAGATAAACACTGTTGGCGCGTTTGCGGGCCTCGTGATCCAGTTCGGATCCGGGTTTGACGTAGTGGGAGACGTCGGCGATGTGCACGCCGACCTCCACGTGGCCGTTGGGGAGTTCACGAAGGGAGATGGCGTCGTCGAAATCGCGGGCGGTGTCGGGGTCGATGGTGATGATGAAGTCGCCGCGGAGGTCTTCCCGGCCGACGGGGCGATCGGGAAGTTCAACGGGGGGAAAGGATTCGGCCTCGGCGAGAGCGCCGGGGGGGAAGGTGGAGGGAAGGTTGAATTTCCGGATGATGGAGAGGATGTCGATCCCGGGATCGGTGGCACGGCCGAGGCGTTCGACAAGGAGACCCTCGGGGTTGGTCTGGCGGTCTTTCCAGTCGATCAGTTTGGCGACGACCTTGTCGCCGGGTTCGGCTTTGGGGGAGCCGTCCGTGCCGGGAGCGGGAATGTAGAGGTTGTGGAGGAGGCGGGGGTCGTCAGGGATGACGATGAAGAAGCGGGCAGTTTTTTGCAGAGTGCCGACGATCATGGCTGTGCGGCGTTCGAGAATGCGGAGGACGCGGCCGCGGAGTCGTTCCGGTTCGGATGTGCGGCGGCCACGGGGGGCGGGTCCGGCTCCCCGATCGATGCGGGCAACGACGAGGTCGCCGTGGAGGGCGGTGCCGGTGTCCTCGGCGGCGATGTGGAGGTCGGG
Source organism: Verrucomicrobiota bacterium (assembly GCA_009927835.1). Lineage (GTDB taxonomy): Bacteria > Verrucomicrobiota > Verrucomicrobiia > Methylacidiphilales > Verrucolacustridaceae > Verrucolacustris. Next base: position 3,815 of record RFMG01000130.1, on the reverse strand, counting down.
GGATCCGTCGGGCGGCAGGACGAAGGCGAAGCCTTTCGCGTGGAATTGGATGGTGCCGGTCACGAGGTCGGCGTCCCGTGCGGCGATGTAGTGGGTGCGGCGGACGCGGGCGATGCGCCCCTCTTTTTCGAGGGAGTGGAGGGTGTGGGTGATGGCGGGGAGGGGGACGCGGAGACGTTTGGCCAGGGTGGGGGGATCGAGCGGGGTGGCCTTTTTCCCTTGGAGAAGGTGAAGGATACGATCGGGCAAGCGGCTGGCGGCGGGCATAGGTTTCAGTCCATAATGATACCCAGATCCGATGAATATACTATTTGTTGCAGCGGAGCTTGCCCCCCATGCAAAGGTCGGCGGACTGGCGGATGTGATGGCGGCGTTGCCTCAGGCGTTGGCGAAGGCGGGTCATGGGGTGAGTTTGGTGGTGCCGCTGCACCGGGGTTTGAGGAGATCGGGGGAGTTTCGGCAGACGGAGAGGGAGATCGAGGTTCCGGGGGTGGGGGAGGGGAGGAGGGCGAGGATTTGGGAGGGGGAAAGGGGGGGTGTTTCACTCTTTGCCTTGGAGAGGGACGACTATTTCGACCGGGCGCAGCTGTACGGGGAGGGAGGGGTGGATTATCCGGACAGTCTGGAGAGGTTTTCCTTTTTGGCGCGCGGGGCGGTGGAGTTGGCGCGATATGTGGAGCCGACACCGGAGATCATCCAGGTGAACGATTGGCACGTGGGATTGGTGCCGGCGTATGTGAAAGCGCTGGGGCTGCCGATTCGGACGGTGTGCACGGTGCACAATCTGGGATATCAGGGGGAGTTTCCGGCGGAGGATTTCAGAAGGGTGGGCTTGCCGGAGGGGGTGTTTCGGCCCGAGGGGGTGGAGTTTTACGGAAAGATGAATTTTCTGAAAGGGGCCATTGCGATTGCGGATGCGGTGACAACGGTGAGCCCGAGTTATGCGCGGGAGATCCAGGCCGAGGAGCGGGGCCACGGGCTGCATGAGGTCCTGCGGGAGCACGGCGGAAAGTTGAACGGGATTTTAAACGGGATCGACATGGTGGAGTGGAATCCCGCAACGGACGGGGCGTTGAAAAAGAATTTCAAGGTGGGGTCGATGGCGGGGCGGGTGGAGTGTCGGGCGGCTTTGGAAAAGGAGATGGGAATTGAGCCTGCGAATGGCCGGCCGATTTTCGGAATGGTGACGAGGTTGACGAGGGAGAAGGGGGTGGATCTGGTGTGGGCGGGGGCGGAGGAGCTGGCGAGGCGGGGCGGACGGCTGGTGGTTCTGGGGGCGGGGGACCCGGCGTTGGAGGAGGAGGGGAAAAGATTGGCGCAGCTGCATCCGAAACGGGTGGCGGTGCGGTTGGGGTATGACGAGGGATTGGCCCGACGGATCTTTGCCGGGGCGGATTTTTTCCTGATGCCTTCGCGTAGCGAGCCTTGCGGGCTGACCCAGATGTATGCCATGCGGTACGGCGCGATTCCCGTGGTGGGGAACGTGGGCGGGTTACGGGACACGGTGGAGGAGTGGGACGGGAAAACAAAAAAAGGCACGGGATTCTTATTTGTTCCGACGGCGGAGGGGTTGACCGGGGGGTTGGATCGAGCCTTGGCGATTTGGGACGAACCCGCGATGATGAAGGCGGCTCGGCGAAACGGAATGAGCAAGGATTGGAGCTGGGGTGCGGCAGTGCCGTCCTATGAAAAGGTGTACCGATCCTTGACGAGCTAGCGGAGGAGAAAGCGATGCCTGAATTACGAAAAGATCCGGTGGTGGGACGGTGGGTGGTGTTCAGTCCGGAGCGGCAGATCCGGCCGGAGCGGTACAAGTGTGAGGAGTTGGCGCCAACCCGACCGGAGGAAGATCCATTTCTCGAGGGGCACGAGGTGTACACGCCGGCGGAACTCTATGCGATCCGGCCGGGCGGGGGTGCGGCCAACGGGCCGGGTTGGCAGGTGCGAGTCGTTTCGAACCGGTTTCCCGCCCTGCGGGTGGAGGGGGAGCTGGAGAAGGAAGCGGTGGGATTTTACGACCGGATGAACGGGATCGGCGCCCATGAGGTGATCGTGGAGACCCCGCATCCGCAGCTGGTTTTGGAAAAGCAGAACCTGGCGGGGATTACCCGGGTGTTCGATGCGTGCCGGGCCCGGATTCTGGATCTTTCGCGGGATGCCCGGCTCCACTACGTGCTGGTTTTCAAAAATTACGGGGCCTTGGCGGGGGCGACGATGCCGCATCCGCACACCCAGCTGATCGCGATGCCGGTGACCCCGATCGTGCTGAAGGAGAAGCTGGCGGCGGCGCGAGCCTACTACATGGAAAAGGATCGAAGCCTGTTTGGGGATATTTTGCAGGCGGAACGGAAAATCGGGGATCGCGTGGTATTTGAAAACGACGGATTCACCGTCTTTTGTCCGTTTGCGAGCCGGTTTCCGTTTGAAACCTGCATCATGCCCAGAAAGCAAGCGGCCGATTTTCAAAATTCCAGCGACGACGTTCTTGTTTTGCTGGCGGAGGCGGTGCAGCGGGTGTTGCTGGGGTATCACACCGCGTTGAATCAGCCCTCGTACAACCTGATTTTGCACAATGCGCCGTTTCGGCGGAGCCGCCAACCGGATGCATGGACGACGATCGATCTGGACTTCCGCTGGCATCTGGAAATTCTGCCCCGATTGACGGGCGTCGCAGGATTTGAGTTTGGAACGGGGTTTTATATCAACCCGACCCTGCCCGAGGAGGCGGCGGGAATCTTGCGGGAGGCGGTGACGCGTGGCTGACGTCGCCCTCCTCTGGCATCTCCACCAGCCATCGTATGTGGATGCGGCCACCGGGGAGGTGGCGATGTCGTGGGTGCGGTTACACACCGTCCGGGGTTATGCGGACATGGCGGAGATGGCGAGGAGGCACCCAGGGGTCAAGTTGAACTTCAATCTGACGCCTGTTCTGGTTCAGCAGATTGAGGAGTTGGCGGAGGGCAGGGTGAAGGACCGGTGGGCGGAGTTGGCCCGGAAAGATGCGGCGAGTTTAACCACGGAGGAGCGGCATCAGGTGTTGGAGCATTTCTTCAAGATCAACTGGACGACCTGTGTGGATCCTTATCCAAGGTTTCGGCAGTTGCTGGATTTGCGGGGGAGGAGGGCGGGGGCGGGTCAATCGGATCAGAATATGCGGAGGTTTCGGGAGAAGGATCTGAGGGATCTGCAGGTCTGGTTCAACCTGAGCTGGTGCGGGTTTGCAGTCAGGAAAAAGCATCCCGAGTTGGGAGAGCTGATCCAGAAGGGGCGGGATTTCACGGAGGAGGAGAAGGGCCGCGTGCTGGAGATTCATCAGGAGATATTGAAGGGGATTTTGGGGGAGTACCGGGCTTTGGCGGATTCGGGGCAGGTGGAGCTGACGACGACGCCGTTTTATCATCCGATATTGCCGTTGTTGGTGGATACGGATGTGGCGAGGCGGGCGATGCCGGGGGTGCGTCTGCCGGAGCGGTTGCAGGCACCGGAGGACGCGCTGGCGCAACTGGAGAAGGCGCAGGCGGCTCATCAGCGGGTTTTTGGAAGGAAGGCGCGAGGGCTTTGGCCATCGGAGGGATCGGTCTGCCCGGAGCTGATTCCGCTGATGGCGAAAGCAGGGTTTGAATATTTTTGCACGGATGAGATGGTTTTGTTCCGCGGATTGGAGGCGCAGGGGTGGCAAGGGAATCATTCGGAGCTGTTTCAGGCGTGGAGGGTGGAGGAGGGGGGGGCGAGTCTGAAGGCGCTTTTCCGCGAGCGGCCCCTGTCGGATTACATCGGATTTACGGCGGCGAGGACCGACCCGAAGATGGCGGCGG
>RFMG01000059.1 GCA_009927835.1 Verrucomicrobiota bacterium | reverse complement strand
GGGCTCCCCATACGGAATCGATTGGGACGGTCGTGGCGCGGGATTGGATGCCGGTTTTTTTTCCGTTTGCCCTGTGCTGGCGGCGGCTCCTGCGGGTGGCGGAGTCAACGCCAGTCCGCCCGCGCCCCGCGTGACACTGATTTTTGGCGGCTTGGCCTCGAGAGTTTCGTAGGCCTTTTTCTTGGGATCAAAATAGACGAACTTCACGGGCGGCAGCTCGAACTCCCCGCTCTGGGTCGGAATCATGACCAGATCCTCCACAATCGCCCCCGTGAAAATCTCCGTTCCGTTGAACTCCCTGCGTAACTTGGGTTGGATCGTCCGGATCTGGTTCGGGACCGATCGGGCGGGCAACTCCACCCCCATCGGCCAATTCCCGGTTCCGCGCAACGTGAGGGTCCACGTCACCGGTTCTCCCTCCCCCACCTGCTCGGGAACCATCTTCGATTCCAAAACAAACTGCCCCACCGCCCCCTTGAATCCCGCGGGCGCGTTGGTCGGCAGAGGCTCCACCTGGATCGAAACGGGCGCGGCCACCGCCTCGACCTCGACCGAGCCCGGGGCCGTGAAGAAGAACGACCTCCCCCCCGCCGCCGTGTCGATGTCCAGTTTTTGCCGGATCGACGGCAGCTCAAATAGTCCCGCCTTCGGCACCATCGCCCGCGTGTGGAACTGCAATCCCTGGCTTCCTCCGGGCCCGATCTGCTGCCCCCGGTCCCACGCTTCGGCCGTGAAGTTCTGGACATCCCATAACGGTGTCGTCTTGACCCGACCGCTGCGGTTCCCCGTCATCACCACCCGATAGTTCACATCAAAAATCTCACCCACATAGGGGCGCCGTGGCTCGGCCTCCGCCGAGGCTTGCACCGCATCGGGAGGAACCACCTGACTCCCCGGGCTCGGGGCCTGATTTTGGAACGGGTTGGGCGGAAACGGAAAATTCGGGTTCAGCGGGCTCGCTTGTCTCGACCGCTGGGACGCACTTCCGGTGACATCCAGGGAGAGGGCGGGAACGGTGATTCTTCCTTTGTCAGTCACGACCTCGAAAGACGGAATTTTGATTCGTCCGTTTTGACCCGCCTGCACCGTATAGGACAGCGTGGTGGAGGAGCTGGTCTGGAAGTTGATCATCGAAAAACTGGTGGCTCTTCCCGGTTGCCCTGAAAATTGCAGCCCCGCCACGGCGGGCAGGCTCACGTTCCCCTTCGGTTGACAGTCGGTAAAGACAAGGTCCAGTTGCACCGCGGCTTCGGGAGGAATCTGGCCAGGATCGTCCCATGCAACGCTCTGCCCATAGGTCCCTGACCCGAGGACAAACCCTGCCATGAGGATGGGGAGAAACTTTTTCATCCACGTTACCATGGTTTGGCGGTCGAGGAGGTGGACGGCCTCTGGTTCTTCGGTTGCAGCCTTTGTTGCAACAGGGCCGGACTGTCCGATTGTCTGACCTGATCCAGTCTCGCAGTCGCCTCCACTGTATAAGCATCTCCCGAATCCTCCTGTTTCTTTTTCCCCGTTCCCCCGCCCACCGTTCGCATTCCCGAAGCCGAATCCTTCTTCGCCTCTTCCTGCCCCTTCCCCGTCCCTTTTTTGCCCTCTTTCTTTGCCTCCTCTTTTTTCTCCTCCCCCATGCTTCCAAATCCGGCGTTCTTGTCCTGAATCGGAGTAATCTCATCCTCCTTCGCCCGATCCCTCATCGTTCCCTCCTGCTCCTTGCTGGAGCTGTACTCCTTGATCTGGTTCGGATCCTTCCCTTTTCCTTTTGCCTCTTGCTGCTTTTGATCCCCGCCTTTCCCGTCCGCTTCGGAGCCCTCTCCTCCCGAATTCCCTTTCGATTCCCCTTTCTCCCCTCCTTGCTGTCCCTCCCCAGGCGAAGGCGGACTTTGGGAATCTTTTCCCTCCCCACCCTCGCTCTTCTGATCCGACTTTTCTCCCTTTCCTTTCTGCTCGTCCTGTGAATCTCCCTTGCCATCGCCTGATTTCTTTTCCTTTTTATCTTTGTCCTTTTTGTCTTTCTCGGAGGAATTTTTCTTGGAGTCCTTCTTTTGTTGCGAAGGGGGAGGAGGGGGCGGTTGAAGTTTTTTCAGCTCCTCCCGCAACCGTGGCCAGTCCGCCGCCTGTTTATCGATCCGCTCCCCCTCATCCACCCCCGCCAGGGCATCCCCGACCATGTTTCGCCAGGGGGCCTGTGCGTCTTGGGTTCCCTGGCTCGCTCGATTCAAGGCTTCGACCGCTTCCGGCTTTTGTCCAAAACGGAGGGTCTCCTCCGCCATGGTGGCATAATCCCGCGCGGGTTTTTTCCCCTTCTCCGCCACCGCCGCCACCGCCGCAGTCAGGCCCGAGGCCGAATTTTGCGCTGGCATGGTCTGGGGGGACATTGCGCCCATGGCCCCGATCGACCCCAGGCCAACAAGGCAAACCGTGCTCCACCCTCTCATGCGTGGACCCTTGCCTTTTTCTCTTTGGAAACCAGTTTCGTGCTCTTTTTCATGACCGGCGGCAAGGATGCCTCGCCTTGGGTGACCGCACCCATGGCAACGCGGCGTCGGCTCGGCAGCACAGGCATTTCGAGGGCCAGGCTGAGCGCCAAAAGAAACACCGCAGGCGCAAGGGCCCACTGAAACCGCTCCGCCTGCCGCGCCTCCCTTGTTTTTGAAAATTCCCCTGCTTTCCCCTGCTCAATCGTCTCCTGCAGCAGATCCTTGATGTCGACCCAGTTGGACGCCTCTCGATACGCCCCGCCTGTTTCCGAAGCCAACGCCTCCAGCGTGGACGGCTCCAGCCGCGTCAACACAGCCGCACCCCTCTCGTCTTTCATGACCCCGCCCTGGGAATCGGGTAAAAGCGCCCCCGCCGCGGTTCCGATCCCCAGGGAAATCACCTTCACCTTTTTCTTCTTCAACTCCTCCAGGGCCGCTTTCCATCCCGGGTCATGTGCCTCTCCATCGCTCAGGACAATGAGAAAACGATCCGCAGCCGAACTTTGCCCAAAAGCCTCCGTCGCCACCCTCAACATCCCCGTATAGTCGGTTCCAGCCTGGGGAAGGTAGGAGGGATCCAGACCCGGAAGAATATCCCGCAAAACCTCGTAATCGGAACTGAGCGGAACTTGCAAAAAAGATGTCCCCGCAAAAACCGCCAACCCCACCCGCTCTCCCTGCAGCTCATCCAGCAGGTTCCCCATCAGAAGCTTGGCTCGCGCCAACCTCGTTGGTTTCACATCGTCCGCCAACATGCTCGCCGACAGGTCGAGTGCCAAAAGAACTTCCCGCGACTGATCAAACACCGTCTCCTCCAAATGCCCGTACTGGGGTCGGGCCAGCGCGATCAGGGCCAGGACCAATCCCGTGCCCAACCACAAGCCTCCCCTTCGTCGCGTCGCCCTCGGACGATCCACCACCGCCCGTGCACCAGCCCATCGCCTCATGATCTTCGGAAGGGGCAGTGCCCCGGAGCCGCCGACCGTCCCGCGAAAAATGAGCCAACACGCCAGCGGAACCAGCGGTAGCAGCAGAAAAAACCCCGGCTCTTCCCAGTGCACGCCAAACAAACTCATGCCGCCCTCCCCCATCGCCCGGGCCGCGCCCAAGCCAAGCCGCCCAGGAATGCAACCGCTCCGGGTCCCACCCACGCAAAGTACCACTCGTTTGCCCGGAGCTGGGCCTTGGCGTTGAACTCGATCCTTTGCCGCTTGTCGATGGCCGCAAACGCCGCCTCCGCCGTCCCCACATCCATCGCACGAAAGAATTTTCCCCCCGTCGTCTCCGCGATCCTCTGTAGGGTGTCCTCATCCAGGTCGGAAATCGCCTGGCGGTATCCCAGCTTTCGCCCCGCATTGTCGATCACCGGCATCGGCACCACCCCCGGCTGCCCCGCCCCGATCGTATACACAGGAATGCCCTTTGCCTTCGCCAGCTCCGCCGCCTGCCGTGGCGCCAACACCCCGCTGTTGTTCGACCCGTCCGTCAGCAGGATGATGAAGGCTCCCTTTCTCTGCCCGTCTTTTTCCTTCTCCGCCTGCTCCAATCGGGACACGGCCAATCCCAACCCGTCTCCCACGGCGGTCGCGTCCTCCACGAGCCCGACCCGTAGCCGCTGGATCTGTCGCGCCAGCCACTCGTGATCAAAGGTCAGCGGGGACAGGGTGTACGCCCTGCCTCCGTAAATCACCACCCCGATTCGGTCGGTCGGCCTTTTGGAGATGAAGGCCTCGATGATCGGCTGGATTGCCTGGAGACGATTGATCCTTCCGGTGGGTCCCTCGTAATCCTCCGCCAGCATGCTGGGGGAAAGGTCGATCGCCAACATGATGTCATACCCTTTTTGGCGTACCTGTTTTTTCTCCTCCAGCTGCTGGGGGCGGGCCAATCCAATCACCAGCAAAGCAAGTCCGATGCCCGCCAGGATCGAGGGCCCCCTTCCGAGGGAGATGGCGGGGGTCCCCGCCCAACGCGCCACCCGCGGGATCACCAAAACCGGCCTTGATCTTCTCCCTCTCCACCACACCGCCAGGGGAATCAGAAGCAACGCCAACAGCCAGAGCGGATCGGCCAACGTCCATCCCCCGGGCAGAAGTCCCGGACTCATTTTCTTGCCCCCTGCATTCTGCGGCGGAAGAAGGTGATCAGCGAGTCGAGCAAATCCCCCTCCGTGCCCGCGGTCAGCCTCTGCAAAGGGCTCGGAAACCACTCCAACCAGGCCGCCTCCCTCTCCGCCACCCACTGCGCATGCTTTTGCTGGCTTTCCCTTGTCCCCGTGTCGAATGCCAGAACCTCGCCCGACTCCGGATCCACCACGGGTAAAATTCCCAACGCCGGAAGCTGGATATCCCATGGATCATCCACCCGCACCCCGAGGATCTCGTACCGCTTCCGCAGCGCCGCCCAACCCGCACCCACCGGCCTGGGCGGAAAATCCCCCAGCCAAAGCACGATGCTGTGCTTCGGAAAAGCATGGAAAAAAAGTTTCCACTCCAGGGAGGCCTCCGCGCCGTCCTCCAGTTTCGGAATCGGCTGGCCCAGGAGCGTCGCCGCGGTCCGGACAATATTCACCCTGCCCCGCACAGGCTGCCGGACATGATGACCGGCGGGGGTGGCATGCCAGAAACCCACGCGGTCCCGGTTTCCCGCCGCCGTCAGGGCAAAGAGACCCGCCAGCTCCAGCAACGCCTCCCTCTTCGTCCGTTGCCCCGAGCCGAACTGCAGGGCGGGCGTGTCCTCCAGCAAAATCACCACCGTCAGCTCCCGCTCCTCGATGAATTTTTTCCGGTAAAGCTCGCCCAGCCGCGCCGAGACATTCCAGTCCACATCCCGGACGTCATCCCCAAACTCGTATTTCACCACCTGGTCGAACTCCCGTCCCCGTCCCCGGAACGCGGAGCGGTACTCTCCCCCCAAAAAAGAGTCGGCCGCCATCCGCACGCGCCACTCCAACTTGCGTAAAAGGGCAAGCGGTGCTTTTCGAGCCACCTCCCCGGGCGCCATTGCCGTGCTCATCGTCCCTCTCCGCCCCCCCTCCTCAGTACCCGGCAGGAACGGGAATCCGGTCGAGCACTCCCCGCAATATTTTGTCCGTTGTCGTCTCCTCCGCCTCGGCTTCGTAGGTCAATCCCACCCGGTGGCGCAGGGAATCCAAAAACACATTCTGCACCACCTCCGGCGTGGCATGGTCCATTCCGTGCAGCCATGCCAGCGCACGGCTCGCCTGAACCAGCGCCAGGGACGCCCGGGGACTCGCCCCGTAGGACAAGACTTTCGCCGCACTCCCCGCCTCGACGGCGGCCGCCTCCCGCGTTGCACGAACCAAAGCCAGCATGTAGGACTGCAGCGGCGGGCTCAGGTGAACCTGATCCACGTGGCCCCGCATTTTCAAAAGCTCCTCTCCCGAGGACACCGCACCGAGCTTGGGTTGCATGCTCAACTGCCCCCACCTCTCCATCATCGCCCTCTCCTCCCGCTCCGACGGGTAATCCACCAGAAGCTTGAAGAGGAAGCGGTCGGTTTGGGCTTCCGGAAGGGGATACGTCCCCTCCTGCTCCAACGGATTCTGGGTGGCCATCACAAGAAAGGGTTTCGGCAAAAGGTGCGTCTCCCCGCCGATCGTCACCTGCCTCTCCTGCATCGCCTCCAGCAGCGCGCTTTGCACCTTCGCGGGAGCCCGGTTGATTTCGTCCGCCAAAACCAGGTTCGCAAATACAGGCCCCCGGTGAACCCGAAAGTTCCCCTCCTTCGGCTGAAACACCATCGTCCCCACCACGTCGCTGGGGAGAAGATCGGGCGTGAACTGAATCCGCTCAAACTCAAGACCCATCGCCGCACCCAAGCTTTTGATCAAAAGTGTCTTGGCCAGCCCGGGCAACCCCTCCAGCAGGACGTGTCCGTTCGCCAAAAGAGCCACAAGAAGCCTCTCGATCACCTCGTCCTGGCCGATGATCGCTTTTTGCACCTCATCCCGAATTCGTTGTGCCCACTCTTTGCCACTCGTCATAAATCAAAATCCTCCTGGATCCTCATATTCCCAACCCCGTCCAGGATTTCAATCCCCGCGATGGCCCCCGGGGCATGACCCCTCACCTCGACGAAAAAACCACCGCCCCTTTCTCCAGCTTGTCCAACCGCGCGTTGGCGGCTCCTGGAAAAAGAGTCGCCTGCTGGATCACGCTCTCGACCCACTGGTTCCACGTCCTCAGCACCAGTGCGGGCGGGAGCGGGAGCTTGCCCAAACTTGCCTCCACCCGGTAGATGTTTTCCCCCTGGTCCGACCGCCTGAAAAAGAGCTGATGCCTTAAAAGAAGGTTTTGCCCCAGCCACCGCCCCGTTCGATCCAGCGTCAACCCGCCCTCGAGAAATTGAATCCTCCATCCCACCGTGCTGGCAGCGAAAACATCGGTCACTCCCAACGGGGCAAAGCGCAATCTCCGGACCCACCACGCGTTGATTTCCGAGTCCGTCAGCCGAAGCTGCTCCGGCATCGGCTGGCCCATCCCAGCTTGCTGCCACAGCAACTCTTCCAGCGGGGCCGCGTCCGCCGGCTCCCCTCCTGCAAGACCCTCGGGACTTGTGACCGCAAGCACCGCCGCCCGCGACACCAGCGCAAAAAGGACCATGCCCGCCAACGCCCAGGCCGAACCCTTCCACCAGGCACGATGCCTCAGCAGTTCGACCACGCCGTGGAATAAAAAGCTGAATCCCAGCAACCCGCCTCCAGCCAAAAGCCCGATCCCTGCCAAAAAAAAACCTTGGCCAACAAGAAGCGGGGGCAACGCCGGACTTTGGATTTTTTCCAGAAACGCGGCCTTCGCCACCTCCTGCCGTGCTCCCTTCTCTTTTTCCCACTCCGCCGGATCGAGCCAGCGACCCTCAAACTTTTTTCTCCCCGCCTTTTGCTGCTCCTGCTCCAACTGCCAGGGCGCCGCCAGCTTATCCACCTCCGCCGCCCGCTCGGGAAACTCCTTTTGTAACGCGTCGAGGGCGGCCAACTGCCCTGCCAGCTCCTCCAGCGTGTAGCTTTTCCTGAAGTCGTGGGGGCTGGGCATCGCCTTCTCCGTCGCAGCGACAAAGGCTGCCTCCGCCTGGGCCAGGGCCTCGGGATCCTGCGGGCTCGGCATCTTGTCCAGCCTGTCTTTCCATCCTTCCACCTCTTTCTGCAACGCCTCCTGAAGATTGGCATAAAGGGACTTCGCCTCCAGCAGGGTGTTGATGGCTTTCAGCGCCGCTTCCCTGGACAACTCCTCGGTTGCCGTCGGAAGCGAGGGCAGTGTCTTGAGGACTTTTTTCTTGGCCACCTGCCGCTGCGTTCCGCTGTCCTCCTTGAAAAGGACTTTTTCGGACTCCTCTTTCACCCCATGGGCTGAAACAAGGGCCGGTCCCCCATCCGACTCCAACACCAGCAGCTCCGCCCAACCCACCGCCGTACAGAGCAACCACGAACCCAGAACCCAGCTGGCGAATCGACCGATCAAGAAGAAAGTTTCCGCACAGCCGCCGCGATGTCCTTCGGGCCCATCCCAAAATGCTCATACAGCTCGCGGGCGCTGTACGCGGACCGCCCAAACTCCCCGTGCATTCCGATCGCCGCCGTTTTCAACGGGATTCCCTGGATCGCCAGCGCGTGGACCAGCATCGCCCCCATTCCCCCGATAATCTGGTGATCCTCCGCCGTGACCAGGCGCCCCCCTGCCGCCTTCACCACAGGGGCGATCGTGGCCAGATCAGGCCGGTTCACAAACGGACTGTCGATCACAGCGGCTTGCCTGCCCTCCTTCGCCAAAATCTCCGCCGCCTCCAGCGCCAACGGAACCATCGGCCCGCATGCGACAATGACGCCGTCGTTTCCCTGCCGGAGAACCGTCGCCTTGCCCCAGGGATAACCTTCCGGGCGATCTCCAAGCCGCACCGGAAAATCCTCCCGACCCGCAAAAAACAGCGCGCTTTCCCCGTCGTTCCCGGCCTCCCTTTCCTTGGCCAGACGCTGAAACGCCGCAGCCATCAGCGCCTCGGCCTGCTCCGAGCAGCTCACCGCGATGGCCAGCGTGTGCGGGATCGCGCTCACGGCGGCAAAATAGGTCGTCGCCTCATGCGAGGCCCCGTCCGCCGCATCCTGGAATCCCGCATGGGTGAAAGCCCCCACGATCGGCCCCTGCGAAAGGGCGGACATGATGATCGGCAAATTTCCCTTCGTGGCTCCGAATTGCGCAAAGGTGTCGGCCACGGGAAGAAACCCGGTTTTCGAAAGACCGGTGCAGGTGCTCACCATGTTGGCCTCCGCAATTCCAATGTCGAACGAACGACCCGGAACCGCTTTTTGAAAAGCCGCCACGCCCGTCGATCCGGGCAGGTCGGCGCTGATCGAAATCACCGGCAAGCCTTCCTGGGCCGCCCGGACGGCCGCCCGCGCAAAACCGGCCTGCACCTTTTCCTTTTTCACCGCAGGGGGCGCGCTCACCGCCCCTTGTTTCGCCGCCTGTTTCTCCTCCCACTCCCGCCGCAAACCTTCCGCCCACGCCTTCAGCTCAGGGGGTGTCTTGCCCCCGGTGATCTCCTCCACAAACGGAACGATTTTCTCCCCGTCTTTCAGCGGAAAACCGTGCCCCCCCGAGGGACTCTTTTCCGTTTCCTTCACGCCGTACCCCTTGATCGTTTTCACCCAAAGGCACACCGGCCTGCGGGGATCCCCTTTGGCCTCCGCCAAGGCCTGCTCCACCGCTTGGTAAACTTTTTCCAGGTTCTGACCCTCCTTCACCGGGCGGACATTCCAACCCAGTTCGGCCAGCCCAGCAAAGGTGGGCTCCATCGAGTAACTGTCCTCCGAAATCCTGCCCGATAATTTGGTGTCGTTGTCCGAAACCACCAGAATGAACGGATTGATCTCGTTCCGCCCGGCCATTCCGGGAATCGCCGCCATCGCCTCCTTGGCCTCCCCCTCCATGCAGGCCCCGTCCGAAATCACGCAGAACGTCACGCGGTCCCGCTTGGCCAGCTTGTCCCCCAACGCCAATCCCTGCGCCACCGGGATTCCCGAGCCCAACGGCCCATTGCTCACGAACACCCCTTGGGGATTCAGGTGGCTTTCCCCGTGACCGGTCAACTTGCTAGCGATCGAACGGAATTTTTTCAGGTCATCAAAGGTCATTCCATCAAACCCGTACTGCGAACGAAGCGCATAAATCCCGTTTTCCGTGTGGCCTGCGTCGTTGACGAAGTTGTACGCCTCATGCCAGGGCCGGCCCTTCTCCGCAAACATCACCCCGTGGATGGCCGACATGACCTCCGCCAATGCCGCAGGCCCGCCCCAGTGACACGCCGCCCCCCCGATCACCGCGTGCGTGTCCATCAACGCAATCAGGGCCCGGGTCATGACCGGATCCGCCAAGACCACTTCCGTGCCGGCAAGGTTCCGGACCGATTTCGGATACTTCGGCCCCTGCGTGGGGGTCGGTGCGAGCCGGTGGGGGATTTTCAGAGGCCGCAAGGGCGGCACATCGACTGTCTTTACGGGTCCTACTTCAGTGGCCATGAGGGAAACTCCTTATGTTTTTGGGTGTCAAACGGGCGTGAATCGTAGGCTTTGCCCGGGTTCCTTGGCAAGGCTCACTCCTCGCGGAGTTCGGCGGCGCCGGGGGAAATCTCAAGAATAACCCACGAATCCCCCTTCCGGGGCCGGTCGTGCGCGCTTGCGTACAAAACTTGGCACTCGTCCGGAATCGCCCGCCAAAAAGCCTTGCGCCTCTCCTCGTCCAGCTCCTTGAGTGCGTCGTCCAACAAAAAAACCGGTGTCCGTTGCCTCCGCTGCCGGAGCACGGCCAGTTCCGCAAGTCGGACCGCCAGACACGCCGACCTCCGCTGCCCCTCCGAGCCGTAACGGGACAAACTTTTTCCCCCGAGCTTGAAATCCCAGTCGTCCCGCTGTGGCCCTGTGAGATTCAGCCCCCGCTCCCTTTCCTGCTCCCAGAGCCGGTCGCGCTCCGGCCCCGAATCCGGGACCGGATCCTCCGGCTGATACGTCACTTTCAACTTTTCGGCCCCTTCCGTCAGTTGGCGATGGGCCTCCTCCAGATGAGGCAGAAAAATCCGGGCCAGCTCCTGTCGTGCGGGTTGCAGGATTTTTGCCAGCTCCCCCAGCTTTGTGGTCCACGCCTCCCACTCGCTCCGTGCCGCCCGGGGTAGCCTCAGCAAGGCGGATCTTTGCCTGGAAACTTCCCGCAGTTGACGCAGATCCCCCAGACGGGCGGGCTCCGTTTCCGCCAGAAGCAGGTCAAAGCCGGATCGGCGCTCCATCGAACCTCCCTCCAGAATCGCCGTGTCCCCCCCGTGCGCCACCACGGCCATCGCCCGGCCCCAAAACTCCTCGACGGTCACCCCGGCCCTTCCGTCCACCTCCAACTCCCTTCCGTTTCCCCGCCAAACCATTCCCAGGCGAACCGGCCCGGCCTCGTCCGCCCAGGAGCCCTCGACCCGCCAACCCTCCGCACCGTGCTGCGTTAAATCCCGCACCACACGCGTCCGGAAGGATCGCATCCGGGCCAGGACACAGACCGACTCCAGAAGGGTGGTTTTTCCACGACCATTGGCCCCGCGGAGCAAAACCCTCGGCCCCAGATTCTCCAGCTCAATCGTTGGGTGGCAACGGAACGAGGTAAGCCGGAGACGCCGAAGCACGCGGCGCGGCTCAGGCCGTCCGCATTGGCATGATCACGTACAGAAACGGTTTGTTGTACCGGATCACCCCGGGGCTGAGCTCATCGATGAAGTCAAAGTGGATGGTGTCATGGTCGATGTTCTTCAGGGGATCCACCAGAAACTCGGGATTGAAGGCCATCGTGAACTCCTTGCCCTTGTACTGGACCGGGATCGATTCCCTGGCTTCTCCCACGTCGGGCGTGTTCGCCGCAATCTCCAGGTTGTTCTTGGCAAAGGTCAGCTTCACCGAGTTCGATTTTTCACTGGAGAGAAGGGCAACGCGCCGGACCGAGTTCAGGAAAAGCTCCCTCTCCAGAGTCACCCGCTCCTTCGCCTCGGCCGGGATGACCTGCCGGTAGTTCGGGTAGTTCCCCTCCACCATCTTGGCGGCGATCTCCGTGTGCCCGAACGAGAATAGGATCTGATTTTCCAATAGGGCGAACGCCACGTCGTCCTTGTCCCCAAGAAGACGCTGCAACTCCAGCACGGCCTTCGCGGGCAGAATAAACTCCCGCTCCCCCGACTTCGGGAAGTCCAGCTCCTGGTCGGTCAGGGCGAGGCGGCGTCCATCCGTTGCGACGATGGTTAATTTTCCCTCCTTCAGGCAGATCAGCAGCCCGTTCAGGACGTAGCGCTTCTCATCCGCCGACATGGCGTAAGAAACCCTTTTGAGAAGCTCCTTGAAGGCCTTTTGCTCAATTTTGTAGATCGGGTTTTTCTCACTCGTTTTTCCGGGAAACTCCGGAATGGCGGGAAACTCCTCCGCCGGCATCCCCATGATTTTGAAAAAGGCCGCGCCACAACGCATGGTGGCTCCCAGCTTGGCATCCACGTCCAAGGTCAGCTCTTCCGACGGAAGTTCGCGGATGATGCTGAAGAGCCTCCGGGCAGGAAGGGTGATCGAGCCGGGTTTCTCCACCCCCACCTCGCAGGAGGTCCGGATCCCGATGTCCAGATCGGTTGCTGAAATCGTCAGCTCGCTTTTCTCCGCTTTCAGCAAAAGGTTGTTCAGGATTCCAATCGGGGTCCTGGAGCCAACCACGTTTTGAACGGCCGATAAAGCGTTCAGGAATTTCTGTTTCTGGAGGATGAGTTTCATGAAAGTTCGAAAGTCAGAAGATTGGGATAGGTAGATATAGAAGCAAGTAAACCATAATCATAAGCAGGTGGATAAGCCACCAGATTCTGTGCAAACCGCAGGGAAACAACCGCTTCGAATCAAAAATAAGCCGTGTATAGCTTTGAAAAAAAGGCGGGCTTGTTGGTTCGGCGTTACCCTGCTCACAGGAACCTCGCCTGCATTTCGGGTCTGTTCACAGGGGAAAACAAAAGCTCTCTGTAGCGGTCAGTAAGTTGGCACAAAGTGGGGATACCCACCAAAATAACTTTCGGGCAACCCACGATCTTTTCGCGGAAACATTTCTTCCGGTGTCTGAATAAAAAATTGAGGCTCACAAAAATTGGATCGGCACACGATGCGGGTGTGTGGACATGGGAATCCCTTGCCCGGAAGACGGACGAAAAACCGAAAAATCCGCCCTGGGCGATTAGCGCTCGGCCGGCTCTTCGAGTTTGTGGGTGAGAAGACCCACCATCTGGTGCAGGCGGTCGTCCCCCTGCATCTTGGAGGTGATCGTCTTGCAGGCATGGAGAACCGTCCCGTGGTCTCGCCCGCCAAACGACTCGCCAATTTCCTGCAGGCTCTTCCCGGTCATTTTACGGCTCAGGTACATCGCCACCATGCGGGGCAGCGCGATGTGGGCGGGGCGACGCTTGCTCGTCATGTCCGCGACCCTGAGGTCGTAGCCCTCGGCCACGCGCCTCTGGATCAGCTCGATCGTGACGATCGGCTTGGTTTCCTGCTGGATGAAGTCCTTGAGGAGCTCCTCCACCTGGGCGGGCGTGATATGCCGGTCGTGCAAGGCAGCCCAAGCCGCCACGCGGTTGAGGGCACCCTCCAGGCGACGGACATTGGTTTTGACCCGCTCCGCAATGAAGTGAAGAACCGATTCGCCGAGCCGGACCTGCATGGTCGAGGTTTTCTTGCGAAGAATGGCCAACCGGGTCTCGATGTCGGGAGATTGCAACTCGGCACTCAGACCCCACTCAAAGCGGGAAACGAGGCGCTTCTGGAGGTTGGCCACGTCTCCCGGCGGGCTGTCGCTCGAAAGGACGATCTGGCGATTGCCGTCGAAAAGGGTGTTGAAGGTGTGGAAAAACTCCTCTTGGGAGCGGTCTTTGCCCGAGAAAAACTGAACATCGTCGATCAGCAAACAGTCGGCCTGGCGGAAGCGGCGGCGGAATTTGACCAGCTCCCCGTGTTGAATCGCAGAGATAAACTCGTTCGTAAACTGTTCGGACGTAACATAAACAATCTTGGCCCCCTTCTTTTTCTGCATGATCCTGTGCCCGATGGCGTGAAGAAGATGGGTTTTCCCTAAACCCACAGATCCGTGGATAAAGAGCGGGTTGTAGGTGCGGGCAGGAGCATCCGCAACCGCTGTGGCCGCCGCATGGGCGAACTGGCTGTTCACCCCGGCAACAAAGGATTCGAAAGTGTACCGGCTCACGAGCTCTCCCGTCAGGGGCTTCGACTTTTCCTTTCCTTCGGCCTGCAAAAGGTGCTCCTCCGCCGTGGGGGTGGGGCGGTCCTTGGATCCAACCACATCAAAACTGATTTTTACCTCCCGACCAACGGCCAACGTGGCGCACTCCCGGAGCTGGTTGAGGTAGTTTTCCTCAATCCAGTACTGGTAAATGGCATTCTCCACCCCCAACACAAGGCGGCCCGCCTCGTAGCTCAACGGCACGATGGACGAGAACCAGCGGTGGAGGGCGTCGGGGGTGATGACTTTTTCCAGCTCGCGGCAAACTTTGACCCAGATTTCAGGAGGATTGCTCATATGTTTTTAATTTTCCTTTTTTGGTTAGCGGGTTGGAATCATTCGCTCCGAAAAAAAAAGGCGCAAGCGGAATTTGAATTTTTATGAAAAATATTTGTGAATGAGTTCGCTTGACAAATAACCGACGCATAAAAAAAGAGTTTCTCGAGGAGAAAAGGGGCGAAACTATCTTTGCGCGTGCGAAGTTATTCGCCGGTCGCTAAAAAAAATCATGTCGCGCGACCCTGTCCTGCTTTGGTTTCGCCGCGATTTGCGTGTTTCCGACAACACCGCGCTCCATCAGGCCTGTGCGCGAAAGGTTCCGGTTCTTCCGGTTTTTATTTTTGATCCGGAGATTTTGAAGAAAAAAAAGGAGGTGGTGCGACGCACGGCGTTCCTGCTTTCCGCCCTGGAAAGCCTCTCCGCGAACCTGGACGCCCTGGGTGCCCCCCTGATCCTCCGCAAGGGGAACCCGGTTGAGGTTTTGCGGGCATTGGTAAAAGAAACGGGTGCGAGAACTCTCTTTTTGAACAACGACATCGAGCCTTATTCACGGCAAAGAGATGAAAAAGTCTCTATGATGCTGAAGGAGGAGGGTGTGGAGATCGTGGCGTGTGATGATCTGATGATTCATCCGCCCGGAGCGGTTCAACGGGCCGCGGGCGGTCCCTACACGGTCTTTACCCCCTTCTCCCTGGCCTGGAAGGCAAAGCCACCCCATGATCCTCTTCCCCGCCCCGCTCAAATCCAGGGATGGACCAAGACCAAGGGGATTTCGTTTCCCACGTTGGGAGACTTGGGACTCGAAAAGTGTGATATCCCTGTTCCTGCAGCGGGGGAAAAAAGCGCGCAGGAGCTGCTTCGTTCTTTTGTAAGGAAAAATATCACCCGGTACGAGACCACACGGAACCTGCCGTTCCAGGACAGCACCTCCCACCTCTCCCCTCATCTCCGTTTTGGAACTCTTTCTCCCCGGACGGTTCTTGCCGCCGCCCGGCGGGTTCGGAGCGAGGACCCAGCCTCAAAAAAGGAGGTCGACGTTTTCATCGGGGAGCTGATCTGGCGGGATTTTTACAAGCAGATCCTGTGGGAGTTTCCTCACGTCGCCACCCGTGCCTTCCGTCCCGCTTACGACAAGATCGAGTGGGAAAACCGAACCGACCGGTTTCAAGCCTGGTGCGAGGGGCAGACCGGTTTCCCGATCGTCGACGCGGCCATGCGGCAGCTGAACCAGACCGGCTGGATGCACAACCGTCTCCGCATGATCGTCTCCTCCTTCCTGACCAAGGATCTCCTCGTCTCCTGGCAGTGGGGGGAGCGCTACTTTATGGAAAAGTTGTTCGATGGGGATTTGGCGGCCAACAACGGGGGCTGGCAGTGGGCGGCCGGGACGGGAACCGATGCCCAGCCTTACTTTCGGATTTTCAACCCCACCAGCCAGGCGGAAAAATTCGACTCGGAAGGCAAGTTCATCGCCCGATATGTGCCCGAGGCAACGTCCCTCTCGTATCCCGCACCCATCGTGGATCACTCCACCCAGCGCCTCCGGGCGCTGGAGATGTACAAGGCGGCCCGGGAATAGCTTCCCGCGAACCGGGAAGGGAACAAGGCCCTCGGAAAATTTCCTACAGGGTCTGGAGAAACCGCACCAGCTGTTCGCGGTTCGGGCTGTTTCCGTGCCGCACGTAAAAGCCGGAGGCCGCCACAGCCAGCTGAAGGGAGTGGGGGAGCCCCAAACCGAGCAATCGCGCGATGGCGAACCCGGCGTTGAAGTGATCCCCGGCCCCGGTGCTGATTTTGGGCTTGGAGGTATAAGGTCCTGTGACGAACACCTCCCCCTCCGCGTCCGCTGCGCAGGCGTACTCGATCGGGTGAATCACGACGACCTGGATGCCCATTTTTTCACGGATGGCACCCGCCAGCGAGGCGCACGCCTTGGGGTTTTTTGTCGCACCCTTCAGCCGGAGAACCTTCGCGACATGCATGGCCTCGCTCTCATTCATCCCCAGGGTGACGTCGTTTTCGGATTGGAACTCCCCGATGATCTTCAGCGCCGCCAAAAGATCCGCCTCGATCCGCTTGGCAGGGTCCGCCAAGTCGAAGAACAGCTGCTTCCGCTTGCCCGGCTTGCCGGCCTTGTACTCGGTCAGCAGCTTTTTCCAGATGGCCGACATGTGCGGCAACATCGTCCAGTTGACCATGCCGACAAAGGCGGCTGAGGACCACAGCTTCTGGACCAGCTTGTCACCCAGGCGGGACTGGATCGTTTCCCAGTTCGCATCTTGGACCGAAGCCAGCTGGCCCAGCATGATTTTTCCGTCGTTGAACTCCAGTGCGGAGGTCAAGGCGGGTTCGGCAAAGGAGTGAACCTTGGCACGTTTCGCAAATTCGGTGAAAACGGGGTGAAGTTTCGGATATCCGCACATCCCCATGTATTCCACGGGGGCGCCCAGGGTCGACATGGCGAAAGCCATCAGGGGGCCGTTCCCCCCGATCTTCTCGGTGGTCGGAACAACCTCAAAATTCGCGCTTTTCCCGGCGGCGTCGGCGATCTTTTTCGCAAAAGGTTTGATGGAGGTGAAGGGAAGGTATTTCGTGGCCGTCTGGCGCTGGTCCACCACCTGCACGATCGAATCCAGGAAGCCGTCGAAACCCAGCAGGCAGCTGAATTTGAGAAGTTGGGCCCTGGAGCCGATCAATCGTTCCGCCGTCTGTCTTGCTAATCTGGAGTCAGTCATAGACTGTCGTTATACCCTCGGGGAGGAAAAAGAACAAGTCGAACCTGCGCGCGAAAAGCGGTTGCCTTTTCGACCCCGCCTGCGATTTCCTACAAGGGGATGGGCAACATCGTTTATTTTGACCTCGAGACACAGAAAAGTGCGGCCGAGGTGGGTGGTTGGGGTCACATCGATCGGATGGGCGTATCCGTTGCCGTCCTGTATCACGCCGACAAGGCGGAGTATGAGGTGTATTTGGAAAAGGACGTGGACCGCCTGATCGCCGATCTGCGGCGCGCGGCTCTGGTGGTCGGCTTCAACGTGCTTCGGTTTGATTATAGCGTCCTTGCCGCCTACTCCGTTTTCGACTTTTCCACCGTCCCCACCCTCGACCTGATGGTCAGCCTGGAGGAAAGAATCAAACACCGCGTCGGCCTGGATGCCGTCGCCGAGGCCACCTGCGGCGTGAAAAAAACCGCGTCCGGCATGGAGGCGATCCAGTGGTGGAGGGAGGGAAAGCAAAAACAGGTGGCGGAGTACTGCTGCTACGACGTCAAGACCACCCGCCTCGTCCATGAGCACGGGGTTCGGACGGGTAAGGTGAGCTACGTCAGCCACAAGACATTCCTGAAGCAGTCGGTCGCTGTGGACTGGGCCTCCATCGGGCCCGTGGCCCACCTCAGCCAGCCTAGCTAAGCGGCTTCGAGGATGGTTCGCGTGGCTTGATGGCGGGCGCGGAAAAGAATTTCAAAAAACTTACGGATCAGCGGCAAGGCCAGGACCCCCAGAACGCCGCCGGGAGGAAGAAACTCGATTCGGTCGACCAGTCCGGTGGTTCCGTCCGGGGCTGCCCAAAACTCGTGCAGATGGTGCCAGTACGGGAAGGGCCCCCGTTCCGCCACATCCAAGAGGGAGGCTTTTGCGGGGGACCCCGAAAAATCCACCACCTCTGCCACGGTGACCTCCCACGATTGGGGGAATCCGAAGGAGCGGACGGTGAGATGAATTTTCGAGCCCTGCACAATGTGCTCGGGGGAGGCAAGGGATACGATCCGAATCCATCCCGGGGAGATCCGGGCGATGTTTTTTGGGTCCAAATGAAATTTCATCACCTTGTTCGGGTCGGCTTTCAGGTTGCTCGCAAACTCGAACACGAAGGGGAGCGGGCGGGATCTCATGCCGCCATCTTGTTCGAAGGGGAACCGTGGGCCAAGACGGCGTTTCTGGGTTGGCCATTCCTCTTCCCTGACCGAAACTACCCCATGCCTCTTCCTCCCTGGAAAAAGGTCCTGGTGGTGGATCTTGGTTTTTTGGGTGACACCGTTCATTCGATTCCCGCGATTCGGGCGATCGCCCAAACGGGGGCACGGGTGGATGTCATGACGACCCCCGTTGGCGCGGACCTCCTGGGGTTGGTGCCTGAGGTGAATCGCTGCTGGATCATTCCCCTGCGAAAACCCAGCCCGCCTCCTTGGAAAAATCTCGGGACCCTCTTGGCCATCCGAAAGGAGAGGTACGATGCTGCGATCTCCTTTGCGGGCTCCGATCGCAATCTCTTCTGCACGGGTTGGAGCGGAGCCCGGGAGCGTGTGGCCCATTTGACGGGGCGGAATGCATGGCCCTCCAACTGGCGGCTGACCCGGACGATTTCTCGGAGGGACCGCGGGCAGCCGGTGTTCGAACAAAGGCTTTCGGTGCTTCGCGACCTGGGCTGGGAGGGAGCCAATCCCGGGTGGGCATGGGCGATTCCGAAAGAGGACGAGGCGTGGGCAAAACGCCAAGTCTCCTCCCCGTTTCTCCATCTTTCGATCAGTGCGGCCAGCTCCCCTCTCAACGAGTGGCCTCTCGACGCTTGGTCGGATGTTCTCCACCGGGTTTGGGAAAAAGCGCCTGAAACCCGCGTTGTGGTCACCGGTTCCGGATCGCGGCGCGAGATCGCACGTCAGGCAGATCTGCTCTCTTTGGCGCAGGACGGGAGGGTTCAAAACTTTTTTGATCCCCTTCCCATGGCACGTTTTGCCGCACTGCTGAGGGCATCCCAACTGCATGTCGGACTCGACTCGGGAGTCCTTCATCTGGCGATGGCGTTGGGTAAACCGACCGTCTCCCTTTTCCGCGAGTCGGTGGGTCGCCCGGGCTGGGAGCCGAGGGGTGCAGCCCACCAGATCATCCTACGGTCGTGCGAATGTGCAGAAGCAGGCCAACAGAAGTGCTCAGGAGGGCGGGCGCTTTGCCTTTCCCGGATCTCACCCGACGAGGTGGCGCGACTCGTTTCCGAGTCCCTGAACTCCACCCGGACGAGCGGCTAAATCGATGCAAACCCGATCCCTGCCGGACTATTATGCCGAGCTGGCTCCTTTTGCGGACCTCTTCCGCCAGGGCCAGGCGATCCTTTGCTATCACAAGATCGCGAAACCCCCCAAACATGCCCGGATCAAGGGACTCTACCTCGATCCGGCTCTTTTCTCCCGCCAGATGGAGGAACTTTCATCCCGTGGTTTCGCATCCGATCCTCCGGGGCGGCCTGACGGCACGGCAAAAAACAGGTTCACGATCTCTTTCGATGACGGTTTTCTCAACAATCTCACCGAGGCGCTTCCGCGAATGCAAAAAAGCAATCTTCGGGCGATTAACTACCTGGTGGCGGATCGGCTGGGTCAAACGAGTGATTGGGAGGGGCGGGAGGGTGGCGAGGCCGATCCCCTGATGAGCGAGTCTCAGATCAAGGAGTGGCTTTCCGCCGGGCACTGGATTGGAGCCCACACGTGCACCCATCCCAGGCTTTCCCGTCTTTCGCGTGAACAGGCCAAGGAGGAAATCTTCTCCAGCAAAAAAAAGCTGGAAGATCGGTTTGGTATTCCCGTTGAGCACTTTGCCTATCCCTATGGGGATTATAACCAGATCACCGTGGAGCTGGTCCGATCGGCAGGGTTCAAAACTGCCTGCACGATGCACCGCGGGATCAACCTTCCCGCCACATCCCTATTTGAACTCAAACGGTGGACGGCTCGCTACCCAAGCCGGAATCTGCGAAACCTTCTTCGAAAATTATTTGGATAAACACGGTCATGGACAGCCAAAGGGAGCTCGCTGCGTCATAAAAAGCGGGACCTTTATTCCGAGGTCGATTGTGGGCACATCGTTCACAAATGATGAATTAGCCTCATTTGACATGTTGGTTTCCCTGTTCAAAGTGTCGTTGTTTGAACTCCTTTGCGACAGCTCGGCTCGTCCTGCCGGTTTGCAACGAGCGTCATTTGGTGGAGGAAGTATCGCAAAGCTTGGAGGAGGCATGCCGTCGAGATCCCGGACTGCGTGTGGTCGTTGTGGATGATGGTTCCAGGGACGGCACGGGGGAAGCCTTTAAGCAGCGTCTGACATCCCTAAAAAATGCCGAGGTAAAAATCCTGCCCAAAAATGGAGGGAAAGGGGCGGCGGTACGGCACGGATTTGAGGGCGCCACGGAGGACCAACTGATGTTCATGGATGGGGACTTGGCTTACTCTATCGACCACCTCGCCACCTTGCGGCGCGCGCTTGAACAGCACGATGTTGTCATAGGTTCCCGCTCCATGGCACCTCAGGCCCAGGGAGGGCTCCCTGCCCGAAGAGCTTTTCTGGGGTGGGGATTCAACCGTTTGGCCTGTTTCCTTTTGGGGATCAACTACCCGGACACCCAAGCAGGCCTGAAGGGGTTTCAAAGGAAGGCTGCACAACGCCTCTTTACGAGGCAGAGACTTGCCGACTTTGCCTTCGATGTGGAGCTACTCTATCTTTGCCGCAAACTCGGCTTGGGCGTTGGGCAGATCCCCGCTCAGGTGAGTTCTCGACACACTTACAAAACCAGCCGTGTGAAACTTTGCTGTGATTCCTTCCGTGCCCTCAAGGATCTTTTTCTGATCCGGTGGTGGGCATGGATGGGGGCCTACCGCCTTCACGAATGAACTCCATCCTCCTGACGTGGGATGTGGAGGAGTATGATGCGCCAGCCGATTTCGGGGCTCCGGCCCTCTCCGACCACGGATTGGGCCGAGGTCGGGAAATATGGCAGGAGTGGCTGGATCATACAAAGGAGTGGGAATGCCCGGGCACGGCATTTTGCACGGCGAGACTCGCACAGGGGGCTCCGGATCTTGTTCGGGAAACGGGGGCGCGGGGTCATGAGATCGCCTCCCACGGTTGGTCCCACCGACCGCAGGATGAGCTGCGTCTTGCCGACAGCCGCATCCTTTTGCGGGACATTTCAGGTCAGGGGGTGGATGGCTTTCGTTCCCCGAGGCTTCGGAGAATCAATAAAGAGGAGATCACCCGGGCCGGATTCCGTTACGACGCCTCCCTGAATCCGACATGGGTTCCCGGTCGCTACGATCATCGACACGAGCCCCGCCGGCCGTTTCAGATCGGACCTCTTTGGGAAGTTCCTGCCGCCGTGCTGCCCGGCATCCGCTTTCCCCTTTTTTGGGCCAGTTTTCATATTTTGCCTTTGCCGATCTATATGGCCTTGTGTGCCCGCGTTCTCCAGCACGACGGACTGCTGTGCCTGTATTTTCATCCTTGGGAACTTTCCGCCCTTCCGGAGCGTGAAATCCCCCGCTGGCTGACACGCCGGAGCCAGACAGAGCGGGTCCATCGGATGGCCAGGCTCTGCCGCAGCCTGGGGCGGCTCGGAACATTCACCCCCGTGGGGAGTTATCTCGGCCTGGGAAGGCAGGTCACCCGCCCCTGATCGTCACGGGATGATTTGATATAAAACTTTTTTGGCCCCGGCGTGGCGACCCGGTTGTTCGGGTTGGCATACTCCGGATTCGCATCCCACTGGTCGTTCAAAACATTCGCGACGGGCACGTTCATCGGGTTGACCATCTTCTGGATCCTCTTGTGGCGCGCCACATAATCATCGTAGCTCTCGGTCCGGGCAACTCCCGTCAACGACATCAGAAGACACGCAAAAAGAAGGCAGCGCATCACTTCTTCCCGCCCACAATCTCCTCGATTTTGGAGAGTACCCCTTGCGGCGGTTGCCACTCATTGTCTTTTTGCCCCGTCAGGTCCTTGCCGGTTGGGTCGATGAGGACAAGATAGGGAATCCCGCTGGCGGAATATTTTTTCAAAGTAGGGTCTTTTGCGGCCGCAAATTTCATGGCGGGCCATGGCATTCCCATCTCTGTCATATACTCGATCTGTGCCGCCTCGCTCTTGTCCGAGCTGGCAAACACCAGTTCGAAGTCCTGATGTTTCGGCTTAAATTCCTTGTACCACTCCACAAGTTTCGGGGTGAAGGCCCTGCACGGGGGACACCAGTGCGCCGAGTAGTAGATCGCCGTGTACTTGGGACTGGTCGCAGGTTTTTTATAATCCCCCTTTTTCCCATCCGCGACCTGGATCAGTTGGGGTTCCAGCTTGCCGAAAAAATCCGCCCGGGCCGAAAGCGGACTGATGATTCCAACGAGGGTGCCAAGAAGAAGGAGTAGGTTTGTTTTCATTCGGGAATCGTCCTCCTTCCATTTGTATAAGCAATCAGTTTTTGACCTCCCATGCCACCCTTGCCACCCTTGTCGGATGGTTGCCCTCAACTCCGTTCCTCCCAAAGCATTTGACTCCCTGTCCGTTGTCTATCACCAGCCCCTCTTTTCGCTTTTGGAGCAGTCCCGGCAAGTTCACAGGACCTATTGGGGTCAAAAGGAGGGAGTCCAGCTGTGCCGGCTATTAAGCATCAAGACCGGTGGATGCAGTGAGGATTGCGGATACTGCGCCCAAAGCGCCCGCTACGACACCGGCGTTAAAGCGGAGCGCTTGATGGATCGCCAAGCCGTCCTCGAGGAGGCCCGCCAAGCCAAGCAGGCGGGAGCAGGGCGTTTTTGCATGGGCGCCGCTTGGAAGGGCGTCCGCGAGGGGGAGGCCAAGTTCGAGTCGGTTCTCGATATCATCCGCGACGTGAAACAGCTGGGCATGGAGGTTTGTGTCACGCTGGGTCAACTCACCGACGAAGCTGCCCGCCAGCTGAAGGCAGCGGGAGTCACAGCCTATAACCACAACCTCGACACCTCCCCTGACCACTATCGCAACATCGTCACCACCCACTCTTTTGAAGACCGCCTTCGGACCATCCGCTCGGTTCAGAGGGCAGGAATGTCGGTCTGCTGCGGGGGAATTTTGGGAATGGGGGAGTCGGAGGACGACCGGTTGAAAATGCTGGAGGTCCTCTGCGGGTTTGACCCCTCCCCCGAAAGCGTTCCGATCAACTGTCTCATGCCGCAGGAGGGCACCCCCCTCGCCGGCCAGAAGCCGATCGACGTGTTCGAGCTGGTCCGGCTGATCGCCACCACCCGGATCGCCTTGCCCCGCGCCCGCGTCCGCCTGAGCGCGGGTCGCACCGCGCTCACCCGCGAGGCGCAGGCCCTCTGCTTTTTTGCAGGCGCAAACTCGATTTTCTTCGGCGACAAGTTGCTGACCGCCCCGAATCCTGAGGAATCAGACGATCGGGCGCTGTTGAGAACCCTCGGGCTCGCACCGGCTTGAGGGTCGTATGCCTTTCCAAGCCTGTTCCTCAGGCTTCCCCTCATCGACCTTCCCCTCCCTGATCTTGTAAGGTTTCCTCTCCATGCCCGTTGCTCTTCGAATCGCCGCCTACCTGCGCAAATATCCGGGCTATGCCGTCGGAACCATCTCGGCCGCCCTGCTCTCCACCCTTCTCGGCCTCGTCTACCCGCGCCTGACCGGGTACCTGATTGATGATGTCATTGCGAAGGGACAAAAGGACCGCCTTCCTTGGCTGGTTGGAGTGCTGCTTCTCGTCTTTCTCGGCCGCGATGGCCTGAACGCCCTCCGAATCCTCCTCAACAACCTTTTTGAGCAAAAGGTGATTCTCGATCTCCGACGGGATCTTTACTCCGCGTTCCAGCGTCTTTCCACCTCATGGTACGACCACCGCTCCAGCGGGGATCTGCTGACCCGTGTGAGCGAGGATGTCATGAACATGGAACGGATGCTGATCGATGGGATCGAGCAGGGCCTGATCGCGCTCCTTCAACTTTTTGGAGTCGGATTCATTCTTTTTCGAATCGATCCCCTTCTTGCCGCCTGGTCCCTGGCCCCCATCCCCTTTCTTGCGGCGGGCGCCCTCTACTACACCCTCACCGCTCATCCGCGCTACCGAATCCAGCGGAAAGCCTCCTCCGCCTTGAACTCCCTCCTGATGGATCATCTTCAGGGGATGAAGCAGATCAAAACCTATGGTTGGCTCCAGGAGGGCGCCAACCGCTTTGAAAAAGTGGCGCAAGATGTTCGCACCGCCTCCCTCGGAATCATGAAGGCGTGGGCCTTTTACTCCCCCTCGATGGCATGGCTTGCCGCGGCGGGAACCTGTCTGGTTCTCTGGGTTGGGGGCAGGTCGGTTCTCGACGGCAAAATGGCGGTCGGGGAGCTTGTGGCTTTTCTTCTTTATGTCGGAATGTTTTACGAGCCGGTCGGCCGACTTCACAGCCTCAATCAGCTGATCCAGGCTGGCCGTGCAGCGGGAGAAAGGGTCTTTTCCATTTTGGATGCCGAACCCGAGCCGGGGCATCTTCCGAGCGCGCCGCTCGTGAAGCTCCCCGCGCGCCAAGGCTCCGCCCGCGAGGTGATTTTCAAAAACATCCACTTCTCCTATCGAACAGGCAAAGAGGTTCTTCACGGCATCGATCTCAAAATTCCTGCGGGCACCTCCCTTGCCCTTGTCGGGCCGACCGGTGCCGGCAAAACCACGTTGGCCTCTCTTGTGGCCCGGTTTCACGATCCGACTTCCGGGGAAGTTTTGCTCGATGGCACCCCCCTTCCACAGATTGCCCTCGAGGAACTTCGTCGTGAGGTCGGGGTTGTAACTCAAGAGCCTTTTCTATTTCAGGCGACGGTTCGGGAAATCTCGAGCTGGGCAAACCAGGAGCCACCGATATCGAGATCGAAAGAGTTCTGCAGGCCGCCTGTGCGCTCGACTTTGTCCGCGCTCTTCCTGATGGCTGGAATTCGAAAGTTGGTGAGAGAGGTGTCCGACTCAGTGCCGGAGAGCGGCAGAGGCTATCCATCGCCCGGGCTCTTCTGAAAGATCCTCCAGTTCTTATTCTTGATGAGGCCACCGCCAGCGTGGATACAGCGACGGAGAAGCAGATCCAACTTGCCCTCGACCATCTTCTCTCCGGCCGAACCAGTATCGTCGTGGCCCATCGGCTTTCCACCGTTCGCAAAGCGGATGCCATTGCCGTTGTGGAACACGGTAAAATCATTGAACTTGGCAGCCACGAGGAGCTGACCCGGTCCGAAGGCCTTTACTCCAAGCTTTGGTCGATCCAGTCCGAACACGCGGAAATTCGGACGATCGAAGGCCTGCTGTCGGTGAATTGAGGCAGGTAGGGACACCCCGCCGAGGGGTCCGCACCACTCTCGCCCACGCATCCGAACCCTCGGGGTTCGAGGCGTCCCCCCTTCCCCTCCCCAGCCCTTGCTGTTAAGTTCCCTTTATGTCCACACACGAACTCACCACCTCGCAGGCCATCCGCCAGCGGCGAAGCACAAAAACCTTTAAGAACGACCCGATCCCGGAGGCGGTTCTCCATGAGCTTCTCTCCTTGATGCAGGACGCGCCCAGCTCTTGGAACTTTCAGCCCACCCGAGTTGTTATGGTTCGGTCGATGGCCCAGAAAGAGGCTCTCGCTGCCGCGGCCTGGGGACAAAAGCAGATTTTGGAGGCCCCGATCACTTTTGTTTTCACCGTCTCGATTCGCGGTTGGGAAACCCATATGGACGATATCCTAAAAACGGGAGTCTCCTCAGGAGCCTGGCCACAAAAATTTGCCGATTGGATTCGTGAAAATGCCCCAGGCTTTCAGAAAGGTCTGGGCGAAAAAGAACGCGAATACGCCATCAAGGACGCTATGATCATGGCAACCACCCTCGCACTTGCTGCACAATCCAAAGGCTACTCCTCCTGTTATATCAATGGATGGGATGAGGCAAAAGTAAAGGAAACTATTGGTGCAGAAGGAGATAAAAATATAGCAGTCGCACTA
Organism: Verrucomicrobiota bacterium; assembly: GCA_009927835.1. Classification (GTDB taxonomy): domain Bacteria; phylum Verrucomicrobiota; class Verrucomicrobiia; order Methylacidiphilales; family Verrucolacustridaceae; genus Verrucolacustris. The sequence goes on along the minus strand of RFMG01000059.1, from coordinate 5,457 downwards.
CTTTTGCCAATTGGTTTGCCCAATAGTGAGCCCAAGCATCCTGGTAGGTTAAGCCCCGCAAAGACGATTTTTACCGACCGGCTCCCCTCTCCTGCTGTATAGCCACTCTTTTGTGAAAGCACCGGCCCACTTCGTATTCCCAAAAAATTACGATGTTATCGTAATTGGTGCTGGGCACGCTGGCATTGAGGCAGCGCTGGCCGCTTCGCGGATGGGAGCCGAGACACTGCTCTTAACCATGAACCTGGACACCGTTGGCCAAATGAGCTGCAACCCGGCGATCGGTGGGCTGGCCAAGGGCCACATCGTCCGGGAAGTCGATGCCTTAGGCGGAGAAATGGCCTTGAATACCGATGCCACGGCAATCCAGATGCGGATGCTAAACTCGAGCAAAGGTCCCAGCGTCCGCGGCCCCCGCGCCCAGTGTGATAAAAAAGCTTATCAGTTTAGGATGAAGTTCGCCTTGGAGAATCAGCCACGGCTCGATCTCAAGCAAGGACAGATAGCGGGGCTGGTGGTTGAGGATGGTGAGGCGCGCGGCGTGACAACCAACCTGGGTGTTCGGTTCAACGGGAAGAGGATCGTTGTGACAACCGGGACGTTCCTAAAAGCACTGATGCATGTAGGGGACAACAGTGTGGCCGGAGGCAGAATGGGGGACGGCACAAGCACCTTTTCGGATGAGCTAAAGGCGCTTGGATTTCAGGTGGAAAGACTCAAAACCGGCACGCCGCCCAGGCTTAACAAGCGCAGCATAGATTTTACAAAGTTAGACCCGCAACACGGCGATTCTCCTCCCCCGACCTTTAGTTACCTGGTCGACACCATTAAAAAAGCACCTGAGGATAGCTTTACACTCAACGAATGGAAAGACGGCTTGTTCCACGTGGAACAAATGCCTTGCTGGATAACGCACACAACCGAAAATACCGCACAGATAATCCGGAAAAACCTGTCTAGATCTCCATTGTATTGTGGTGTCATTCAAGGAGTTGGGCCGAGGTACTGCCCTTCGATAGAAGATAAAATTGTAAAGTTCCCGGAAAAGGAGAGGCATCAGATTTTTCTTGAGCCGGAGGGAAGGCATACGAATGAGTTCTACGTGAACGGCTGCTCAACGAGTCTGCCTTTCGACGTGCAGATTGAGATGATACGGTCGATACCCGGGCTTGGAGCGGCGGAGTTTCTTCGGCCTGGCTATGCGGTGGAGTATGACTACTGCCCGCCCACGCAGCTTTGGCCGTCGCTCGAGACGAAGTTGGTGAGGGGACTATATTTTGCGGGGCAGCTGAATGGGACCTCCGGGTACGAAGAGGCGGCTGGGCAGGGGATCTTGTCTGGGATCAATGCGGCGTTGGAGTCCCGCGGTGCAGAGGCGTGGCGGCCGCAGCGGCACGAGTCTTACATCGGAGTCATGGTGGATGATCTGGTGACGAAGGGAACCCGGGAGCCGTACCGAATGTTCACTTCGCGAGCCGAATATCGGCTTCTGCTCCGTCAAGATAATGCCGATCTCCGCCTGACGGAGAGGGCAGGGGAGCTGGGGCTGGCCTCGGCCGAGCGGGTGCGCCGGACAAAAGAGAAGCGAGGCGAAATCGACGAGTGCCGCGCCAAGCTGGGGAAGGCAAGACGGGACGGAAAAACCCTGGAGGACTGGTTGCGCCGGCCGGAGATCACGTGGAACGATTTGCCCGAGGAGTTTCAGAGGGTGAGGGGAGAGATCGCGGAGGCGGTGGAAGCGGACGTGAAATACTCCGGCTACATCGCGCGGGATTTGGAGAGAATTGCGACCCTCAGGGAGATGGAGGGGAAAAACATCCCCGAGAATTTCAACTATGAGTCGGTCGTCGGCCTGAAAAAAGAGGCACGGCAAAAATTACAGGAGATTCGACCCAAAACATTCGGCCAAGCCGCCAGGATCTCGGGGGTGAATCCGTCGGACATTTCGGCTCTGGCCGTGTGGGCGATGCGCAAGTAGGGGGCAGGCCAAACCCGCGGAACTCAGAGATCCTTGCGAAGCTTTTTGGCGGTCTGGCCCTTGATGGCACTATAAAGGATCGCCTGTTCCCCGTATTCGATCCACGGACCGTAGGGAATCTGATCGTCGTCCACAAACTTCCAGTCGGTTTTGTCGAGCCCGCTTAGTCCCAGGTAATCCCGGACCGCGGGGGAAACATCCAGCCCGGCCCGCGAGTAGCGGGTCGGACGCTCCTCGCCAAAGACATACTCCGCATGGTCGTAGCGCAGCGGTCCCACGTCCTCCCACTGCGCAAAACACACCTTATTATGAAATTTGATCATGACCCACCGACCTTTGCACTGGGATTCAAGGCGGTCCTTTTGATAGTCCGCCTCGCTCCACCACGGGACGTACTCTCGAGATTTCTTCGGGAAAGCGATGTCATTAAAGGGAAGGGCAACGTAAAAAGGATTCAGCGTGGGTGCGAACTTCTCGGGCAAACTCGCCTCCCGAAACTTTTTCGCATCCCGACGATCCTCGGGTGCATCGATTCCGCCAAAGTTCTTTTTCCAAAATTGATCCCACGCACTCATGATGTTTTGGGTCGAGCTGATGCTTGTTCCACCCTGACCAATCCAAAAATAGGTGGTCACAATATTCCGCTTGATGGGATAACTATTGGTAGGGGCTGCTTCCACCACTTTCTTCTTGGATGAATCTCCCTTAACAGACTCGACCCCAACAGCTTGTGTGCACAGGGAAAAACCAGCGAAAGCTGTTAAAACAGGTAAAATGCATCGCATCCTTCGTTATATAAATGACTTAAAATATATTGTCAATAGAAAAAAGTAAAAAGAGGACGGATTTAGAGGATGTGGTGGCTAAAAATCGTATCAGAAAGGAAACGTGATGCTTGGCTTCGCGCAAGAACTCTCTATGTTGAAAAAGCTTTGCCCTTAGATTCTTTTTGAAAATAAGGGGATGCCTGGATTCAACGTTCGCTCTTGCGGACATCGAAACTGAAACCTTATTCCCTAGAAAGGGAAGCTCCGACTCGTCGGGGTCATATACGGACAGGAAATAAAACTATGCTGGCCACAGAAGCAGAGGTGAAACGACTCCTCGAAGCAGGGGTTCACTTTGGACACCGCACCGACAAATGGAATCCCAAGATGAAGGAGTTCATCTTTGGTCCCCGCAACGGAATCTACATCATCGATCTATCCAAGACGGCCGAACAGGTTCGCAAAGCGGCCGACTTTCTCCGCGAGGCTTGTGCCAAGGGGGGACATATCCTGTTCGTAGGGACGAAAAAACCGGCTCAGGAAGTGGTCAAAGAGCTGGCGGAACGCACCAAGTCCCACTACGTGACCGGCCGCTGGCTTGGGGGAACCCTCACGAACCTGGCCACGATTCGCCGCAGCGTGGCAAAATTAAAAAGCATCGAGACCAAGGAGTCCTCGGGCGCGATGGATCTTCTTCCCAAAAAGGAGTCTGCGGCCCTCCGAAGGGAAAAAACGAAGCTGGGCCGTAACCTCGCAGGAATTCTGGACATGGACAAGATACCGGCCGCGATGATTGTGGTCGACATGCCCAAGGAGGAGATCGCCGTCAAGGAGGCTCGCCGCCTCCGGATCCCCGTGATTGCCTTGGCCGACACGAATGCCGATCCGGACGATGCCGACATCGCGGTTCCGTGTAACGACGACGCCATTCGCTCCATCCGAGCTGTGATGGAACCGATGGCGGACGCCATCGAAGAGGGTCGCCGGCGGGGACCTGCGCACCCCGTATCGGAGAAGTCAGAAAAGGCGGAACAGGGTGAAAAGAGCGAGAAAAAGAAAAAAGAGCGCACCTCGAAAGGCAAGGAAGCCGCTCTGACTGCCTAAGAGCGTCTTGAAAGGATTGATTCCATGACCCCCGCAGCAACGATTGACCCCAAAATTGTAAAAGATCTGCGCGACCGCACCCACGCAGGCATGATGGATTGCAAAAAAGCCCTGACCGAGGCCAATGGAAATCCCGAGGAGGCCGAAAAAATCCTCCGCAAGAAATTCAACCTGGCGGCGGGCAAGAAGGCGGGCCGTGAGACCCGGGAAGGGGTGATCGCCTCCTACATTCATCTGGGAGGGAAGGTGGGGGTGCTGGTGGAGGTGAACTGTGAAACCGATTTTGTTGCCAAGAACGAGCATTTCCGCGAACTGGTCAAGGATATCACCCTGCAAATTGCCGCGGCCAGCCCCCTGTACGTAAGCCGGGAGGAGGTTCCCGAAAAAGCGCTCCAGGACGAGAGGGAGGTGGCCGCCGCGCAGATCAAGGGAAAGCCGGAGGCCGTCGTGGAGAAGATCGTCGCAGGCAAGGTCGAAAAATACTACAGCACGGTATGTCTGATGGAGCAGGCTTTCGTGAAGGACGCCAATTTGACCATGAAAGACATCATCTCCTCAAAAATTGGGGAGCTGGGCGAAAACATCGTCGTCCGGCGCTTCACCCGCTTTGCTGTGGGCGAGGGCGAGGCAGCGGCAGCGACAACGGATCAAGCCTAAGAGCCAAGCAAGGAAGGGCGGGTGAAATCGTGGCTTGGCGCTGGGGTCTTGGCAATCGGACTCAGTCTTCCATTTTCAAGCAGTACCCAAGCGGAATCTCCCGCTCCCACGCTCGAGCAAAGGGTGGCGGGTCTCGAGGCATACCTGACGAACGGCGATCCTGCCGCTACCCTTAAATCAAACACGGGAAATCCCGAGCAGCGGCCCACCACCGCCTCCGTCGGAGTGGGGGGGCCGGGCCACAACGCGTGGATGATGGTTTCGGCGGCGCTGGTCCTGTTCATGACCCTTCCAGGGCTCGCCCTTTTTTATGGTGGCCTGGTTCGTTCTAAAAACGTGCTTTCGATCATGGCCCAATGTTTGGGAATCACCGGACTGGTGACGATTCTCTGGTGGGCGGCAGGGTATAGTCTCGTTTTCGGGAAAAGCTTCCAAAGCCCTTTTCTGGGCGGGTTAGAGTTCACGTTTCTTCGGGGCGTAACTTCAGCTCCCAACACGGATTATGCTTACTGGGTATCGCAAAACGTTTTCAGCATGTACCAGCTGATGTTCGCGATTATCACGCCCGTGGTGCTGATCGGTGCTTTGGCAGAGAGGATGAAGTTTTCAGCCGTTCTTTTTTTCACGGGCGCGTGGATGTTTGTTGTCTACTTTCCCCTAACCCACATGGTGTGGGGCAGTACCGGGTGGATGAATGGGGTGTGGAATTCCACAGCGGGGATTCGGGCGATCGATTTTGCCGGCGGGTTCGTGGTCGAAATGGGCTCGGGATGGTCCGCTTTGACCGCCTGTATCATTCTTGGGAAACGGATTGGATGGAACAAGGAGGCCATGCCTCCCCACAGCATGGTGCTTTGTATGGTGGGCACGGGAATGCTTTGGGTCGGGTGGTACGGATTTAACGCCGGATCCGCGCTGGCGGCGGATGGGGTTGCGGCCAATGCCTTTCTT